>JBKQRT010000237.1:0-5067 GCA_052143895.1 Acidimicrobiales bacterium | reverse complement strand
ATGGCTGGCGGTGACGTCATCCCCCAGTTCTCCCGCACGCACATCCGGACGCTGGTGCGTCCCGGCGACGAGTCGCACGAACCGGTGGTGACCAACGATGCCGGAGACGACGCGGAGATGGACTTCGACGCGGTGGACGGTGGCACGGTGGCTGACGCGTTGGACGACACGATCGTGGAGAGCGCCGTGGTGGACAGCCAGCCGGTGGGCAGCGACACGAGCGGCGACACGGTCGTGGGCAGCGACACGAGCGGCGACACAGTCGTGGACGACACCCTGGCGGACAGCAACGTGGTGGACGACGCAGCAGCGGACTGCGCAGCAGTGGACGACGACCAAGAGCGCGGCGCGGACGTCGGCGGCACCGGGCCGGTCGATGACCCGTCCCCGGACCCGGGTCGTGATCAGGTCGACGACCCGGGACCGGTACCCGCCGACGCCGACTGAACTACCGCCGGCGGGCGGATCGCCATCCGCCGCCGGGCGGCTTTTCCCATCACGAGCTGCTCGAAGGCGGTAAAGAGTGGTCGAGGCCCTTGATTTGCCGCTATACCTCTGGCCGTGAAACTCGCCGTCGTCAAAGAGTCGCGGCCGGGTGAGGATCGAGTGGCGATCGTCCCGGAAGTGGCCTCCAAGCTCGCCAGATCCGGTGTGGACGTGGTGATGGAGTCCGGCGCCGGCGTCGCTGCCCGGTTCCCGGACGAGAGCTACCGCCAGGCCGGTGTCACCGTGGTTCCGGACGCCGCGTCGGCCGTCGCCGATGCGGCGATCGTCGCACGTGTGCAACCTCCGACGGTGGCGGAGGTCGGCGACCTTCCCGAAGGCGTGTCCGTGGTCAGCCTTCTGCAACCGGTGGCCGTCGCCGACACGGTCGCGGCGCTGGCGGGACGTGGGGCCACCGTGTACAGCCTCGACCTTCTGCCTCGCATCAGCCGGGCCCAGTCGATGGACGCGCTTTCCTCGCAGGCCACGGTGGCGGGCTACCGCGCCGGCCTGTCCGCCGCGGAGCACCTGGCCAAGTTCTTCCCGATGTTCATGACGGCGGCCGGCACGGTCCCTCCGGCCAAGGTGCTGGTGATGGGGGCCGGCGTCGCCGGCCTGCAGGCCATCGCCACAACACGTCGCCTGGGTGCGGTGGTACGCGCCTACGACGTGCGGGCCGCCGCCAAGGAAGAGGTGCAGAGCCTCGGGGCCAAGTTCGTCGAGCTCGAGCTCGAGACCCAGGAGGGCGCCGGCGGCTATGCCAAGGAGCAGTCGGCCGAGTACCTGGCCAAGCAGCAGGAGCTGCTGGCAGCCGAAGTGGCGGCGTCCGATGTGGTCATCACCACTGCCCAGATCCCCGGACGCAAGGCGCCGGTGCTCGTGACCAGGTCCATGGTGGAGGGTATGTCCGAAGGCGCGGTCATCGTCGACCTGGCGGCCGACTCGGGTGGCAACTGCGAGCTCTCGGTCCCTGGCGAGGACGTGGTCCACCACGGCGTGACCATCGTCGGCCTGACCAACCCGCCGGCCACGATGCCCACCCACGCGAGCTTCCTCTACGCCCGCAACATCGCAAACTTCCTCGGGCTGCTGGTGAAGGACGGGGAGCTCGCCCCTGACTTCGACGACGAGATCGTAGCCGGCACCTGCGTGGTCCGGGCCGGCGTGGTGGTGAACGGCCCGACGGCCGAGGCGCTCGGCCTGGCACCGCCCCCCGGGCCGCAGACCGCACCGGAACCGCAGTCGACGCCGGCCGACGCCGACCCGAAGGAGGGGCAATCATGAGTACCGGAATCCTCGAGTTCGTCACCGTGTTCGTGCTGGCCGCGTTCGTGGGCTACGAGGTCATCAGCGCGGTGCCGAGCATCCTGCACACGCCGCTCATGTCGGGCAGCAACGCCATCCACGGCATCGTGCTCGTGGGCACCATCATCATCATGGGTGAGGCCCGGGGCGCGGCCCAGATCACACTGGCGTTCCTGGCGGTGCTGCTCGCCACGCTCAACATCGTGGGCGGCTTCGTGGTCACCGACCGGATGCTGGAGATGTTCAAGGCCAAGCCGACCGAACGTCCGACCACGACGACCCACGACACCGGCGACGACACGGCGGGCGGTGCCAAGTGAAGCTCGACACGGGGATCGATCTGGTCTACCTCCTCGCCGCTATCGGCTTCATCCTCGCCCTCAAGGGATTGAGCTCGCCGAAGCACGCGCGTAACGGCAACCTCCTGGCCGCAGCGGCGGCCGCGCTGGCTGTGGGCTTCACCTTCGCCTACCCCGAGGTGCGGGCGCACACCCTGAACCTCGTGCTGACACTGGTGGCCATGGCCATCGGCGTGGCCATCTCCGTGCCCGCCGCCCGTCTGGTGAAGATGACCGCCATGCCGCAGATGGTGGCCATCTTCAACGGCGTGGGCGGCGGGGCCGCAGCCCTCATCTCCATCGTGGTCTTCGTCATCGAGGCACCGGGAAAGCCCGCCGTGTACCGCATCGGCGAAGTGCTGTTCGGCGTGCTGGTGGGGTCCGTGTCCTTTTCCGGGAGCGCCATCGCCTTCGCCAAGCTCCAGGAGCTGATGACCGGTCGGCCGGTGACCTATCCGGCCCAGCAGGTCATCAACGCCATCGTGGCCGTGGCAATCGTGAGCCTGGCCATCGGGACGCTGGTGACCGGGAGCGTGCCACTGCTCGTGGCGACGGCGGTGCTGTCGCTGGTGCTCGGCGTGATCTTCGTGCTGCCGATCGGCGGCGCCGACGTCCCGGTGCTCATCTCGCTGCTCAACTCGTTCACCGGACTGGCCGTCGCCGCTTCCGGCTTCACGTTGAACAACAACTTGTTGATCATCGCCGGGACGCTGGTCGGCGCGTCGGGCATGCTGCTCACGAGGATGATGAGCAAGGCGATGGGCCGGTCGCTGGCCAACGTGCTGTTCAGTGCGTTCGGTTCGGTGGTCACCGCCACCGGCGGCGTCGACGGCACGGGGGAGACCCGCACGGTCAAGACCGGGACGCCTGAGGACATCGGCGTGCTTCTGGCCTACGCCCGCAAGGTCGTGATCATCCCTGGCTACGGCCTCGCCGTGGCGCAGGCACAGCACACCGCCCGCGAGCTCGCCGACCTGTTGATGGAACGGGGGGTGGAGGTGTTCTACGCCATCCACCCGGTGGCCGGCCGCATGCCGGGCCACATGAACGTGCTCCTGGCCGAAGCCAACGTCCCCTACGACGAATTGAAGGAGATGGACGAGGCCAACCCGGAGATGGCCACCGCTGACGTGGCGCTCGTCGTCGGTGCCAACGACACGGTGAACCCAGCTGCCAAGAACACGCCGGGGAGCCCCATCTACGGCATGCCCATCATCAACGCCGACGAGGCACAGCACATCGTGTTCCTCAAGCGTTCGATGCGGCCGGGCTTCGCCGGGATCGACAACGATCTGCTCTTCGACGACAAGACCACGCTGCTGTTCGGCGACGCCAAGGACACCCTGACCAAGCTGGTGGCGGCGGTCAAGAACGCCTGACGGGCCACGCGCCAGCCGTGGAGTGTGGGGAGTCCGCCACTCTCCGTGGAGCTCTGTTGCATTTGGGCAACCCATCCCGTACCGTCAACACTTCTACACAGGTAGTTCGCCCGTTCCGACCCCGATCCGTCGGTCGTCACCGGGCGCCAGACAGCAATCTTTCGGGGGGTTTGGTCGATGAGCATCTTTCGGTCTCGTACAGCCCGCGGCGTCGGAGTCTCCGACGCCGCGCGGAGCACGACGAGGAGCACGCGGAGCAGGGCCGGCCGGATCGCCGGCGCCCTCGGCGCCGCCTGCGCCCTCACCCTGGGCAGTGCCAGTGTGATCATCGGCGGCGCCGGCAGCGCGGTGGCCGTGGCGAACAATCCCCCCGGCAACCCGACCGCCCCCGCCATCTCCTACGAGGCCGACTGCACCTCGACGCTCGAGGCCGGCAAAGTCGCCCCCTACGTCACCACGCTGTTGGGCAACACGTCGGTGGACTCCGCAGCACCGACCGGCGCCACCTTCGGGTTCAGCGGCACGGCCGGCACCACCATCGTCGGGGCCTTCGTCGCCAACATCTACGCGTTGGGCCTCGGCACCAATCCGCTCAAGCTCCAGTGGACAGAGGCGATCGGGTCGACCGACGGCAATGCCACCGGCTCCTACACCTACAACTCGCCGACCCTGTCGCAGCCCGACGGCGGAGGCACGGTGGCGAAGGTGGCGTGGAGCAGCGGATCGACCACCCTGACCGGTGACTTCGCGGGCGCCGCCGTGGGCGATGCGGTGGCGTCCAGCACGGCGGGACTCGCGGCGAACGCCACCATCACCGCCATCACCGGCAAGACGTCGGCCACCATCACCCCGGCCACCACCGCCGCCGGGTCGAAGGCCACCGTCGGGTACGGCGCCAACACCACCTTCCTCGACAGCACTCTGGCGACCGGCAACGTCTTCACCACCGCCGGCACCAGCGGGCAGACGGCCGGCATCGGCATCACCAGTGCCACGCAGTTCACCATCACCGCGGCGATCGCGGTCAAGTTCGGCGGTGCCACCGGCGACGGGCCGGCCAATTGTCTCCTCACCGGCTACGACGGCAGCGGCAACCCCGGGCCCGGACAAACCGGTGGGGTCACGCCCCCGCTCTACACCGTGCCCGTGCTTCCCGACGTCCCGCCGAGCACGACGCCGCTCATCAGCGTCTCCCCGACCCTCCAGTTTCAACCGGCGGCCTACGTCAACCTCCAGGGGGCACAGACGGTGCCCGGCGCCCCCACCGGGGCGACCGCCACCGCCGGCAACGCCAGCGCCTCCGTGTCCTGGACGCCACCGGCCGATGACGGGGGCTCAGCCATCACTAGCTATACGGCGACCTCCTCGCCGGGTGGCTTGACCTGTTCCGCCGCCGCCTCTCCGTGCACCGTCTCCGGACTGACCAACGGCACGGCGTACACCTTCACCGTGGTCGCCACCAACTCCAAGGGGAACAGCGTCCCATCGGCGCCCTCCAACTCGGTGACCCCGGCCACGACACCGGGCGCACCCACCGGCGTGACGGCCGTGGCCCACGACGC
>JBKQRT010000236.1:0-4807 GCA_052143895.1 Acidimicrobiales bacterium | reverse complement strand
GGCCACTACCACAAGCGTGGCGCGATCCTGGCCGTGGTCGCGATCGCCTGCTTCGCCGGCGCCGGCTACATCGCGTACCGGGCCAGGGCCAAGGGCGGCGCCTCCGGCACGGGTTCGGCCGTTCCGCCGGCCGCCCCTGCTGCCGGTGCTCCCGGTCAGGACGCGAGCTCGCTGCTCGGGGGCGGGGACGCGCCTCAGCCGGAGTAGGTCGTCTCGGCACGCCCCCCGGACGCGGGCAGCCGTCGGGCGGCGACCGGGACCTCGACGCCCCTCAGTCGACCTCGCCCCAGAGTGTCGCTGGCCTGGTGCCCCAGGCCACCTGCCGCGCCAGTTCGGCACTGACCACCGGGAGATCGGCTGCGTGCGTCACGCCGAGCAGCCTTGCCTCCGTGCCGACGACCCGCACCGGCAGGCCGACCTTGTCCGCCGCCATGGTGGCGACCACCTCGGGCAGCAGCACCTCTGCCTTCGGCACGTTGTCGCCGGCGACCACCCGGGCGAGCAGCGCCTCCTCGTCGAGCCCCGATCCCTCCATGGCCGTCTCGAAGACTTTCCAGATGCCCGGCCGGAACCCCCAGAGGTTGACCGAGGCCGGGAGGTCTCCCGCCAGGGTCTTCGGCTCGAGCCCGTCCTCCGAGCTGAAGGTGGCCCCACCGTCGTGTCGGGTGACCTGCCGGCGTTCGGTGAGGGACACCAGGTAGCCCTCACCGTCCACCTCGCAGACGCCGCGGGTGACCGGGTCGTCGGTGGTGACCGTCGACCGCAGCTCGTAGCCGACGAGCACGTGCTCGTCGTCGTCTGACACCAACTGGCGGCTCAGCAGGCGCATGGCCTCTTCGCCGTAGACGTCGTCGGCGTTGCACACCCCGAAGGGACGGTCGGCGTCGAGCACGCTCTGGGCTGCCAGCACCGCGTGCACCGTTCCGAGCGGCAGGCGCTGCTCGGCATACCGGACGTCGACCCAGTCGGGCCAGCACCGCTCGACGTGGTAACGGATGGCCGGACCCGTCTCGGGGTGGAGCACCAGCACGATCTGCCCGAAGCCGGCGGCCACGGCATCGCTGGCCAGGAGGTCGATGACCGCGTCGCCCTCGGGCCCGATGGGCGCCAGCGGCTTGCACCCGCCGTAGCGGCGGGCCATGCCGGCGGCCAACACGACCAGGGGTGGGGCCATGCGGTCAGCCTCCCCAGCGGAGCACGGCACTCGCCCACGTCATGCCGCCACCGAACCCGGTCAGCAGGACGTGGTCCCCGTGGTGGAGGCGGTCGGCCTCGAGGGCGTCGACCAGCGCGAGCGGGATGGAGGCCGACGAGGTGTTGCCGTAGCGGTCGATGGTCACCACCGCTTTCTCGTCGGGGATGCCCAGTCGTTGGCAGGCGGCGGTGATGATCCGCAGGTTGGCCTGGTGCGGCACCATCAGGTCGATGTCGTCGACGGTCAGGCCCGCTTCGGCGATGGCCTGTTCCGCGGACTCCACCACCACCCGGACCGCCTTCCGGAAGATCTCCTTGCCGTCCATGAAGAGGTAGCCGCCGTGGTCGCACTTGAGGAGGTGGCGCAGCGACCCGTCGGCACCGAGGTTCCACGACAGCAGCTGGCCCGGACCGTCCACCGCCTCGAGGACGACCGCCCCCGCTCCGTCACCGACCAGCACGGCCACCGAACGGTCGTCCCAGTCGGTGATCCTGCTGAGCGTCTCGGACCCGATGACCAACAGGCGTTCCGAGCCGATGGCCAGCAGGCCGTGGGCCACCGCCAGTGCGTAGACGAACCCCGAGCACGCAGCGTTCACGTCGAACGCCCCACCGGTGGTGCCGATGCCGTCCTGGACGGTGGCGGAAGTGCCGGGCACGATCTGGTCCGGGGTGGTGGTGGCCAGCACGATGCCGTCGATCTCGTCGGGTCGCCGGCCGGCGCGCTCGAGGGCGGCCAACCCCGCCTCGATGGCCAGCTGGGAGGTCGTCCCGCCGATCCGGCGCTCGCGGATGCCGGTCCGCTCTCGGATCCAGGCGTCGTTGGTGTCCATGGTGACCGACAGGTCGTCGTTGGTGACCACCTTATCCGGGACGGCGATGCCCCACCCGGTCACGATGCCGCCGCGTGTCGTCTTCATCGTCGTTCGCCCTTCATGGTTCAGCCTGCCTCGAGTACGTGGATTCCGATGAACCCGGCGTCGGCGCGTCCCGCCTCGTTCCTGATCATGCCACCCGTATTGGCCGCCACCGCCAATCGGGCCCCCTCTACCTGGCGCGGACCCGCCTCGTCGCGGAGCTGGGCGGTGAGCTCGACCACCTGGGCGATCCCGGTGGCACCGAGGGGGTGGCCCCTGGCCACCAGGCCCCCGCTGGTGTTGACGGTCACGCCCTTGCCGCCGATGGTCGTGTCACCGGCCATGGTGGCCGGGCCGGCGTCACCCGGCTTGAAGAAGCCGAGCGACTCGAGGGCGTAGAGCTCCTCGGGGCTGGTGGCGTCGTGCAGCTCGATCACGTCCACGTCGGCCGGGTCGATGCCCGCCGCGTCCCACGCCACCGCGGCCGTCTCGGCCATCCGCTCGTGATAGTCGAGGTCACCGTTGCCCGAACGGATGGTGCTGGCGCGGATCCTCGGAGCCCCGGGCCGTGCCGTGGCCAACAGGACCACCGCCGCGGCACCGTCGGTGAACGACGAGCACATGAGCCGGGTCAGCGGCCACACGATGGGTGCCGATTGGAGCACCTCCTCGAGGGTGACCTCGGACTGGAACTGCGCGTGCGGATTGAGCGCGCCGTGCCGGCGGGCCTTCACCGTGGTGGCGGCGAACTGCTCGATGGTGGCGCCCCGCTCCTCCATGAGCTCGATCGTCCACACCGCGTTGAGCGCCATGAGCACCGACCCCGAGGGGTTCTCCAGCTCGTCGTGCATGCGGATCCGGTCGGCCAGGGGGACCCCGTCCTCGATGCCGGCCAGGGTCTGGGCCCGATCGCCGGTCCACATCTTTTCGACCCCGACCGCCATCACCACCGGACTGCCACCCTGGCTGGCCAACGTGGCCAGGTGGAGCGCCGACGAGCCGCCGGCGCACGAGTTGTCGACGTTGATGATGCCGGCATTGCGCAGCCCCGCCTGCTTCAGGAAGGCCTCGCCGCGGATGCACCCCTGGTCGAGCAGCCGGCCGGCGGTGGCGTTGGCGAAGACCACGAGGTCGACGTCGGCCGGGTCGATGCGGGCGTCGGCCAGGGCGTCAGCCACCACCTGGTGGGCCATCTCGACGGCGGTGCTGTCCCGTCGGTTCATCGCCGAGATGCCGGTGCCCACGATGTGTGCGGTGCGGTCCATGATGCCCTTCTTATCCTCGGTTCGGCGTCCCGGATCTCGCCAGCGCGGCGGACAGGCGCTCGAACTGCTCCAACGGTCGGTCGGCGGTGACATAGACGGCCACGTGTCTTGCCCCCGCGCTCCGGTAGGTGGCGACGGCACTGGCCACCTCGTCGGCGGTCCCGTACACCAGGTGCCGGTCGAACGCCTTGGCCGGTATCCCGTACAGCGAGGACATCCAGGCCGTGCCCCGGGCGCGCGCCCGGCCCGGGTCGTCGTCGACCGACACGAACAGGACGATGGCGGGCGTCACATCGTCTGCCGCTCGACCGGACCGGTCGACTTCCTTGCCCAGGCGCTCGACCGCGCCTTCGTACTCGTCCGGACTGAGGAAGAGAGGCATCCATCCGTCGGCCAGGGTGGCCGCCCGGCGGAGCGCGGCTTCGGAGGAACCGCCCACCCACACCGGTACGGCCGCCGGCGCCGGAAGCTGCCGGTAGCCCGACGGTGCGTCACCGGCGCCCGTGGCCCAGGACCGTCGGAGCTCGAGGATCCCGGCGTCGAGCCGCCGGCCCCTCGTGTGGTAGTCGACGCCGACCTGTTCGTACTCGCCTGGGTGGCTGCCCACACCGACGCCGAGGACCATCCGGCCCCCGGTCAGGGCCTGGAGGGTGGCCACCTGCTTGGCCACGACCGACGCCTGCCGCAACGGGAGCTGCACGACGCAGCTCCCGAGTGTGGCCCGCTCGGTGGCGGTGGCCGCCACGGTCAGGACGGTCAGGCACTCGAGGCACGGCCCGTGCCAGAACAGGTGGTCGCAGGCCCACAGCGCGTCCGCTCCCGACTGCTCGGCGGCACGGCACAGGTCGGCGAGATCGGTGAGTGGGTCGGTGGCTGGGCTGCCGGCTCTGCTTGACGCATCGGCCCAGGGTGGCACCGTGTCCTGCACGAACGTCGGCAGAATGAGTCCGATCGGCCCCGGGGGAGTCGCGGCTGTCTCCATGGGCACAAGCCATCGTAACCGGCGGCGTCCTCCGCCGGGGCCATCGACGGCCCTTCGGGAACCGGTTCCGGGTCGCCGCACGGGGCCGCCGACCGGTACGGAAGACTGGGACGGAGGAATAGTCCGGCGACCGCAGAGGTTTGCCTCTGTACCGGCGAGAGGAAGACCGTGGAACCAGAAGACATCGACGCTGCTGACCGTAGGGCCGACGACCCGTCGGGGGACGCCGGTGCACCCATCACCGACGAGGAGCGGAGCGAGCGGCTGGCCAAGCTGACCGCCCTCATCGAACTGATGCGTCCCGCCGTCCAGGCCGACGGGGGGGATCTCGCGCTGTTGTTCGCCGACACCGCCACCGGAGTCGTCGAGGTGCAGCTGCAGGGGGCGTGCAGTTCCTGCGCGACACGGCCACTGCATCGCCAAGGGCGGCGACGTCAATCGCATGTTCGCGGAGTTTCTGGGCAAGGAGACCGGATACTGCCACGGCCGCGGCGGCTCGATGCATATCG
>JBKQRT010000235.1:0-5540 GCA_052143895.1 Acidimicrobiales bacterium | reverse complement strand
GGTATCCAACGATCGGCACCCCCAATTCGTTACGTGACGGGGACCCTGAACTCTGATCCACCTGCCGTGAGCATCCCGACCCGAAGTGGGAGGACGACCACAGCCGTGTTCCGTCACAGTCGCGAACCCTAACAGGCCCTCCGCAACGTCCGCTAGCGTGAACAGCTCATTGACACGCTTAGTGGCTAGCTCAACCCCCGACGCCGTGATTCGCAGACGTGCGGCGGCCAGTTGAGCAGACCGCTCATCGTGGTCCGGCTCGCCACGATGAGCGATTCGAGTTGCCACTGTCAGCGCGAATCCTCGCCCCGGACACCATCCACACCCGAGTCAACGACGTTCGGACCGCTCTCCATGGAGCCGTCGCCGACAAGGTGATCCTCACCGACTCGGACGAAGGGATCGCCGTCCCCCCGCCGGCGGAAGACCGGATCGGCAATGACGATTCCCACGGACATCCAGGTGGGCGCAATCATCAACGCGGCCGATGAGCCCTTCCGGCACTTGGTGAGGTCCTGTACCTTCGCTGGACAGCGCGCCTCATAGAAGGGGCCGGTGTCCAGGCCGCCGACATCGGCCTTCTCGCCCGTCACTCGCCATCAATTGCCAGGATCGGTAGGAGCGCGGTGGGTTCGAGGTGCGAATTTCGAGGTTTGAATTTCAGCGGACGGTCAACCTTGCACCGCGTTGCCCTCGATGCCCGCCAACCACATCCAACACCACCGCCCCCTGCCAGGCCGAACGGCGCCCTCTACACGTTGAAGCGGAACGTGGCAGGCATGGGCGGGGATGATTGGCAATCGTTGAGAAATGCTGTCCACCTGCGGGTTAATCATTGGCAACCGTTGGCAGCCGGTGGTCTACGCCGAAGGTTCTGAGGACTTTTTGAGGACTCAGTCCAGGCAAGGCCATCGGAAGATTGGGCTGAGAACAAGGCTCCCCGTTCACCTGGTGAGGCGCGCCCTTCGGTAGTTGGGACACCAAGAAGTAGCGCGACCTACTTGACGATCGTCACCTTGGAGTTGCCGACCGAGGTACCGAGCGGAGCGGTGACGGGCGAGTGGTCGAAGGTCAGGTGCCCACCGTCGGTCACGGACCAGGCCGGTCCGGTCGGCGCCTTGTCCGACGGTGTGCGTCCGATGGTCGCATGGGTGAAGGTCAACTGACCTCCCCGCTGCGTGATGCCCGCGGGCGGGTCCCCGTGATCGTCGGGCGGGACGTAGAGGGTGCTGTCGAGGACGCTGACCGGCTGGTCGGAGAGGGCGTCGTCGAGGATAAAGTGGCCGGAGCCGGTGTCATGGTCGAACGTGACCGGCCCGGTGAGCGGCTCGATCATGTTGACGCCGTGACTCCACGTCGAGTGGGTGATAGTGATGTCGCCGGTGCCGACGTTGGGCAAGTCGCTCTCGAAGTCCCACCCGTTGTCGGCGGCTGACACGATGTCGACGTTCGAGAAGGTGGCACCGTAGACGTAGGCCGGAGTGATCCCCTGGCGCCCGGCTCTCGTCACCGTGAGACCGTTCACGGACACGTTCTTGTCCGGACCGGTCCCGGCCCCGGAAGCGAGGAAGAGTGTCAGTCCGTCTCCGTAGGTGTCGAGGGTCGTGACGTCATCGATCGTCACCTCGGACGACGAGCGCACGTCGATCCCGGACTGCCCGACCAGCGCGGCATGGTAGCCGCCGCCCGGGTTCGCCCCGACCAGACTCATGTCATCGATCGTCACCCCTGATGTGTCCTTGATCAAGATGATCGGATGGAGGCTGGGTGCCTCCTTGCCGGGCTGTCGCGGCGGCACCACGGAGCCGTCGTCCTTCAACTCGCCCCCGAAGAGGACGATCGGGTGGGTGATCCTGATGCCCTCGTTGACCAGATAGCAGGCGCCGGGGGGCGACGAGAAGACCGCACCGGACGGCAACGCGGCCAGGTAGGCGTCGAGGGTGGCCGACACGTCGGTGCTGCAGTTCGACGGGATGACGGGCGGTGCGGAGGTCGTCGTGGTGGTGGCCGGCGGAGGCGTCGCCGGCATCGGCACCGCTGCCGCATTCGAGGGCGACGATGGGGCCGCGGTGACCGGCTTCGCCCCCGACCCGGGGCTCGTGGTGGTGGTGGTGGTGGTGGTGGTCGACGCCGTTGGCACCGTCGTCGTCGCCACCGGCCGTGTCGTGGTGGGAGACGGTACGGTCGGCACCGTCGTCGTGGTGGTGGGGGCGATGACCGGCTTCGCCCCCGATCCGGGGCTCGTGGTGGTGGTGGTCGGCGGTGCCGCGAGCGGGGGCGCCGGACCCGAGGCGGGGGTAGCAGCCTTCGGGAGCGGGGACGCCGCCGGGTTGGTGAGGCTGGTCACCAATGCCCGTGCCGACCCGACCCCTGGCGCCGGTGCGCCGTCGAGGCCCATCGCCGTCGCCGTCAGTCCAGCACCTGACACCACCGCGGCCAGGACGATCATTACCACGAGGCCAAGCCGTTGCCCCGGCGTCGATCGCCCGTGCCGAACCCGTTGGCCCTGCGTACCCCGGCCGTGGTCCATCGCCCCTCCACCTCCGAGAGGCGGGGATGACTCATCGCGGTGCTGTGTTCGGCGCACCTGATTCGGCAGCCCGGCTGACTCAGGGAGTCCCGTGGTTTTGCGTCCCCCCCTCACGGAGGGTTTGCCATTTGTCGTCGTTGCGCCCCGCTACACCTTGCGTTGGGGCCACTCCCAGACTATGGCGGGTGGTTCCGGTTCCACAAGGGTCCGGGCGGAACGGGTGCCGTAGCTGGACCCGACGCCGGCGCTGAACCGGGGGCAGCCTGCTCACGGGGGTGAGGCCCCCCGGCACGGTCGGTCGCGGTGACGGTCAGGACCGGTCGGGGGCCTGCACGACGGCGATGGCTTCCAGCCTGCCCGACACAACGATCATCGAAGTTACGAGGCAGGCGCTGAACGAAAAGGTCAAGGCACACGGCGGATGATCGGTTGCCGACGGCGCGTAGACCGGCTCGCCCCCTAAATCGGCCACTCGTCCTCCCAATGCGGGCAGCCATGAACATGACCGGCTCGCCGTCACTGCCGACCCATCCGGTGAGGATCGTGTACCCGTCGAGGATCAGCTCGTCGACGTCGGCCGGTTCGCATCTCACGGCATGGACGTCTGGCCGGTCGTCGGGATGGAATCGAAGCGCGCACGAGTTGCACGTCTGGACGAATACGCCGATGCTCACGGGCCGGTCGTGGCTTCCTTCGCATGATGATCGCAGGCGTCGACATCCCACCGCTTGCCCTTCCCGTCGACGAATACGCCGTGACGGGTGACCGGTGCCGGGCAGTGCTTCGCGTGGCCCACGCCGTCGTGGACGAACCGAAAGCACTGACCAGGCTGGACGCTGAACGCTTCGGCGTAGTGGGCCACGACGGGAACGCTAGGCCACAGGATCAGACGCCGGCGCGCCCGCCGTCCGCTCGGGTATCCGGCACGCACGCGATCGCATCGAGGATCACCGGGCCGAAGGAGCTCTGACATAGGTGTGAGGATGAAGCGAAGGGCAAGCACAAGCAGGCGGCGGGTGATCTGACCGACGATGACCGCATCAAGGGAGCGGGCAAGCCGGAGGGCGGTGTCGACCGGGTGGCCAACAAGGTGACGGATAGGTGACTAGCGATGTCGTCATCGGGTCACCACGACCGTCCGTCCCGACGATCCTCTGACTCAGGGGCGGTTCGGGACACCGAAGCGGTGCAGTGCACCGCACCGCGAGGATGGCCGGGCCGACTCCCAGCACGTCGTGAGCAGCACCACGTGAATTGCCAAGGCCCCGCCCTTCAGGGCGGAGCCTTGGCGCATCACACGTTCATCCCTTGCTCGTTTGCGGTTCGGCAGGAAGAGAGCCCCGACCGAACCGAGGGTGAATCAGCGATCAGCTGGTCACCAAATTCTTCAGCGCCGTGATGTTCCCGCTGGAGGAGATGCAGACCGCCCCAGTCGCCTTGTCCTTGCTGGTGCCGAACGCAATGCCGTCCCCCGTGTCGGCCGTCACCGGGGCGTTGAATTTCTCAGCCGTGGGGTTGGACAAGCCCTTCTTCACATAGCCGGGGCACTTCTTGGCGGAAGTGGGTGTGAGCACGGGGGCGCCAATGGTCGTGCTGTTAGGGGTCATGACCCAGTCGATCGTCCCTCCAACTGCCAATGCAGCAGCAGGAAGCGGCATGGAGCTTCCGCCCGTGTGGCCACCGGTGCAACCGCTGACGGTGATGGTGCCAGAGATCGTTCCGGTCAAAGTGGTACAGGTGATCTTCGCCGCTGCGAAAGCCGGCGTGGTGATACCCACAACCGCTGCCCCCGAGACCGGAATGGCCAGCGCTGCAGCCAGAAGCAATGCACGTCGCATAAGTTTTGCCTTTCTAAGTAGTTGCCCCGTCGTCGGTATCCAACGATCGGCACCCCCAATTCGTTACGTGACGGGGACCCTGAACTCTGATCCACCTGCCGTGAGCATCCCGATCCGACGTGGCGGGACCTTCCGCTCGACGGGTCCGGCGTGTCCACCGTAGTGCACGTATGGCCCGACCTCGGCAGCGGCTTATGGGGTAGGGTCTCCGTGGCGGGACGGCGGGACGGCCGGCGGCCTCTGGCAGCAACGGGGTCTCCGGTCGCCTGTATACGGGCCCGGGATCGCGGTAGCGGGCCACGTTGGCCCGGCTCAGGTTCCCCTCGGCCCGAGGAGCGGTGGTCGTACCGGCTCCCTGATCTCCGGCACTACACGGCAACGGAACCAATGCGGAGTGGGCACAACGCTAGGACCGTGGCCGACCGACTCGGGCACTCGGTCCCCGCTCTCACGCTCCGGGTGTACACCCATGGGACCGAGGACCAGGCGATAGCGGCTGCCGCGTCGCTGGAGGCAGGAATCCATACCGCCTGAAGCTGACGTGCACTCGCAGACCTAGAATTGTCGACTCATTCTCCGCCACCATGCGTCAGCTGCGTACCTCACCTGATCCCCGGCGTGCCGGCGGTCGTACAGGCCGGCATCGGCCCGCTTTGCGATCCCGTGAACGGCATCGAGCGCAGAGTCGACGTCCTGCGCATCCGTCCCCTTGTCCAGGCGGAGCACGATCACGGTCCGGTCTATATCTTCCGACCTGCTCCCCATTGCTTCGGCGTCGACGGGAGAGTCCTTCGCCAGTTCGTTAAAGAGTGCTCGCCACACAGAATCGGTTGAATTATCGGCGAGCCTCAGGGTGACGGTCGCCCGAGATTGATCGACTGAGACTGTGGGTTCGCTCGCGAACTGGACCATTTGAGTGGCTCCATTCATTGGCTGTGGTCCAAGTATGAGGGGAGGTTGTGACGTGCGGGTGGATCGCCCCTGTGCTCCGCAAACGGTCGGGGCGGGGGTTGGGTGCCGGGGCGTTTGCGGCCTCGGTTCCCATTGACCCGCGAACGACTGACAACCACTGTTTCCATGGGCGGAACCGGGTAGGGAGGCTGGCGGCCACCTCGTCAGGAGCGGGCGGGGTGGCCCCAGCCTCCCGATCTCACCGGGCCGCCGTTTCTTGG
>JBKQRT010000234.1:0-25360 GCA_052143895.1 Acidimicrobiales bacterium | reverse complement strand
CCCATGTTCTCGGCGTTGATCCGGAAGTAGGCCTGCAGGGGCTGGTCGACCACCACGTTGGGCGGCACGTAGATGAACGAGCCACCGGACCAGACGGCCGAGTTGAGGGCGGCGAACTTGTTGTCATTGGGAGGGATGACCGTCCCGAAGTACCTGCGGACGAGGTCCGGGTACTCACGGACGGCGGTGTCCATGTCGCAGAAGATGATGCCCAGGGCCTCGAGATCCTCGCGATTGCGGTGGAAGACCACCTCGGACTCGTACTGGGCGGTCACCCCGGCCAGGTACTTGCGCTCCGCCTCGGGGATGCCCAGCTTCTCGTAGGTGTTCTTGATGGCGTCGGGGAGGTCGTTCCAGTCCTCGACCTGGCCCGATGTCGGCTTGATGTAGTAGTAGATGTCGTCGAAGTCGAGGTCGGGCATGTTGACGGCGAACCACTGGGCCATCGGACGCTTCTCGAACCGCTGGAGCGCCCGCAGTCGGAAGTCCCGCATCCACTCGGGCTCCTTCTTCATGAGCGACATCTCTCGCACGATGGACTCGTTCAGGCCCTTCTTCGGCTTGAAGACATAGTTCTCCTCGTCGGACCACCCAAGCTTGTACTTTCCGAGGTCGAGATCGGTGGTCGTCATAGAGGCTCCTGAGAACGCCGCCCGGTCGGACGAGTGATTTCTCCTATTCAGATAGTAACAACCCCGGGCCGCCCATGGTTTACCCCCGGAGTATGACGGCCGAACAGCCGTGCCATCCTGGTCAGATGCCCGATCCCACGACCAGCGGACCCTCCGGCGCCACGGCCACCGAGGCCGGAACCAGGAGGGACCCCGGTTCGACCGGCCCGGCGCCACCGGTCGCCCCCCCAGTACCCGAACGGCGCCCGGTGGAGCTCAGCGCCCATGGAGACGTGCGCATCGACGACTGGTTCTGGCTCCGGGACAAGGACGATCCCCGGGTCATCAACCACCTCGAGGCCGAGAACGCCTACACCGAGGCGATGATGGCGGGCACGGCGGCCCTCAGGGACGCCCTGTTCGACGAGATGGTCGCCCGTATCGAAGAGACGGACCTCTCGGTCCCGGTCCGCAAGGGGCCCTGGCTCTACTACAGCCGCACGGTGGAGGGGAGCAACTACGGGATCCACTGCAGGCGACCGGTCGCCGGTGGATCCGAAGGTCCCGACCGGCCCGAACGGCCCAACCGGCTTAACCGGCCCAACCGGCCGACAGAGAACACCGGTGCTGACGGTCGTGCCGGGGCCGCGCCACCAGCTGCGGAGGAGGACGATCCGTCGGTGCGCCCGGCGGACGAGCAGGTGCTGCTGGACGAGAACGTCCTCGCCGAGGGCCACGAGTACTTCGCCCTCGGGAACCTCGAGATCAGCCCGGATCACCGCTGGTTGGTGTACTCGACCGACACCTCCGGGGCCGAACGGTTCACCATGCGCTTCACCGACCTCGACACGGGGGTCGAGTCGTCCGAGTCGATCCCCGACACCTACTACGGATCGGCCTGGGCCAACGACAACGCCACGGTCTTCTACGTGCGGGTGGACGAGGCCATGCGCCCGTACCAGCTGTGGCGTCACCGCGTGGGCACCGACCCGGCCACCGACGTGCTCGTGTACGAGGAACCGGACGGCCGCTTCTACCTCGGGGTGGGACGGACCAAGGACGACACCACCATCCTGGTGGTCCTCGACTCGAAAGTGACGTCGGAGGTGCGACACCTCTCGGCCGAAGATCCGTTCGGAGAGCTCGTCGTCTTCGAGCCCAGGCGGCACGGCATCGAGTACAGCGTGGACCATGACCGGGGTGATCCGGCTCGGGGGCGGAGCAGCCGGTTCCTCGTGGTGACCAATTACGGGGCCGAGGACTTCCGCCTCCTGGAGGCATCCGACTCCGCCACGGGACGGTCCTCCTGGCGTGAGGTGATCCCGGCACGATCCGGAGTGAGGCTGGACAACGTCGACCCGTTCATCGGGCACCTGGCCGTCTATGAGCGGGAGGCTGGCGAGACCAGGATGCGGGTGATCGACCACACCACGGGCGCCTCGGTTCCCGTCGAGCAACCCGATTCGCCGTCGACCGTCTGGAGCGGCGCCAACCCCGAGTACGACTCGACGACGCTGCGGTACGAGTACACCTCCCTGGTGACCCCCCGCTCGGTCTACGACCTGGACCTGGAGACCGGCCGGACGGTCCTGCGGAAGCGACAACCGGTGCTCGGGGACTTCGACCCCGCCCATTTCCGCACCGAGCGCCGGTGGGCGGTGGCTGACGACGGGACGGAGATACCCATCTCCCTGGCCTACCGAGCCGACCTCGTCACCGGACCGGGCACCGGGGCTCCGGCGCCGTGCCTGCTCTACGGGTACGGCTCCTACGAGGCCTCGATGGACCCGACCTTCTCCTCGCTGCGGCTGAGCCTCCTCGACCGCGGGTTCGTCTTCGCGATCGCACACGTCCGGGGGGGAGGTGAGATGGGTCGCCACTGGTACGAAGAGGGCAAATTCGCGGCCAAGCCCAACACCTTCACCGACTTCATCGCCTGCGCCCGGCACCTGGTCGCCGACGGATGGACGAGACCCGACATGCTGGTGGCGAGGGGTGGGAGCGCCGGGGGCCTGTTGATGGGGGTCGTGGCCAACCTGGCCCCGGACCTGTTCCGGGCCGTGGTGGCCGAGGTCCCTTTCGTCGACTGTCTGACCACCGTCCTGGACGAGACGCTTCCCCTGACGGTCCTCGAGTGGGAGGAGTGGGGCAACCCGGTCGAGGACCCCGAGATCTATGCGGTCATGAAGTCGTACTCCCCGTACGACAACGTCCGAGCCGTCGACGACTCAGGAAGGCCGGTCCGCTACCCCGACATCCTGGCGACGGCCGGTCTGTCCGATCCGCGCGTCGGCTTCTGGGAGCCGGCCAAATGGGTGGCCAAGCTCCGGGCCGCCAATCCCGAGAACCGGGTGTTGCTCAAAACCGAGCTCGGTGCCGGTCACGGGGGGCCTTCGGGTCGGTACGACGCCTGGAAGGACGAGGCGTTCGTCTACGCATTCATCCTCGACGTCCTCGGGATGGCCGGATAGGCGGACAGCGGCAGGTCTCCCCTCGCTCCGATTTGTTTCGACCGGGTGCGTGCCGGCCGGGTCTGAGGGCTCAGCCCGTGGTCGTGGTCGTCGGCGCCGCGATGGCCGAGGTCGCGTTCGGAGCGGGGGCGCCGGGGACGAACGTTGCGATGAAGGGAGCGTGCATGGGGCTCGGGAACACGACGGGCACGCTGTCGACGTCCACGGACACCGATGGGCTCCCCAGCTCCAACCTGACCGTGCCACTCCCCTGGAAGGACTGGACCCCTCCCACCTGCAGGGTCCCGGTCCACAGCGTCGAGCCCGACGAGGCCGAGGTCGCGTTCACCCAGCACGGTCCGGTGGCGGTGATGGTGACCTGGTAGGCCGCGCTGGTCACCGGATAGCTCGCGGTCGTCGACGTGGACGAGGTCGCCACGATCTGACTCGGCTGTGTCGTCGGCGGGGTCGTCACCTTCCGCTTCCCCGGCTGAGCATGGCTCGTGTGGACCGGGGTGCCCGGACGGGTCGTGGCCGTCGTGCGCGGATGGACGGCTGCGGTGGTCGACGGATGTCCAGTGGCCTGATGCGTCGACCGCGTCGTGGGGGACCTCCGGCTCCCGATATAGGCGAGCGCGCCGAACAGGACCAGGACCACGACGACGATCATCACGGCCGTCCCCCGTCGAGGCCGCCGGTTCATCGATTCGAGCGCGTGCCGCTGTGCCCGGTCGATACGCGGAACAGGAACCCCCCCACCGGGCGGCGCGGCATGCACCCGGTCGGGCGTGAGTGCATCGTCGAAGACGAGGGGGTCCGCCGGGTCGGGAAACGCCTCGCTCCCCCGGACCGGGACCGGGGGGACGGTGCCACGGTGGGTGCCGGTTCCGGAGGCGGCGCCCGAACCGCTCGATCGTGGGGCTCCACCACCGTCCTCGCCGGCGGGCCCCCCGGAGCGGGTGCCCCTCGGAGACGGGCGGTCCGGGCGCGCCGGTGTCGCACCGGTGACATCCGGACGCCGGTAGGACCTCGGCGCGGATGGCTCCCCACCTGGCCCTTCGCGAGGGTCGGGAACATCGGCGGTCGTCCTTGCGGTCCGATCGGACAGGTGCTCGAGCGTGCCGAGCGCCGAGTGATAGCTCCGCACCGCTCTCAGATCGTCCTTCTTCGGGCGTCGGAACACCAGGACCAGGACGGCGCCGATCACAACCAGTGCCACTGCGATCAAGACGACCCACATCCCGACCATTCAACCCGAAGACCAGCGCAACCGGGGATCGTGACCCTCCAAATGCCCCGTGCCGTGGGCGTCCCGCCACTGCTCGGAGCAGACACATCCCAGGGTGGGGGTATATGCCTGGACGGGCAGGTCGGGCGGGGGCGCCCACCGGCATCCGGTGGGGCTCGCCGGCAGCTCGGGCGTGCCGATCAGATTGCGGTGATCGCGGTCAGCCCTCCGTCGACGGTGAGATGGGTCCCGGTGATGAACGAGGCCTCGTCCGAGAGCAGGAACCGGATAGGCCTGGCGATCTCGTCCGGGGTCGAGACCCGCTGGAGCGGCGTCCGCTCCTCGAGTTGCTGGCGGAACCCGGGCAGCTCGAATGCCGGGGCGAGCATCGGCGTGGCGACGGCCCCGGGGCAGACCGCGTTGACCCGGTACCCCTCGCCGGCGAACCGGTGGGCGATCGACCGCATGACCCCGAGCACCCCGCCCTTCGACGCGCAGTAGGCGGTCAGGAACAGGCTCCCGAACAAGCCTTCGATCGACGAGATCAGGACGACCGACGAGCCCGGCCCCGCCGCCCGGAACGGTTCGAGCAGCATACGCGAGATCATCACTCCGGCGCGGAGGTTGACGTCGAGAGTGGCGTTCCACAGGTCGTCGTCGATGGAGTCCACCGGCATCGGCCCCGACACCCCGGCGGCGTGGACGAAACCGCCCAACGACCCGAGGGCCCGAGCAGCAGCCGGCACGGCTGCCTCGACGGCACTCGTGTCGGCCACGTCGACCACGGTCCAGACCGCCTCTGCCCCGAGGTCTCGGCACATCGAGGCTGTCAACTCCGCACCGTCTGCGTCGATGTCCCAGATGGCCACCGGACGACCGACCTCCGCCAGTGCGACCGACGTGGCCCGGCCAATGCCGGAGCCCCCCCCGTCACCAGGACGCCGGTGCCCGGTGCGCCGAGGCGGTCCGCACCAGGTCGTGGCACGGTGGGCGAATCGTCGTTGAGGGAGGCCATCTTCGAAGTCTCTCAGAACTCTGAGCGCCGCGGCCGAAGACGGCGACCGGCGCGGTCAGGAGCCGGCGGCGGGCCCGGAGTCGGTGACCGGGCCGATCAGGTCAGGTCCCGGCCGATCAGGTCAGGTCCGAAGACCGAACCTCGGCTGTACGCCCGGGTCGATGTCCGAGCGCAGTGGGTTCGCCTGGTCACGCTCCGACAGCACCGGGTCGGACAGCCCCCAGTCGGCGGCGATGGCCGGGTCGTTCCAGGCCACCCCCAGTTCGTCGTTGGGGTTGTAGTAGTTGTCCACCAGGTACCAGAGCGTGAGATCGGTCAACGATGCGAACCCGTGTGCGACGCCGGGCGGGATGAACAGGCCACGGTCGTGCGCTCCGTCCAGGTCGAGCGCGAGGGTGGCGCCGTCGGTCGGAGACCCCTGGCGGAGATCGTGCAGGACCACCCGGGCGGTCCCGCGGAGCACGTACCAGTAGTCAGCCTGGTGAAGGTGGTAGTGCAGGCCGACGATGGCGCCGGCCTGCTTCTCGGATCGGTTCCCCTGCACCATCTCACGACCGAGCGGGAACCAACTCCTCCGGTAGGTCTCGACGAACCTGCCCCGCTCGTCGCCATGGGCGGTCGGTTCCACCACGATCACATCGGCGATCACGTCGGACTCGTTGATCTCAGGCACGACCTACTCCCCATCCTCGTCTCGGGTGCGACGGGCCAGAGTAGCGAACTCCCTCCGGAAGAACACCAGCGGCGTGCCTTCGCCCACACCCAGATCGACGACCTTCCCGATGATCAGCTCGTGGTCGCCGGCATCGTGGGCGAGCTCCATCTCACAGTCGACCCATGCCAGGCTCCCGTCGATCACCGGCGCGCCGGTGACCGGCGCCGGACGCCACGGCACCCCCGCGAACTTGTCGCCCCCGGACAGGGCGAAGCCCCGACACAGCTCCTCTTGCTGGTCGCCGAGGACGTTCACGCAGAACTTGCCGGCCCTGGCGATCCGCGGCCAGCTGGTCGACGTGCGCGCTGGCGCCACGGCCACGAACGGAGGATCGATCGAGAGCGAGACGAAACTCTGGCAGGTGAAGCCGACGGGATGATCGTCCTCGATACCGGCAACGATCGTGACCCCGGTGGTGAAGCGGCTCATGGCGTCCTTGAACTCGCCGATGTCGAAGTCCACCTCAGCGCGCCTCCAGATCGACCGTCGCGCCCTCTGACGCAGCGGTGATGTCGATCGTGACGTCGGCGTCATTGCCGCCCGGCCCCGATGGCACACCGGTTCCGGGCCCCTCGGCACGTTCGACATCCGTGACGGACCTGGCAGCACCGGCGTTGCCGTTCCGCACATCGTCGAGCATCTTGTCGATCTCCTCGTCGGTGTGGGACGGGTCGTGATGGAACAGGACCAGCTTCCGGGCGCCCGACTCCCGTACGACGTGGGCGGCATAATGGCCGGTGGAATGACCCCAGTCGGACAGGATGCCGAATTCCTCGTGGGTGAACTGCGAATCGTGGATCACGAGGTCGGCGCCGTCACACAGTGCGAGGACCTCCTCCTCGATGGTGTCGAGACCGGCTGGTGCCTGGTGATCCGGGATGTAGACCACGGTCCGACCCTCGGCTTCGATCCGGAATCCGAGCGTGTGACCGATGTGGGGAACGGTCCGCGCCGAGATCCGGGTCGAGCCGACCTGGAACTCCACCGGCCCGTCGAGGTCGTGGAACCGGAGCTTTCCACGGAAGTCCGACATGGTGACCGGGAAGAACGGCGGCCTGACCATCCTCGAGAGGACCCCGCGCAGAGATGACTTCTCCTGGGAGGGCCCATACACGTCGAGCACGGCACCAGGATCCCGCATGGGTGCGAAGAACGGCAGGCCGAGCACGTGGTCGTAGTGGAGGTGGGAGAGGAGCACGCTCGCCCCGAGCGGCTCGCCCAATCGCGCCAATCGGGCACCGAGGGTGGCCCCGAGAGCGCGGAGGCCGGTCCCCATGTCGAGGATCAACGGTGGCTCCCCGTCCACATCGACCAGGACGCAGGAAGTGTTGCCCCCGTACCGGCGCTGTTGGTCCGAGGAGCACGGGCACGAGCCCCGGACTCCGAAAAAGGTGATTCTCACCGAAGGAGGAGGCTAGTCGGACAACGCCAAGTTCTCCCGGCTACCCTCCCGGCCATGGACCAGCAGCGAGTCAGCGCCAACGGAGTCGAGTTCGCCTACCTCGATGACGGCCCGGTGGACGGGCCCCTCGCCCTGTGCCTCCACGGGTTCCCCGACACGGCCCACACCTGGCGCCACCTGCTTCCGAGGCTGGCCGAAGCCGGCTTCCACGCTGTCGCGCCCTTCTTGCGCGGCTACTCGCCCTCGTCGGTGCCGGCGGACGGTGCGTACGACACCGGGACGTTGGCGCTCGACGCCTGCGCCCTCCACGGTGCACTCGGCGGTGGTGACGACGCCGTGATCGTCGGCCACGACTGGGGGGCCTTCGCCACCTACGGAGCGGCGGCGTACAACCCCGAACGCTGGCGTCGGGTAGTGGCGGCGGCTGTCGCCCCCCAGGCATCGATGGCCGACGGATTCTTCACCTACGACCAGCTCCGCCGCAGCTGGTACGTGTTCTTCTTCCAGACCGCCCTGGCCGAGTACGCGGTGGCGCTGGACGACTTCGCCTTCATCGACCGGCTGTGGGCCGACTGGTCACCGGGGTTCGACGGCACCTGGGACGCCGCCCGGGTGAAGGAGGCGCTCGCCTCGCCGGAGAACCTCACCGCCGCCATCGGGTTCTATCGATCGATGTTCACCGGGCCACCCACCGACACCGAGGCGGCTACCGCCCAGGCCGCCGTTGCTACCATCGCCCCGCAACCCACGCTCTACCTGCACGGGAAGGACGACGGCTGCATGGGCCTCGACACTATCGGCCCGGTCGTCGACTTCCTGGCCCCCGGGTCGGAGATGGTGGTGGTCGAGGGGGCCGGGCACTTCCTCCACGTCGAACGCCCGGACGAGGTCAACGACGCCATCATCCGATTCGTCACGGGCTGAAGGCGGTTCCCCGGGGTCGTTCCCTGCCGTCGGCCGAGCGAAGCGGTCCGGGGTCGGGGGCCGAGCGCGACTCGGATCACTCAGGGTAGGCGGACCGTCCCGTCAGGCTCTCGGGCGATGATCCCCTCGCCGAGCAACGCCTCCACGATGCGCTCGGCCCGCCCGGGGTCGTCCGCCCAGCCGGTCGCCCGCGCCAACTCCTCCTCGTCGATGGGCCCGGCGCGCAACGTCGCCACCAGCCGGCCCCGACCCTCGCGGTCGGATCCGCTGAAGGCCGGCTGGGAAGTCGACACGCCTGACGATCCCCTGGCCGGGTCGGGGCCGTCCAGCCCCCGGGCCGCCCACCGGCACCGCCGGCGAACGGGGCACTGTCCGCAGCGGGGCGTGCCGGCGACGCAGACGGACGCCCCGAGGTCGAGCAGGGCTTGCCCGAACGTCCAACCGCACCCCGGCGGAACCATGGCGTCGACGAGGTCCTGTGCCTCGACGGCTCGTAGGGGCCGGCCGGCGACGGCACGGGACAGCACCCGGCCGGTATTGGTATCCACCACACCGACGTCGGCGCAGTAGGCGAAGGCCAGCACCGCCCTCGCCGTGTACGGCCCGACTCCGGGCAGCGCGAGCAGAGCGCCTAGCCGCGACGGGACGACGCCGCCATGGTCGGCCACGACGGCGGCGGCCGCCCCGTGCAGGTTGCGGGCGCGGCGGTTGTACCCGAGGCCGTGCCAGGCTCGGAGCACGTCGCCCAGCGGTGCCGCCGCGCAGGCCGCGGCGGTCGGGAATTCGTCTAGGAACCGTAGGTAGACCGCCACCACCCGGGCCAGCTGAGTCTGCTGGGCCATCACCTCGCTCACCAGGACCGCCCAGGGGTCGCGGGTCGAGCGCCACGGAAGCTCCGGGCGCCTCGAGCCCCCACCGAGCGCCGTACCCCAGCGCTCGATCGCACGGCCAATGCCCCGGACCTGGACCGGATCACGGACGGCGACCGGTCGCCGGGCGCGGGTCGACCCGGGCGGATCGCTCGTGCCGCTGCTCACGGTGCCGGCGCCACCTGGCTCCGTCGCTCCACGCCGACCGGGCGGGCCGAAGCCCTCAACCCCAGACGTCGTCCCCGTACGGGCGCTGGCGCGCGGGGGCGCCGGCTTCCTTCCACACCATGACCTTCCGGCGGAAGAAACAGACCTCTTCGCCTCGCTGGTTGAACCCCTTCGTCTCGACGGTCACAACGCCCCGGTCGTCCCGCGACTTGGACTCCACCTTGTGGATCACCTTGGTCTCGGCGTAGATCGTGTCGCCGTGGAACGTCGGGGCCCGGTGGACAAGTGACTCGACCTCGAGGTTGGCGATCGCCGCGCCGCTCACGTCCGGCACGCTCATCCCCAGGACGAGCGAGTAGACCAGGTTGCCGACCACCACGTTCTTCCCCTGGACCGTTTCGTGCTCCGCGTACCAGGCATTGGTGTGGAGCGGGTGGTGATTCATCGTGATCATGCAGAACAGGTGGTCATCGGCCTCGGTGATGGTCTTCCCCGGCCAGTGGCGGTAGATGTCACCCGGCTCGAAGTCCTCGTAGCAGCGCCCAAAGGGACGGTCGTAGACGGTCATGACGCCGCGCCCGTCACTCGCGTACGAGGGACGGGCGGGTGGTGAACCCGAGGACCCAGTCGGTCTGCGACTCCCCGTCGATTGCCATGCGCCAGGTGTACCGGGTCCCGGGTGTCAGCGGCAGCGGCCCGAGATTGACCGCCAGCGCAACATCGATCGGCGAACCTTCGGGGATCCCGGGCGGCCGTCCGACCGTGAACTCGCCCCGCACCTCCACCGGGTGCTGTCCCTCGGGCGTGTCGACCAGCACCGGGCGGCCGTCCGCGTCCTCCAGGAAGAGCTCCCAGTGGTGCGCCGACTCGGCCTCGTGCCATCCGACGTCGATCTTGAGCGCGATGGCTGACGGCACCGGGTCGGGCCCGGTCATGCTCCACCCCCCGCCCAGCACGTACAACTTGCCGTCGGAGACCTGCGCGGCGTCACACAACATCATCGTCACTCTCACGAACCGTGAGGTTACCGGTTCAGCGGATGGACGACGGCCGGATGCGACGGCGGCCGGCGGCCACCCCGGTTTCGTTGCCGGCGACGGTCGCCGCAGGCCAAGCTGCGGGGCCCGACCCCTCCCACGACTGCGACCGGCCGGCGGCGGTCCGAATCGTCGACCGATAACGTGGCCCCATGGAGCTGCGGGGTCTACGGGACGACGTCTACCGGCGTCCGCTCGGCACCGCCCTCGACCGCCTGGGCATCGGCCCCGGCTGGACCTGTGTCGACGTCGGTGCCGGTGGGGGCGACGTCACCGTGGCGCTGGCGGAGATCGTGGGACGGGACGGACGCGTCTACGCGGTGGACAGCGACCCCCAGGCGCGCGACGAGGTCGCCGGGGCCGCTGCCGCCCACAGCCAGGTGCTGGCCATAACCCAGGCCGGGGAGGACCTGCGGCTCCCGGAGCCGGTGGACCTGGCGTTCTGCCGCTTCCTGCTCTTGCACGTGGTCGAACCGGCCTTCGTGGTGGCCCGTATGGCCGGCGCCGTCCGACCCGGTGGATGGGTCGTGATCCAGGAGCCGATCACCTCGGCGGGCCGCATCAACGGCGAACCGTTCTCCATGCCGGCGGCCCGCCACCCGGACATCGGCGCTCTCCTCCCTTCACTGACGCGAGACGCGGGCCTGGTCACGGTGGACGCCTGGGCGGAGGCACCGGCCGGTGCCGGACCCGGTCCCGTGGCCGACTACCTGAAGCTGCTCACCGAGGTGGATCCCGGTGACGATCCGGTGGTGCTGCCACCACTGGTGACCGTGGTCGCCCAGGCGCCCGCGCGCTGACGGACCGCCGGGTCCGCTCCTGCCGCACCTACCGCTCCTGCCGCTCCTGCCCCAACTGACGCTTCGGTAGCCTGGGAGCGTGACCACCGACGCCCTCCCCACGCCCGACCTCTCCGCCGCCGCCGCTGCCGTCGCCGTGGCCCAGTCGGTGGTCGACGCCGGGATCGCCGCACTCACCGCCGCCGGTGGGCCGGACATCGCCCAGGTGCTGGCCTACGACGTCGCCCACGCCGCGGCCGGCATCCGTACCGCGGACGCGGTCCTGGCCTACGGGGCCCGCGGCGACACCGAGGCCCGCATCGCCTGTGCCTTCGCCGCCGATGCCGTGGCCGACGTGGCGGTACGCACGGTCGGGCGTGCCGCCGAGTGGGGGATCGCCACCGACTGGATCGCACCGGCCGAGACGTTCGTGGCCACGTTCCGGGATCCGGTGTTCCTGGCGTCGCTGGCCGAGCACCAGGGCGGCCGCCACCTCGACGCCGACTTCGAACTGGTGCGGGAGACGTTCCACCGCTTCGCCGAGGAGCAGATCCGGCCCCGGGCGGAGCACATCCACCGGGCCAACACGGACATCCCCGAGGAGATCATCGCCGGTATGGCGGAGATGGGCGGGTTTGGTATGTCGGTCCCCGAGGAGTACGGCGGGTTCGCCACCGGCGGGGAGGCGGACTACATGGGCATGGTGGTCGCCACCGAAGAATTGGCCTGGGGCTCGCTCGGGGCCGGCGGCTCGCTCATCACCCGCCCGGAGATCCTCACCCGCGCCATCGTCCACGGTGGGACCGAGGAGCAGAAGCAATACTGGCTCCCCCGACTGGCCGCTGCCGACGTGATGGGGGCCGTGGCCGTGACCGAGCCCGACTACGGCTCGGACGTCGCCGGTGTCGTCACCGGGGCCACCCCCGTGGAGGGCGGCTGGCTGATCAACGGCGTGAAGACCTGGTGCACGTTCGCCGCCCGGGCCGACGTCCTGATGCTGCTGGCCCGCACCGACCCGGACCGGTCCAAGGCCCACCGCGGACTGTCACTGTTCCTGGTGGAGAAGCCCCGTGCCGAAGGCCATGGGTTCCTCTTCACCCAGGAGGCCGGCGCCGACGGCCGTCCGGCCGGCTCGTCCGGCCGCATGGAGGGACGGGCCATCGACACGATCGGGTACCGGGGCATGCACTCCTACGAAGTGGCGTTCGAGAACTGGTTCGTCCCCGACGCCAACCTGGTGGGCGGCCGGGACGGGCTCGGCAAGGGCTTCTACCTGCAGATGCAGGGCTTCGAGAACGGCCGGCTGCAGACAGCGGCCCGGGCCATCGGGGTCATGCAGGCCTCGTACGAGGCCGCCCTCGACTACGCCGCCAACCGGGTGGTGTTCGGCGCACCGATCATCGACTACCAGCTGACCCGGGCCAAGCTGGCGAGGATGGCCGTACTGATCCAGGCCGCCCGCCAGTTCTCCTACGAGGTCGCCCGCCTCATGTCCAAGGGTGAGGGGACCCTCGAAGCGTCGATGATCAAGGCCTACGTGTGCCGGGCAGCCGAGTGGGTGACCAGGGAGGCCCTCCAGATCCACGGTGGGATGGGGTACGCCGAGGAGTTCGCGGTGAGCCGCTACTTCTTGGACGCCCGGGTGCTCTCCATCTTCGAGGGCGCCGATGAGACCCTCGCGCTGAAGGTGATCGCCCGACGCCTGATCAGCGACGCCCGCCGCTGAGTCGCAGCTGCCCCGCCGAGCCGACGCGGTCTGCCCACGGAACGCACGTCGAGCCGCCGTGGGTGGAGGGGCTACCGTGGCCCCATGGACCACGACTCGCTGGTCGATGCCGTCCGCACGGAGGTGCAGGCAATGACGCTGGCGCTCGACGCCGGGGAACTGGACGTCCCGGTCCCGACCTGCGAGGGCTGGGAGATGTCGGACCTCGCCGTCCACGTCGGGAACTTCTGCGGGTTCTGGGCCCATGTGCTCTGCGAGGGGACGGGACGGCCCAAGCCACCGCTCGGCGACCCTCCCTCCGGCGAGCAACTCGTGGCCTGGCTCGCCGACGCCGCCGGCGCCCTGGTCGCCGAGCTCGAGGCCACCCCGCCCGACACCCACGTATGGACCTGGTCCGACACCGATCACACGGCGGCCTTCGTGGCACGCAGGTGCGCGCACGAGCTGGCCATCCACCGCTATGACGCCCAGGCCACCCGCGGCATGTGCGCACCGATCCCCGTCGAGCTGGCCGTCGATGCCGTCGACGAGGTGCTCGACGTGCTCGCTCCCGCCCGTGAACGGACGGGCCACGGTACCGGCCGGGTGATGGCGCTCCGGTCCACCGACGTCGGGCTCGAGTGGCTGGTCACGCTCGGGCGCGACCGGATACACGTGGACCGACGGTCACAGGACGACGCGCCGCTCGACGGCAGCGACATCGTGGTGACCAGCTCGGCGTCGGACCTGGCGCTCACGCTCTACCGGCGCCCGACGCTGAGCACCACGGATGTCCACGGCGACTACTCGGTCCTCGACGAGTGGTACCGCGAGTTCACCTTCTGAGCCCGACCCCGGTACCCGACGCGACCCGTCGACCCAAGAGCGCCGCCGGCTCCGGCTGTTGGACGGGCACCCCGGTGCTGCGGAAGCCGATGGGGCCAAGCAGCGGTCAGTTCAGCCCGGCGAGCGTGTCAGACCGGCGCGCTCACCCCTGCTGACGAACTTGGTCGCCATCTTGCGGGACGCCTCGTCGATCATCTCGTCGCCGAACATCACCGCGCCGGTCCGGTCGTGCTCGGTGGCCTTCTGGTACGCGTCGAGGATGTCCCAGGCCCGGTCGAACTGCTCCTGCGTGGGCGAGTAGACCTCGTTGAGCACGCCGACCTGGTCTGGTGTCAGGGCCCACTTGCCGTCGTAGCCCAGGACCCGGGTGCGCTGGGAGAACTCGCGCAGGCTGTCGAGCTCGCGGATCTTGAGGAACGGTCCGTCGATGACCTGGAGGCCATTGGCCCGGCCGGCCATCAGGATCTTGGAGAACACGTAGTTGAAGTGGTCGCCGGGGTATTCCGGGATCGACACACCGCCGGTCAGCACCGGCATCTCCATCGACGCGGCGAAGTCGGCCGGGCCGAAGATGATCGTCTCGAGGCGTGGAGAGGCGGCGCATATCTCCTCCACGTTGATGAGTCCTCTGGTGGTCTCGATCTGGGCCTCGATCCCGATGTGCCCGACCGGCAGCCCGACCTTCCGCTCCACCTGCGAGAGGAGGAGGTCGAGCGCCACCACCTCGGCGGCGGTCTGCACCTTGGGCAGCATGAGCTCGTCGAGGCGCTCCCCTGCGTTCGACACGACCTCGATGACGTCCCCGTAGGTCCACTCGGTGTCCCAGGCGTTGATCCGCACGCAGAGGACCCGGTCGTCCCACGGCAGGTTCTTGATGGCGTCGGCCACCTTGGCCCGCGCCCCCTCCTTCTCCAGGGGGGCCACCGAGTCCTCGAGGTCGAGGAAGCTCATGTCGGCCGGCACGGTTGGGGCCTTGGCCAGGAACCGCTCGTTCGAGCCCGGGGACGACATGCACGAGCGGCGGGGCAGGTTTCGGGAGCGTTCGGACATGCCCGAATGGTACGGCCCATTCGGGCCGAGTCCCAAATATTCCTCGGCGAGGAGCCGGGCTGTGCCGGCGGCCGGTGCTCAGGCCGGTGGCGCAGGAGGCGGCGTGCGGGCCGCGGCCAGGTCGACCCGTATCTGTGTGGACAGGTCCTCGGGCGTGAGCTGCTCGGACAGCAGCCGGTCGAACCGCGCCGGGTCGCCGCCGACGAACGCTCGGCAGAGCGGCAGGCCCTCGACGTAGCAGGTCAGATAGGCCCGCCATGTCGGATGGGTGAGGAACTCCACCGCCTTGGCCGCCCGGTTCGGTGGCAGCAGGCCCCATCGGGCCACTTCGGCGATCACGGTGTCGGGGTCGGTGCCGTCCTCGTGGAGGCGGAAGGCGGCGTTCTGGCGGACGGTTCCGAGGGCTTCGCCCGCCTCCGCCACCGCGGCCACGACCTCGGCGTCGTAGCGGATCCCGAGCGGCACCAGGTGATCGGCCACGACCGCCTCGGGACGACGGCCCATGACCACCTCGAGCCCGAGGTCGGCCAAGCCCTCGGCCAGCAGGCACTGTGGGGTCCCCACCAGGAAGATCGACTCCTCGAACCAGTGGCGGCGGCGGACCAGGCCGACTTCCTTGCGGGTGTGCTCGGTATGGTGGCCCGGGTAGGACTCGTGGGCCACCAGGTGGGCGAGACCGGTGGAGAGGACCGGCAGGTCGGTGTTGACCGCCACCCGGCTCCGGAGGTCGCCGAGGTAGTAGTTGAATCCGGACCACGGCTGGCCGGTCACCAGCTCGAACTCGACGTGTTCGCCCTCGGGCAGGCCGAAGAGGGAGCGCGTGCGCTCGCGCAGGTCGTCGGACAGAGACGTGATGGCAGCCCGCAGGCGGTCGACCGGGACGGCGTGGGACTCCCGCCAGGCGACCAGCCGCTCGGCGAGCGGACCGGTGCCCGGCAACACCTCGTCGAGCCGGCGGTGGGCCGCCTCGAGCACGTCCTCCGCTATCCGCACCGGCCGGATCCCGTAGCAGGCCTCGACCTCGTCGGCATAGGCGATCTGCTCGCCGGAAAGCTTGCGCGCCGTGGTGAGCAGTCCGATCGTCTGGGCCCGCAGCCAACGGCGACGTGCCGGGGCGGCACCGTCCTCGGCGGCCTGGTCCGGGGCGGCGTCGAGAGGCTCGCCGGCGTCGAGTGCGGCCACCAGCCCACGGGCCTCGGCGGCCAGCTGCTGCGGGGGCCGCACTGGCTCCGCCGCCGCAGCCGCGGCCAGGTCGGGGGGGCCGTAGTAGGCGTCGACCAGACCGTCGACGTGGCGACCGAGGCGCAGCCCTAGGTTCAGGTACTCCGTGACCAGACCCGTGCCGGCCGGCACCCGCTCAGTCCAATGTCTCGCGGAAGAAGGCGACGGCGCGCTGCCAGAGCTGCTCCGCAGACTCCTCGTGGTATGCCTCGGGCCGATCTTCGTTGAAGAAGGCGTGCCCCGCATCGGGATAGAGGTGGAACTCCACGGACTTCCCCCGGGACGTGAGCTCCGCCTCGAGCTCGCGTGCCGCGTCGGGCGTGAAGTAGTCGTCTCGCCCGGCGACGTGTCCGCTGACCGCGGCATCGAGCCGGGAGTAGTCGGGCCGGGCGTCCGGCCATGGGATGAGCCCGTAGGCGGGGACGACGGCCTTGACGGCGTCGGGGCGCTGGGTCGCCAACACCAGGGCCAGGCCGCCCCCCATGCAGAAGCCGATCGCACCGACATGGGGTCGGCCCGTCCGGCGGATCAACTCGTCGACCGCACCGCTGAGGTCCTTGGCAGCGCGCTCCATCGAGAGCGCCATCATCTGCTTGCCCGCCTCGTCCGGTTCGGTCAGCGGCACGGTGGTCCCGTGGTACAAGTCCGCCGCGAGGGCGGTGAAGCCGGCCTCGGCGAACCGGTCGCAGGTCCGCTTGATCTGGTCCACCAGGCCCCACCACTCTTGCAGGACGATGATTCCGGAGGACCCTTCGGAGCCATTGGCCGGCAAGGCGATATATCCCTGGTCGGTGCTGCCATTGCTCGGAAATTCGATGATCTCACCCATGGGAGACGACCCTACCTCCGCCGCGCCCGGCCCACGTCCCCGTGCCGGCCTTTGGACGGCCGGGTCAACAGCCGGTGCCGGCGGTTCGTCCCCCGTGCGCCCCGGGAAATCGGATGGAACATCCCAGCTCACGGTGCAATTTTGCCCCGGGGTCCTTGTGGTCTCCGACCGGTTGGACTAGACAGTAGGGCGATATGACTCACGCCGAGCTGTACTCGACGTCCGAGCCAAGTGCGCCCCCTGCCCCCCGCAAATCATCTCGCAATCGGTTGTTTGCGGTACTCGCACTGGCATCCACAATCGGTGCCGCATCCGCGGTGTTTTCGACGACTCGACCGGCATCTGCGGACCAGATCTCTGACGCAAAGGCGGAGGCGGCGGCCATCACCGCCAAGCTGCAGGCCATCCAGGGCCAGGAGCAGACGCTGTCCGGCCAGGTTCAGGCTGCCGACTTCCAACTGAGCCAACTGCAGGGCGAGATCGCCGCCAACCAGGCCGAGGTGATCAAGGACCAGGCCGAGGTCGACAAGGACCAGGCCCAGCTCCGGGTGCAGGCGATCAGCGACTACACCAGCAGCGGCACCACAAACCAGGTCACCCAGATGTTCTCGTCCAACGTGGACGTGTCGGATATCCGCTCCGAGTACTCCTCGATCGCGGCCGGCAACGTGACCACCACCATCGACCAGCTGCACACCGCGCAGTCCAAGCTCCAGGCCACACAGGCCGCCCTGCAGCAGCAGACCTCCCAGGCGACGGTGACCCGCAACGGGTTGCAGTCGTCGGAGAGCCAGGCGGCATCACTCGCCAGCCAGTACCAGGGCACGCTCAACAGCGTGAACGCCAACATCCAGAAGCTGGTGGCCGAGCAGCAGGCTGCGGAAGCCGCCGCCGCTCAGGCCGCCGCCACGGCGGCGTTCAACGCCAAGGTGGCGGCCGCCCAGAAGGCGCAGGCGCAGGCGGCGGAGCAGACCAGCGCGAATACAGGCGGAGGGAGCAACGGTTCCGGTTCCGGTTCCGGTGGCGGTGGCGGGGGCGGACCGGCCACGGTGGCAGCGGCAGCCCCCCCCGTGGCCGGAGGTGCCGGGGGTGCGGTCCAGGCGGCCGAGAGCCAACTCGGCGTGCCGTACGTCTGGGGCGGCGAGACGCCCGGGGTCGGCTTCGACTGCTCCGGTCTCGTCCAGTGGTCCTACGCGCAGGCCGGCATCGGCCTGCCCCGGACGTCAGGTGCCCAGTACGAGGCGACCGTCCACATCCCGCTGGCGGACATCGAGCCGGGTGACCTGCTCTTCTACGGGCCGGACGGATCCGAGCACGTGGCCATGTATGTGGGGGGCGGGTCGATGATCGAAGCTCCCTACACCGGCGCCACCGTGCACATCACCGGCGTGCGTACCGGCAGCGATTTCGCCGGCGTGGGTCGGGTCGGCTGATGACTGTTCTCGGCTGAGCTTTTCAGCCGAAGCCGGATCCGGTGCTCGGCGGAAGCCAGTGCTCGACTGCTCAGGACGCTCGACTGCACAGGACGCTCGGGCCACACCGCCTCTCCCCCGGGCGGTCACAGGCCGCTCGCCCGTCAGCGTTGGTCGTGAGCGGCGAATTCCGTCGGAGGCAGCTGACCGACCGTCCCGCCGGCCCTGGGGCCCGGAGGTCGCCCGAAGCGGAATGCCAGGGGCTCGCGTCCGGCCTGGATCACCATGGCGTCCCCCGTCGAATCCCCACACAACCGGTCGAACACTGCGTCGGCCACCGATGACGGGTCGATGAGCGGGAAGCCGCTCTTCTCGAGCAGCTCCCGTGACTCGCCGACCATCGGCGTGTCCACGATGCTCGGACAGACGGCGTTGATGGTGATGTGGAGATCGGTCAGCTGCGGGACCAGCGAGCGGACCAGGCCCACGACGGCGTGCTTGGTCAGGCAGTAGATGGGATCGGGCGAGAACCCGATCAGTCCGGCCAGTGAGGCGGTGGCCACGATCGCGCCTCCGCCCCGGGCCGAGAGGCACGGGACGAGGGTACGGACGCCGAACACGACGCCGTCCACGTTCACCCTCATGATCCGGTAATAGGCCTCATCGCTGAGCTCGGTGATGTCGGCCATGCCGGTCATCACCCCGGCATTGAGGTGGGCCAGGTCGATGCCGCCGTACCGGGAGGTCACCGCCTCGACGCTCCCTGGCCAGGCAGCGGGGTCACCCACGTCGGCCTGAACGGCGAATCCACCGATCTCGGCCGCGACCCGGTCGGCCGCCGAACCGTCGAGGTCCACCACGGCCACCGAGGCGCCGGCCCCCGCGAGGCGCCTCGCGCTGGCGAGACCGATCCCCGAAGCTCCTCCGGTGACGATGGCCACCTTGTCCGAAAGCGCTGGCATTGATTCCCTCGTGTCTCGTGGTAGCGGTGGGTTCGTCCCGGTGGGTTCGTCCCGGTGGGTTTGGTCCCGGCGTCTTGACCCCAGCGTTTCGCACCCACTGGCCGGCGCTTCGAGCCGAGCCCGGAGGCGGGACTCCGGCTGCCCGGTGGCACCCGCGGTGCCGCTGTCACCCTACCGGGCGACTGGTGCATACTGGGAGTGCCCCGATTGCGTCTGGGCTGCGGCGCCCCTAGACCATGAGACTTCCTCCCCCATGAGACCGATCCCTGTCGCATTCCACGTCTGGTTTCTCGAGGTGCACACCTACGGGATCGGGCTGGCGCTGACCTTCTGGTTCGGGCTGCGTTACACCGAGCGTCGCTTGCGCAAGGCGGGGTACCCGTGGCACTGGGTGACCGGGATGTTCGTGTGGGTCATCGTGGCCGCCATCATCGGGGCCAGGGCTCTGCACGTCCTCTCCAACCTCTCCATCTACACCCACAATCCCGGCCAGATCATCGCCATCTGGCAGGGGGGCCTCTCCTCCTTCGGCGGACTGCTGTTCGCCGTGCCGGTGGCCATCGTCAGCAGCAGGCGACGCTGTCCCGAACTCCCGACGCTCCGATTCGCTGACCTGATGGCGCCCGTCCTGATGGCCTGCTGGGGCATCGGCCGGCTCCTCGGGCCCCAACTGATGGTGGCCGGCGGGGGGCATCCGACCAGCCAGTGGTTCGGCATGTACTACGCCGGCCAGGGCGGCAAGCGCCTGCCGGTGCCCATCTTCCAGTCCATCGAGGACTTCGCCATCTTCGGGATCCTGCTCCTGGTGGAGCGATGGCTTCGTGCCGAGGCCCCCGTACCGGTCGGACCCGTCGGCGACGAGATCACGACCCCGTCCCTCCTCCCGCCGGCCGGGATTGTTCTCGGCGTCGGCATGGTGCTCTGGGGAATCGAACGGTTCCTCGACGAGCACCTGTGGCTCGGCGAGGACGGCCACCTCGGCTCACTCCTGGTGCAAGGAGCCGGGATCGCTCTGTCTGTGGCCGGGCTGATCCTGCTGGCCACGCGCCTCGGGCCCCTCCAGCGCTGGCGGCGGGGGGAAGGGGGCGACGTCGCTCCCTTCCCCGGAGTCGGAGTCGGTGACCTCGGCCTTGCCGTGGCCGGTTCGGTCGAGCCGGCGCCCGTCTCCTCCGCCGCCGGACCTGGCACGTCCGAGGTCGAGTAGCCCGCTCCAACACCAGTTCGGCTGTCCATCCGGGGCCGCCGCCCGGCCGCGGGACCAGAGGGGTCAGAGGACCAGAAGGGTCAGATGGGCGGGCGAGGCCGGCGAGCGAGGCATGGGGGCCCGAGCGGGAGGAGCTAGAGCGGGTGGGGCGAGGCGCCTGCGGACCTCGGGGCGCCGGAACGAGACTCCACGGTGCTCGGGACGCCGGCACCCGGCACGCCGGAGCTCCGGGTGTCACGGCTCGTGGCGTCGGTGGCAACGGTGCAGGTGGGAGACGAATGTCGGTCGCGCATCCAGCTCGAGGTCGAACACAACACAGCCACGCCGGCGACCAGGACGGCCGTGACGAGGAGCGCGAGCGGATCGAGGACGGCCGCCACGGCGCCCGCGGCGGCCACCTCCACCCCGACCACGATCTGGCCCATCCTCGGGCCGGCACCGACGAAGCGGCGATGGAAGGCGAGGAGCTGGGCGGGGCTGTTCAGCCTCCGGGTGAGGAACACGGCCAGCCCCCGGAGGATCCCGAACAGGACGCCCACCGCTGCTGCCACCGTCGGCTGGCCGGTCAGGGCACAGAGCACGACCATCAGGTACACCGCCGCCGTTGTGATGTAGGTGGAGAGTCCCGAACCGATCTGCCATCCGAAGCCGGCGCCGTAGACCCACGGTCGGTACTGATCGAGCCAGCGTTCGTTCACCTGCCGTCGGTGGATCGGTAGGCGGAACCCGCCGGCACCGGCATCGGAGCCGGCGGCGACCAGCGCAGCTCCGAGCGCGAGCAGGTCGACCAGCGCCACGGGCAGCTGGACCGCACGCACACCGACGGCTGCGGCCGCCATCACCGCTCCGAGCGACGCTCCGCCCGCGGCCGAGCCGATCACGAACCATGTCGCCGTCGACCGGTATGACGCTCCCCTCCCCCGCTCACTCACCGGTGTGATGGTGGAGAGCATCGACAGGCCACAGGGGGACCACGTGGACCGGACTGCGGCCACCACGGCCATGAGCACGGCGAGGACACCGAGGCATACGGTCATGAGGCTCCTTTGCTCTCTCGGCAGCACGGAGCGATGCCCGCCCCGCGGATGGCAGCGATCGGACGGGAGACATCCGTCATGGCTAGATGGGCGAACCGTAGAAGGGTGTGTTGAAACTGAAGATGCCGCCGTCCTGGCCCACCATCCAGTAGCCCTCGGTGGACGGCGTGGCAGCCATCCCCACGGCTGGGTGGTTGAGGGGGTGGCCGCCCATCGAGCCGTAGAACTGGGCGTCGCCGAAGCAGAAGATCCCGCCGTCGGCAGCGACCATCCAGTAGCCGGCACCCGAGGGGGTCGCAGCCATTCCCACGATCGGCTGGTTCAGCGGGTGGCCGCCCATCGAGCCGTAGAACTGGATGTCACCGAAGGTGAAGATCCCGCCGTCGGAAGCCACCATCCAGTAGCCGGTCCCGGACGGAGCCGCGGCCATCCCCACGATCGGCTGGTTGAGGAGGTGGCCGCCCATCGAGCCGTAGAACTGGGCGTCGCCGAAGCAGAAGATCCCGCCGTCGGAAGCGACCGTCCAGTATCCGTTGCCTGACGGCGTGGCAGCGATGCCGACCATCGGCTCGTTGAGGGGATGACCGCCCATCGAGCCGTGGAACTGCGCGCTCCCGAAGCAGAAGATCCCGCCGTCGGAAGCAACGAAGTAGTAGCCACCACCGGCCTGCGCGGCGATCCCGACGATGGGCTTGTTGAGGGGAAGCGCCGACACATCGCCGAGATCCGGGAAATCACCGAAGGTCAGGACCTTTCCGAACGCGGTCACCACTCCATACCCGGCGCCGTTGCCACTCGACGCGATGCCGACCACCTGGCAACTCGTCTCCGGGGCACTGCAGGGAGCCGGCGGTGGGGACGGCGGTGCCGCCGTCCAGCAGGCTTCATTCTGCTCTGCGGTGCTGTCGTCCTCGGCGTTGGTGGTGGTGCACGTCGGATCCACCTCCCACGGAGGGATGCAGGCCACGACCCGACAGACGATGCGCCCCATGCAGGCGACGTCCTGATTGCACTGTCCATACCGGAACTGGAAGCAGCCGGTGACGTACGAGTCGCATCCGTTCGGTCCACACCCGCAGCCGGTCCCGTCACAGCCCGGTTCGCAGAAGCCCCAGCCGTCGCCGCATCCGGTGTCGCACTGACAGGTGGCGTTGCAGTCCATGTAGTAGCGGGGCCCGCCGCAGTACGAGGAGTTGTCCGCCTTCCACCACCCACCCATGATCGTGTTGCTCGGGCAGTAGTTGTACCCACCGTTGACCGAACAGCAGAACTCGCTGAAGCCGGCACAGCAGGTCGATCCACAGCCGCAGTTCCCGTTGCCACAGGTGCAGATCTGGGCGTAGGCGGTCCCCGGCTTGAGCACGAGATCGAGCCCGGAGCCGATGGCGACGGCACTTCCGGCATAAGCCGAGCGATTGATGAAGCTGCGGCGTGACAGCCTCGACTCGAGGAAGGTCGAAGCGCGCTCCACGAGGGTCGTGCTCATGGTCCGGTGGGGCCCATCGGCGTCAGGAAGAGCGTCGGCGCCGTCGAGGGCAGCCGCGTCGGCCTCTTGCACAGGGGAACCGCCGCCTCTCGTTCGCCTCACGGAGATCATTGGCCACCGAAGGAGACCGCGGTGAGCCGGCGGGCAGCCTGCAGTGCCGCCAGCCGGGAGACGGTCAGGTAGGCGAGCCAGGTGCAGAGCGCGCTGGCCACGGCCAGCGGCAACCCGTGGCCCGGCTGACGGGCCAGGATGCCCACGATCGAGCCTGCCAGGTCGCTGAGCGCCACCGCGGCGGCCGAGGCCGACAGACCGACGTTGACGATGACGTGCACGGCGGTGGCGGGCGTGTCCGGGGTGCCGAAGCACCCGCAGCTGGCGATGGCCCCGCCCCGGGCTCGGGCGTAGAAGACGAATGCGGCGAACCCGGCATAGGAGAGCGCCACGAGCGAGGCAGACAGCGGTTGCGGGAACGCGAGGGCGGCCACGCCGAGGAGGACCTCGGCCACAGCCCCGACCCGCACCACCGTCCGGACCGGGGGAACCGGGACCGGAACGGCGGCGGCGATCGCCCGAGCGGTGTCGCCAGGTGCGAAGGCCTTGACGACGCCCGCGCCCACAAGGAGCGCACAGCCCACCAGGTAGAGACCGATCAGTTCCACGGAACTCCCGATGAGATCGTCGGCGTGGCCATAGCCGGGCCGGACGGCTGGCTGGTTGGGCTCACCACCAGACCGCCGATGAGCTGGTTGACCCGGGGAACAAGGGTGGCGCGCAGCGCATGGCTGCCGAGCACGACATACAGGGTGAACGGTCGGCCGGCTTCGGTGAAGAACCATTGGGTCCCCGACTGTCCGCTCAGGCCCCTGCGCAGCACCGTGGACCGGAAATCGCCGGTTCCGAGCGACCGGGGCATCCCTTGGCGGGCGAAAAGACGCTTGCCGAGGCTCTCAGGGCCGAACTCGAACAGGGCGGCGAAGATGTCCGTGTTTCGCATGAGGTTCACCGCCCCGCCACCGAAGTCGCCCACTTCGGGCGGCAGGGGGAACGTGGCGAAGTGAGCCACCGGATAGGCCGTCACACCACCGGTCGACTCGCGGACGAAGATCCGCCCCTCAAACCCGTCCGGAAGGGGCGCGTTGATCCCGTGTGCGCCGAGGACGGGCACGCTCAGCTCGCCCTCGTGACCGACGATGCGGGCGGCGATTGGCCGGACGGGGCATTCCCGGCGCCGGGTTGACCGTAGAGGTCGGACAGGGCCGAGGGGTACAGGCTCGGATCACCAGGATGGATCCCGGCGGCAAGGAGCTCGCGATCATTGGCCAGCTCACGTTCCGGGCCATTGAGGTTCCCGGAGCGCGAGGACCGTCCAGTCCCGTCCACGGCAAAGGACTGCGCGTCGGCTTCGGCGCGACGCACCAGTTCGGCGATCTGGGCGAGGTGGTTGGCCACGCCCTCGCCGATGCGCCGGCCGGTTGCACCATCGACCAGGACGAAGAACGGCGAGCCGGGGACCTCGTAGTCACTCCACGCCTCGGTCGACATCACCACGGTCAGCCCCGTCCGTGACTGTGCCGCGACCTCAGCAGGGATCTCCAGGTCCGGACCTTTCGTGACGACAACCAGCCGGGCTCGCTGTGGCAAGCCCAGCTGATCCGGGGACTGCAGCGCCTTCCAGAAGCCCGCACAGGTGGCACATCCCGATGAAAGGAAGGCGAGGAGGGTCAGTTGGTCGCCCGTGGCCACGTTGATCGCCAAGGCGTCGCCGGACGGGGTGACCCCGGCGACCGTCGGTGCCGAGGTGGAGTTTCGCTCGGGCGGAAGCGTGGGACCCATCTGGATCGGGACCTGGCCAGGGGTGCTGGTTTGACCGTGTCTGGACTCGGCTGTCCCAGCAGGATCGCCGACCCCGACACCCAGTTCGTGAAGCGCTCTAAGGATGTCGGCGTGACTTCGCAGCAAACCGGCGACGAGCACGGCCAGGAGGACGACGACCACGCTGAGGACGATGGACAGAGCGACCACTCGACACCTCACTCTTCGATCGGAAGCGGGGGGCTCATCTTGTCACCTTGCGACCACGGACATGCGACAGCATCCCGCTGAGAAACGGTGATCTTCCGTGGCCGCATGACGGATCGGCGCTGCGGGGCAGCCCGGACGGCCGCGTCTCGCCCCGCCGGGCAGGAGGCCGGCTCTGCGAATCGGGCGCCGCCCGTCTCGACCTGCCCCCCGGACCCCGGCCCCTACTCCCGACGTCGGTCACGGACCCGGTGCCACTCGGCGCGGGCCTCGGGGGTGTCGATCGGGAGGTCTCGCTCCCGGCCGTTGGGTGGGAGCGGGTCCGGGGGTGGGTCGTGGGGTGGGGCCGTCGGTGGTCCGTCCGGGGTGGTGGCCCGGTGCCGGGTCGTCC
>JBKQRT010000233.1:0-61309 GCA_052143895.1 Acidimicrobiales bacterium | reverse complement strand
GGTCCGTCGGCGGCTCGACGGCATCGCCTGTGCCGTCAGGCCTGCTTCCTGATCGCCCGAAGGCCGTCATCCCCCTCGAGGTCACGGTGTCCGCCAACGGCACCTCGGTACTGGCCCCAATCAGCTTCGGCACAAGCGGGCCTCTTCCGTTCGATGTGGCTACCGGTGCGTCCACCTCGGCGGTCGCCTCCACGCTGGTCGCGCAACGGGGGCTCGTGACGACCGGACAATCCGTAGCAATCCCTTCCTTGGGCTGTCCCATGTCCGCTCCGGTGGTCTCGAGCGGCACATGGTCGATCGGCGCAGTCGCCCTGACGCCGCGGAACATTGCCGGCGCCGTCTCGACGACCCTGTCGCCGTCCAACGCTGAGGGCCTCGTGGGATCCGACGTGCTCAGCGCCTACGGATCGATCGTCCTCGACTACCGGTCGGCGAACCTCTTTCTGGTTGCCGGGTAGTCAGCCGCGTACCTGAGCCGAGGACCGAGGAAGGGGCGTACTCATCGGATGCCCTCTCTACAGCTTGGCCAGACGATCAGTTCCATCGGCCACCCAGATATCCGTTCCATCGAAGGCCGAGCCCACGGGTTCGCCAGCAGGAAGGCGAAAGGTACCGATGAGGCTGCCCGTCGACGAGTTCAGCTTGTTGACAGTGTCGGTGCCGCCGTCGATCACCCAGATGCTGCTCCCGTCGAAGACGACTCCTTCGGGATTCGTCCCGACCGGGTAGGTACCGACGACGTCGCCGGTCGAGGCATCCAACCTGGTGATGGCGTCACTGGCCACATCGTCATTGGTAACCCAGACATCCGAGCCGTCGAACGCTACGCCGAATGGCGAACCACCCACGCGATAGGTGCCGACCACAGAGCCCGTAGACGCATCAACTTTGATGACGTCGTTGGTAGCGGGGTTGGTGACCCACAGTGCTGAGCCATCGAAGGCGAGGTTCTCAGGATCGGTGCCGACGTGGTAGGTACCGACGACGTGACCGCTCGACGCAGTCAGGCGCGTCATTGTCGCGTTGCCCTGGTTCGTCACCCAGACGTCCGAGCCGTCGAATGCAACCCCGACGGGACGTTGACTTACCCGGTAGGATCCGATAACGCGTCCGCTGGATGCTTTGAGCCGGGTCACCGCATTGCCACCGTCGTCGACCACCCAGATGCTCGAACCGTCGAACGCGACCCCTTCGGGATGATTGCCGACTCGATACGTGCCCACAACGCCACCCGTCGCGGCCGCCAGTCTCGTCACGCTGTTGCTCCCCGAGTTGGCGACCCAGATGTCCGTTCCATCGAAGGCCACACCCCAAGGGAACCGGCCGACGCGAACACTGATTCCAGCTTGGTTGGCCTGATACCACCGGAGCGTCGCAATCTGGAGAAGATTCGGACCCGGGTCCGCGGTCGTCGGAAGGCCAAGCGAGCCGATCTGAACTGACACGGGGTCAGTGCTCGGGCCCGGGTGGCCCACAGAAGGTGCTGAATCGAAGGCTGCGGGTTGTTCCTTCCGCGACGAGGGACCACCGATGGAGTTGCCCGTTGCATGGGCCGCCTCCGAACCAGCGGCGGCCGACACGACGGTCACCATGAGGGTACCGAGCAGCACCCGATGAAAGGGCGTCCCGTTCCTCTTGACGTGATTCGTGCTCCCGAACGTTAGCATTCCCTCTTCGGCCTTTGCCTCTTTCTCGACCTCGCCTTCGGCTTCTCCGACTGGCTGAGGTTAGGGACCCCCGAAGTCGTTCCAGGTCACGGCCCGATTGGCCAATGGGATCCGGCAGGTGCCACCACTGCGCGGACGCGCTCGGGGGCGGAGCCAGAGCCCCGCCCCCGAGTACCTCACTGTGACGTTCGTGCTACGTCAGAACGCGGGTCCGATCTCCAGGTTGTCGCCACCGTTGTCGTTCACGGCGAACTTGCTGAGCCCCTTCGCGCTCCCGCAATCCTTCACGAGTGTCGCCAGGCTGAAGCCGAGCGAGACGTCGATCGTCGGTGTCGGTGGCGAGCTCCATCCGGAGACGACCGGACCTCCGGTGAACGAGATGACGCCAGTGGTAGTGCCCACCGAGACGGTTCCCCCATTCGGGAAGTTGGCGACGGTCGGCGTGATCTTGCTGGTGCCCTTCCACTTGATGGTGAAGTTGGGAACCGGAGTTATGCCGCCGCCTCCCAGCAGCGCAGCACAGCCCACGGTCGAGGACGCCGGAACGGTATAGGTGATCGCCTCCGTACTCGACACGAGCGTTTCCCCGTTCTGGGTGATCGACGTGCCGAGGAGACCGACGCAGTTACCGTTCTTTCCCTTGAAGGTTACCGTGTAGGGCCCGGTACTCGTTGCCGTGATCGGCGGCTTGACCGTGACCGTCCCAGAAAGGTTGCAGCTGATGTTCCCGTCAAAAGTGGTCGTCTTGGCCGCAGTGGCGACACCAGAGCCGACCACTGCTACCAAGCCGAATGGGACCATCACTGCCGCTGCCAGCAACAGTAATTTACGCATGAAGTTCCCCCTTCATGTTGTCATTCCGCGCAATCTGCGCATTGCCCTCGGGCGCTGACCGCCACCCGCCTCCTGCCAACGTACCAGGGCACTGCCTGTCTGTGCTCGGGGAGGCTCGAGGGCAGGTGGACGAAGAGTCTTGCCGCTCAGTGGACTCGCCCCGGACAGCGTCCCACGTCCCGACCGAGGGTCTGCGCGGCTGACCTACACGTGGGCAATTCGGCCTACTGGTGGTAACTTGCTGGGGCAGCGAAGGGGCCCGGTTCCTCGGTGCGCGAGGCAGCTGGATGAGCGCGTTCCCGTCGTTCGTGCGGTCGGTAGTGCCGGGTCCGAAGCCCACGATGGCGGAATCATGTGCTCGACGGACCCGGCCAGAACAACGTAACGGCGCCGAACCTGCGACGGGGCTGTGGAGCACCCGGGGCGGCGGGACCCAAACCGTCCCGCCGGAAACAGGCCGTGCACGCCGATTCCGGCCGCGGTGGCCGTGGTCGGTGGGGTCACCGCAGGGCCCGCAGGGGATCGAGCGTGACCTGCGCGAAGGACTCGGGAAGGATCGCCCGGAACGTGAGCATCACCAAATGCTCGCCGAAGTCGAAGACGCACAGTTCGGCCTCGGGCGCCGCGGGGTCACTCGAGAGCGGAGGAACCGGCACGTGGACACCGAGCGGGTAGTCCACGGACACCAGCCTGCCGGTGAACAGCCCCGGTCAAGGACCTTGCAACAAGGGCAGCAGCGAGTACATCGCAACCGGCTCGGTCACGGGGCAGGTTCACGTACACCAACGTCGGCGACACGGTATCGGTCAGCGTCTGTGTCTCATCGAAGACAGGAAAGATCAGCATCGCTCCCGGAACCACTGCGGATCTCTGATCCGCCTCACGACGGGAGCTCGCGCTTCTGTGGATCCCCCGTAGTGGACACCGCCCTCCGCTCCGAACGGCGGCATCGCCTCCGCCCCGGCCAGCGATCGGGATGCCGGGCGCCTGCGCACCGGGCGGGAGACGGCCGTCGCTCCGTCAAGTGACGTCGGCCGAAGGGATCTCACCGGGCAGGAAGCTCAATGTGAGCAGCGCCGTGGCCACCAGGAGATCCTCCTTTCCGGCATCGAAGACCCGTACCTCGACCACGCCCTGACGACTGCCGATCCGCAGGGCGGTGGCAACGGCGCGGAGCGGCCCGGTGGTGGCCGCGGCCAGGTAGCTCAGCGACAGGTTCGACGTGGCCACGAGCCGTTGGCTCGCCTGGTGGACGGCATATGCCCCCGCCCGGTCGACCAGGCTGGCGATGAGGCCCCCGTGCACTGCGCCTCCCGGGCCCCGGATCTCGTCGGTGATGTCGAGCTCCACGACGTGGCTCCCGTCCTCGTCGCGACTGCGATGGGAGAGTTGGTCGAGGAGCGGGCATCCCATGGACATGGAGCGCCATGGTAGGGCCCGACCGGTGGTGCGGCTGCCGGCGCCAGAACCGGCGCCAGGTTCAGCTCGCTTCCTGCAGGGTCCGCAGGACCGCCCGGTCGCCCTTGGCCTCGGAGGCGAAGAACGCCGTCGTCCCGGTCAGCGCGACCGTGCGGTCGGTCCTGGTGTCCGAGAAGCTCACCCGGCGGCTCAATCCGAACTTTCCCACCCGGACCTTCGTCGAGGCACGTTCGAAGGTGGCGAGCTCGCGGGTCGGCCCGTCACCGGTCTTCCAGTCGAGGACGTGGATGCTCGACCGTGTCACGGCTACCAGCATCCGGGTGGTGAGACCCTTCGACGCCGCCACCGCCTCCCTGGCGGCGTGAACCGACGCTGCGCCTCCCAGACCGGCGATGACGGGATCGTCGAGAGCGGCACTGCCGGCGGCGGCACCGGCCATGGCCGCCATCGTCGTCGCCGCCGGATCCTGATGACCGAAGATGCCGGCGGCGAGGATCTCCTGGTCCGTACCGATGACCTGCTCCGCCTTGCTCAACAGCTCCCGTTCATCGTTCATCTCGAGGTGCCTTCCGGTTGTCGGCCCGATCGTCCTGCGCCGTGGCCCCGCCCCTCGGACATCCCGACGGGCTTCTGGGACCGCACTCGGAACATCGGCACGGATCACCTCCGACTGAAGCCCGACTGCCGAAGGGGGACTAGCGACAGTACCGACGGTATGGAACCGCAGCCGTGCGCCGGCGGTCTGGTAGACAGCGGTCATGACGCCGCGGCGCCCCGTCAGACGAGCGATGGTGACCGGGGCCACGCGCGGGATCGGACGGGCCACCGCGCTGTCGCTGGCCGCCGCCGGCTGGGACGTGGCCGTGACCGGTCGCACCCGCCACGCCGGCGAGGGCCGTGACGACTCCGACACCGGTGCCGGTCGGCCGCTACCCGGGAGCCTCGAGGAGACCGGTGCCGCGGTTCGTGCCAGCGGTCGGGGCGCCCTCGAGCTGCCCGCCGATCTCCACGACCGGGCGGCGCTCGAGCACGCGGTGGACCGGGTCACCGACGAATGGGGCGGTGTCGATCTGCTGGTCAACAACGCCGTCGACACCGGAACCGGCAGCATGGTCCCGATCGTCGACCTGACCGTCGAGCAGTTCGACGCCAAATTGCGGGCCAATGTGCTCGCCCAATTCGTACTCGTCCGGGCCGTGCTGCCCGGAATGCTCGACCGTGGTCGGGGAACCCTCGTGGACGTGAGCTCCCACACGGCCACCGCCGATCCACCCGGTCCCATCGGTCAAGGAGGCTGGGGACTCGCCTACGCCGCCTCCAAGGCGGCACTGCACCGATTCGCGCCACTGCTGGCCGTCGAGCTCGGTCAGCGCGGGATCCGCGCCTTCAACGTCGATCCCGGGTATGTCGAGACCGAACGCCAGCAGGTCAACGCCGCCGCCCTGGGCCTGGTCGGGCGTTACATCGGGGCGCCCCCGTCGGTGCCCGGTGCCGCCATCGCCTGGCTGGCCGACCATCCCGACGAGTTCGAGAACGGACAGACGGTGCGGGCGCAGAAGCTCGCGTTGACCGAGGGTCTCCATACCGACTGGCGTCCGACGGACTGACGCCGGCAGCGCCGGTCAGGACGAGACGGTCCCCGCCGCGGCGTGCTCGGGGACGCCGTCGCTGAACAGCACGCTGCGGTAGCGGATTGCCGGCACCCGCTCGCCACCGAGCAGCTCGCCGGTGAGATTGAGCGGATCGGCGCCGGACACGGTGACGGCGGCGCCCCGCTGCGGGTCGGCACGCACCGTGGCGAGGAGCGACGCCGCCTCCGGCAGGCAGTACTGCTCCCCAGACAGCCCGGTGACGAAGCGGCCGCCCAGAGCCAAGCCCCGGGCCTCGAGTCGACGAAGGGCGCGGACCACCTCGCGCCAGGGGATCCGGAAGGACTCGCGGGACCACAGCTCCCAGGCGACCACCCCCCACCGCGCCAGCAGCTGCCAGGCCACCGCTTCGGCCAGCTCCTCGAGCTCGGGGCCGTTGGCGTGCCCGGCCGCGGACGCATCCAGGGTGGGGAGCAACGACCACCGTCCCTCGCCGACGCCGCTCCCGATCGCCGCCCGTTGACGACCGAGTGCGGCCCGCCGGACCGTCCCGCGCCGGGCGCCGGCGCTGCGGCGTCCTCGACCCGCCAACAGGGAGCGCACCGCCGAGAACGCATCGGCGGTGACGATCCCCCGGGCCACCAGGTCCCACAACCCCTCGTCGACCTCCGTGTCCAGCCGACCCGACGCCGGACCGAGCTCCGACCGGAAACAGGCGCCCCGGGTCCGGAGGGTGTTCAGAATGTCCGCCGACGCCCCAGCGGCGGGCGGTGTGGTGTCGTTCCCGCTGCGCACCGCGGCGAGCAGCCACGGCAGATCCTGGCGGGCTACCACCGCCAGCGGAGTGGCCGGCGAGGGCGTCGACGATCCACGTCGTCGAGCCACCCCCGCGACCCCGGGCAGGCCGTCGTCCGGGCCGGACGCCGGCTCGGGCTCGGGACGGGGTGTCAGGCGCCCCCATGCCACCTCGCCGGCCAGGCAGAGCTCGTCGAGCCACCGGGGGTCGAAGCCGGACACGCGCGCCGGCAGGACGTGACGCTCCCACTCGCCGGCCGCGATCTCCACGCCCTGCAGTTGCTCGATGACTGCGAGCAGCCCGGCCCGTCCCTCGGCACGGTGCCCCTCGTCGACGTGCTGCCAGCAGGCCAGGAACCGGACGAAGTCGGCGATGGCCGCCGGCTGGACGTGCCGGCGGCGGCGTCCTCGGCTGGCCGTGTACAACCGGACCAGCGCATGTCGGGCGCACCACCGACCGTCCGGCAGTGCGATAGCCGAGCCGCTCGCCTCCAGACGAGCCAGTCCGGTCCGGGCACGGGCCACGGTCAGCGGCGCGCCTCGCACCGACCCGCTGGGCAGGGGGGCGTCGGCCACCAGCTGTTCCACGGTGACCGGTCCGGCGATCTCCAGGTGCCCACCGATGCACGCGGCCACCGGCTCGTCGCCCTCGGCCAGGGGATCCGACAGCGACCGGACGGCTCGTTCGGCCTCTGGTCGCCGTTCGGTCGCCACCCACGCCCCGGCCAGCACGCCCGCCCGGCCGTCGCGCTCGAGCTCCTCGAACCACGGGTGCCAGTCGCCGACCGGCCGGCACGCTACCAGCGTGAGGAGGAGGTCGTGCAGCTCGTCAGGTCCGCGGGGCCGGGGCCGGAGCTGGTCGAGCACCTCGGCCATGGCGACCTCGTCGAGCGCGCCCAGCTCTTCGGGTGCGACCGGAAGGGCGGGGGAGAGGGCGCCCCGCGGGACCGCCACAGCACGGGTGCGCCGCTCCTCGAGCGGTGCCCCGTCGAGGAACGTGAAGGGCCGGCCGGTGAGGATGCCGTGGGCCAGGGGCGACGGCTCGACGGACTCCACGAAGTGGACCGCCACGCGTCCCGACTCGAGGTCCTCGAGCAGGCCGACCAGCCCGGCGGCGTCCAGCGGCTCGGTCAGGCAGTCGTCGACGGTCTGCCGCACGAGCACGTGGTCGGGCACCGGTACCGGGCCCGGGGCGGCGTTCTCCTGGCAGGCGGCGAGGGCCGGCCACGCCGCAGCCAGCAGGTCGTCGGCCTCCATCCGTTGGAGGTGGATCGGGCGCCGCTGCCCACCCCGGCTGCGGGGCACCACCAGGGCCCGAGTGAGGTTCCAGCGCCATCGGGATGCCAGCATCGGATGGGGGAGCAGCGCCTGGACCAGCACGTCGGTGGCGGTGCCACTGGCCAGCATCTTCGGGACCTGGGGCAGCGGAAAGCTGTGCTGGGGCCCGAGTGAGAGCACCACGGTGTCGTCGTCGGCCGCCGCCTGCAGCTCGAAGTCGAACGACACGCAGAAGCGCTTGCGGAGTGCGAGGCCCAGTGCCCGGTTGATGCGGCCGCCGAACGGGGCGTGCACGATGAGCTGGGTGCCCTCGGTCTCGTCGAAGACCCGCTCGATGACCAGGCGGTCACGGGTGGGGAGGGCACCGAGGGAGGACAGCCCGGCCGCGAGGTAGGTCACGACCTGGTCGGCGGCCTCCACCGACACGCCCGACCGCGTCCGGAGTGCGTCCTTCGCCCCCGAGAGGTCCCCGGCGGCCAGGAGGGGTTCGAGGTCGGCCCGCAGTGACCCCACCTCCTCGGAAAGCTCGGCGGTGCGTGCCGGTGCCTCGCCGAGCCAGAACGGCACGGTGGGCGGCAGGTCCCCGGCGTCGAGCACCCGCACCGTCCCCGTCTCGACCTTGACCACCCGCCACGAGTGGGTGCCCAGCAGGAAGATGTCGCCGGCCGTTGCCTCCACCGCGAAATCCTCGTGGACCGACCCCACCGTTATGCCGTCTGGATCGAGCACGACCCGGTAGTCGCCCGTCTCCGGTATGGCGCCGCCACTGGTGAGGGCGACCAGGCGGGCCCCCCGTCGGGCCCGGAGCCGGCCGTTGACGGCATCGTGGTGGAGGTGGGCCCCCCGCCGACCGCGTCCGGTGGTGATGCCCCAGGAGACGAGCTCGACCACCTGGTCGAAGTGCTCCCGCGAGAGGTCGGCATAGGGCGCGGCCCGGCGGACCAGGTCGAAGAGGGCGTCGACCTCCCACTCGTCGGCCGCGGCCACCTCGGCCACCATCTGTTGGGCGAGCACGTCGAGGGGAGCCACCGGGGGCTCGAGGAGGTCGAGCCGACCAGCCTGCACCGCCGACAACAATGCGGTGCACTCGACCAGCTCGTCACGCGTGAGCGGATACAGGCGACCGGCCGGCGTGCCCTCGAGCTGATGGTTGGCCCGCCCGACCCGCTGCAGGAAGGTACCGATCGAGCGCGGGGAACCGATCTGGCAGACGAGCTCGACGGGGCCCACGTCGATCCCGAGCTCGAGGGACGCCGTCGCCACCAACGCCCGCAGATCACCGGCGCGCAGACGTTGCTCGACGATCCGCCGCCGGGCCGCCGAGAGGCTGCCGTGGTGGGCGGCCACCTGCAACGAGGGGTCGATGGGCCCGGCCGCGCCGTGTGGCGCACCGTCCGGACCGCTGTCCCACGGGCCCGCGGGACCGACCGGACTACCGTCCTCCTCGGAGGCGTCCAGGCGGACGGCCAGCTGGTGGGCGACCCGCTCGGCCATCTTGCGGGTGTTGACGAAGATCAGTGTGGTGCGGTGCTCGAGTACGTGCCCGGCGATGCGGTCGAGGACATCGGCCAGCTGCGGACCGCTGGCCACCGCTTCGAGCTCGGCGCCGGGGAGCTCGATGGCGACGTCGAGGTCCCGCCGGTGACCGCAGTCGACGATGGTGGTGGGGCGCCGACCCGGGTCGGCGCCCGAGAGGAGCCGGGCGACCACGTCGAGCGGGCGCTGTGTGGCGGAGAGGCCGATCCGCTGGAGGCTGCCACCTGCGGCCTCCACCAGGTGGTCGAGCCGCTCGAGGGATAGCGCCAGGTGTGCCCCCCGCTTGTCACGCGCCAGCGTGTGCACCTCGTCGACGATGACGGTGTGGACGCCCTGGAGCATGGCTCGAGACGAGGCGGCCGTCACCAGGAGGTACAACGACTCGGGGGTGGTGACCAGCAGGTCGGGCGGCGAACGTCGCATGGCAGCCCGCTCGGCGGCCGGGGTGTCGCCCGTCCGCACGGCGACCCTGAGGTCGGGCCCGGCCACGCCGAGACGGACCGCCTCCTCGGCGATGCCCGCCAGCGGGACCTCGAGGTTGGCGTGGACGTCGGTGGCCAGGGCGCGGAGCGGCGAGATGTAGACCACGCCCGGCCCCGGGGCGGTAGCGGCGGGGGTGCCGTCGCGAACGGCGCGGTAGGCGGCGTCGATGGCCATGAGGAAGCCGGTGAGCGTTTTCCCCGTACCGGTCGGTGAGGCCACCAACACGTCCTCGCCCGCCAGGATGTGCGGCCAGGCCTGGCGCTGGGGGTCGGTCGGCCCGTCCGGGAAGCGCCGGCGGAACCAACCCGCCACGGCGGGGTGGAGCACGCGCAGGACCGGGTCGTCGGGGCGGCGGTCACCGCTGGGCGGTCGTGGTCCGGGCAGGACCTCGGGTGCTGGCCCGGTCGGGGTGGGTCGGATCGTCGTGGCCACGGTTGCAGTCCACCCTAGGGTTGTGACGACCACCGCCGGTCCGGGCCAATCTCCCGGGGTTGCGCCACACCGGGCGTCAACCGGCCCGACTCGGTCAGCCGGGCCCGCGAGCTGACCACGTGACAGCGCTCGATGAGCGCCTCGCCGTCGGCCTGGCGGGAGGAGCAGACGGTGAAGTGGACCCGGACCTTCCGCACGTTCCCGTCGACGGCGGGCAGGTCCATCTGGAGTCCGACCTCCGATCCTGGCTCGATCGGACGGGGGCCGACGACCCCGAGGCCGCACGCCGGTCGTCACCGCGCCCGGCCGCCGTCTGGGAGGATGCGCCCATGACCGACCTCGCCCTCGATGACCACACCGACTTCGATGATGCCGACCGGGGCTTCACCGGCGCGCTCGAACCCGCCGTGGTCACCGCCGACGACGGCAGGGTCGTGTGGGACAACGACGCGTACGCCTTCCTCGAGGAGCCGTGCCCCCACACCGCCCATCCCGGCCTGTGGCGCCAGGGCCAGTTGGTCGCCAGGCAGGGCCTCTACGAGGTCACCGACGGCGTGTTCCAGGTGCGCGGCCTCGATCTCTCCAACATGACCCTGGTCGAGGGGGAGGAGGGGGTCATCGTCATCGACCCGCTGATCTCACGGGAGACGGCGGCGGCGGGCCTCGCCCTCTATCGGCGGCACCGGGGCGACCGGGCGGTGACGGCGGTGATCTACACCCACGCCCACGTCGACCACTTCGGCGGCGTGCACGGCGTCATCGACGGTGACATACCGATCCTGGCGCCGGAGGGCTTCATGGAGTCCGCCGTGTCAGAGAACGTGTACGCGGGCGTGGCCATGAGCCGGCGAGCGCTCTACATGTACGGCGCCTCCCTCGAGAAGGGTCCTGCCGGCCAGATCGGCTGCGGCCTGGGCATGACCACGTCCACCGGCTCCATCGGACTGGTTCCGCCCACGAAGACCGTCTCCCATAGCGGGCAGGAGGAGGTCCTCGACGGGGTGCTCATCCGCTTCCAGCTCACGCCGGGGACCGAGTGCCCGGCGGAGATGAACTTCCTCTTCCCCGAGCGGCGTGCCCTCTGCATGGCCGAGAACGCCACCCACAATCTTCACAACATCGTGACCCTGCGCGGTGCGGTGGTGCGGGACGCCCGGGTGTGGGCCACGTACCTCGACGAGGCCATCGCCCTGTTCGCCGACGGATGCGACGTGGCCTTCGCCTCCCACCACTGGCCCACCTGGGGAGCCGACCGCATCGTCGACTACCTGTCCCTGCAACGGGACCTCTACGCCTATCTGCACGACCAGACCCTGCGCCTCATGAACCAGGGGCACACCGGGATCGAGGCCGCCGAGCTGATGAGCTTGCCCCCCGCTCTCGAACGGGCCTGGCACACCCACGGCTACTACGGCTCGGTCAGCCACAACGTCAAGGCCATCTACCAGCGCTACCTGGGCTGGTTCGACGGCAATCCGGCGACCCTGTGGCAGCACCCCCCGGTCGAGACGTCCGTCCGCTACGTCGAGTGCATGGGCGGTGCCGACGAGGTGGTCGCCAAGGCCACCGGCTACCGCGACGGCGGCGACCTCCGGTTCGCCGCCGAGCTCCTCGACCGGGTGGTGTTCGCCGATCCCGGGCATGCCCGGGCCAAGGAGCTCCTCGCCGACGTGTACCAACAGCTCGGCTTCGGCTCGGAGAACGGGACGTGGCGGAACTTCTACCTCATGGGGGCCTGGGAGCTACGGCACGGCATCGTGGACGCGCCGGCGTCGACCGGCTCGCCCGAACTGCTGGCGGCCCTGACCGTCGAGCAGCTGTTCGACGCCGTCGCCGTCCGGGTGGACGGGCCGCGGGCCTGGGACACCAGGGCCATCGTGGACTGGGAGCTGACCGATCTCGGCCAGACCCACCGGACCACGTTGCGGAACGGCGTCCTGACCCACCGGCTGCACCAGGGCGGCGCTGACGCCGACCTCCGCCTCCGCATGACCAAGGCGCAGGTGCTGGGCGTGATCACCGGCAAGGGGTTCGACGGCATCGAGCACGAGGGCGACCTCAAGGCGATTGGCCGGATGCTCGGCGCCATCGAGTCGCCCGACCGCAACTTCGCCATCGTGACGCCCTGACCACGCCCACCGCCGGCCCGCCCGGGCCGCGTCACCGCCCGCCCGGGCGTGCCTCAGCCGAGGACGTTGACGATGTCCACCACCAACAGGGCGAACACCATCGTCCCGACCACCGCGTAGAGCGCGGTGAACGCCCAACGCTGGCGGTGGTCGGCCAACCAGAAGCGCCGGATGCCCAGGTAGTCGAAGGTCAGCGCCAACAGCCCGATGGGGATGCCGATGGCCGGTCCGACCCCGCGGGCCAGCCCGATGGCCGGCAGGACGACCGGGAGCACGATGTAGCTGAGGAGGCAGCGCAGTGCCGAGAGGAAGATCGACGCACTGAAGATCCGGTGGGTGGACGACTCGTCGATCGGTGCTCGGTCCTCGGGCACCCGGAGCAGACGGCGCATGGTCTCGTCCGGCTTCGACCGGCGGGGCGGCGCGGTGGCGACGGCAGGGGAGACGGCCAATTGGTCCACCCGGCCATGGTACGCGCGCACCGAGGGCGCGGACCAACCACCCCGACCGCCGGCGCGTGCTGGAGGGCTGGGGCGACACCTTGATCGGAGAACCAGCCGGTATCGTGCCGGCCATGGGAGACGGCGCCTCGTCGGGATCGATGGCACCGGAGGGGGCCTGGCCACCCCACCGACCCGACGGGTCGGTGGCGCCCGGATGGTACTTCCTTCCCCTCCGCCTGTTCCTCGGGGTGACCTTCCTGTTCGCTGGGCTCCAGAAGCTGGCCAATTCCGCCTTCCTCCGGGCGTCGAACCCGAGCTCGATCCACGCGCAGCTCCTCGGGGCCAGCCGATCGAGCCCGATCCACGCGCTCGTGGCGCACCTGGTCCCGATCGCCTCGACCGTCGGATTGATCATCGCCATCGGCGAGGTCGCCATCGGGCTCGGGGTCGTGCTCGGACTGTGGACACGGGTGGCGGCGATCGCCGGCATGGCCCTGTCGTTCGGGCTCTTCCTCACGGTCAGCTTCCACGCCTCGCCGTACTTCACCGGCTCGGACATCGTGTTCTTCTTCGCCTGGACGCCGCTCGCCCTGGCCGGAGCGGGAGGTGCGCCGGCCCTCGACACCTGGCTCGCCGACCAGTCCGCTGCCGGACCGGCTCCTGCCGGTGCCATCCCCAGGCGGGAGGTCGTGTCGAAGGGCGCCATCACCGGCATCGTCGCCGCCGTGGTGCTGTTCGGGAGCGGGATCGTCGCCGCGCTCGGACGCATCGCCGGCGGCACCACCACGAGCTCGGGACCGACCGACACCCTCGGTAAGCCATCGGGCCGCGCCACGTCGACCACGACCACGGGCGGCGGCACCACGCCGACGACCGCACCGCCGTCCGGCACCGCCGTCGGTGCCGCGGCCAGCGTCCCGGTCGGAGGATCTGCCGCATTCACCGATCCGGCCAGCGGCGATCCGGCGCTCGTCATCCAGCAGACCGCGGGTGACTTCGTGGCCTTCGACGCCGTGTGCCCCCACGCCGGGTGCACGGTCGCCTACCAACCGTCGGCCAAGATCATCGCCTGTCCGTGCCACGGTTCGGAGTTCAATGCCAGGACCGGCGCTGTGATCCGCGGTCCCGCCACCTTCGGACTGACGTCGATCAAGGTCATCAGGGGCGCCAACGGGAACCTCTACGTGCCATCGTGATCGCCGCCGGCAGTGCCCGAAACGCACCCGGACCGCCGACGTTCAGGTACCATGAGGCAGCAGCCGCCGCCGGTGGCAGCGTCAGCTCATGACCCCGACCGCCGCCGCCCTGCCAACAGGCACCTCGAACCCGGACCCGGCGGACGGGTCCGCCGACAAGACCGATTGGGTCGCGGCCATCCCCTTCTTCGGCGTGCATCTCGCACCCTTGGCGGCCTTCTTCGTCACGGTCACCTGGCAGGACTGGGTGCTGTGCGCCGTCCTGTACGTGGCCAGGATGTTCTTCATCACCGCCGGCTACCACCGCTACTTCTCCCACCGGAGCTATCGCATGGGGCGGGTGGCCCAGTTCCTCATGGCGTTCGGGGGTACGACGGCCGTCCAGAAGGGCCCACTCTGGTGGGCCAGTCACCACCGGCTCCACCACCGTTACACCGACCTCGACGACGACCCGCACTCGCCCCGGGACGGCTTCTGGTGGAGCCACGTGGGCTGGATCCTCTCGACCAAGTACAAAGCGACGGACCTCACCTCCATCAAGGACTTCGCCTCGTTCCCCGAGCTGCGCTTCCTCGAGCGGTTCTCGTGGATCGGCCCGTGGACGCTCGCCATCGCCTGCTTCCTGATCGGGGGCTGGGGCGGCCTGCTGATCGGGTTCTTCCTCTCCACCGTTCTGTTGTGGCACGGGACCTTCCTGGTCAACTCCCTGACCCACCTCGTCGGTCGCCGTCGGTACGCCACCCCGGACACGAGCCGCAACTCCCTCGTCATCGCGGTGATCACCGGCGGCGAGGGTTGGCACAACAACCACCACTACCTGCCGGCGTCGGCCCGCCAGGGCTTTGCCTGGTGGGAGCTGGATCCCACCTGGTACGTGCTGCGGGGGCTCGCCGCCGTCCGCGTGGTCCGCGACCTCAAGGATCCGCCACCGCGGCTGCTCGACCAGGCCCGGGTCCGCGACGGCGCCTTCGACATCGGCATGTTCCGCTCGTACTGGGAACGTGCGGCCAGGGTGACCGGCGAGCGGATCGCCGATCTGAGTGCACGGCCGCTCGCACCCTCCCCGGAGCTGAAGGACAACCGCGAGCAACTCGACCCGGCGACAACCGGCGGCACCGACGAGGTGGACGCCTCCTCCCACGCCGGCGAGCCGCTCTCGACACTGTCCGGATTGATCTCCCGGGTGCTCGAATCCGCGGACCAGCTGGCCGCGTCCACCCGCCGGACCCGGAAGGGGACAAAGGTGCCCTCGGCGGAGCAGGGGACCGTCGACCACGCACCGGAATGAACGACACGGGGGACGACCCCTCGGCGGCCGCGACCTTCGCCGCCGCCAGGTTGTGGATCGTCGACCTCGACGGTGTCATCTGGCTCACCGGTGAGCCCATCGGAGACGTGGCGTCGGCGGTGTCCGCACTCCGCTCGAACGGCACGCGGGTGGCCTTCGCCACCAACAACTCGGCGCCCACGACCGACGAGCTCCTCGGCCGTCTCGACCGGGCCGGCATCGACTCGTCGGTCGACGACCTCGTCACCTCGGCCGGGGCGGTGGCCTCGATGCTGCGACCCGGACAGTCGGTGCAGGTGCTGGCCGAGGGCGGCGTGCGCGAGGCGCTCGAAAGCGCCGGCGTGCGGATGGTCGACGACGGGCCGGTCGACGCGGCGGTGGTCGGGTGGAGCCGATCCTTCGACTTCGACAGCCTGGCGGCGACGGCCACGGCGGCGAGGACCTGCGGCCGGCTGATCGGCACCAACGAGGACCCGACTCATCCGACGCCCGCCGGGCTGATGCCCGGTTCCGGCGCGCTGCTGGCCGCCGTGGCCACCGCATCGGGGCTGGTCCCTGAGATCGCCGGCAAGCCGCACGCCCCGATGGCCGACCTGATGAAGGCCCGGCTCGGCTTCGCCGAGGACGACCGATCGGTGGTGATGGTCGGCGACCAACCTCGGACCGACGGCCGTCTGGCCCAGCGGATGGGGATCCCCTTCGCCCTCGTCGATTCGGGGGTGACACCGGCGGGGGCGTCCGGGTTCGAGGTGCCGGTGGCGCTCCGCGCCCCGGACTTCGTCTCGCTGGTGGCATCCTGCTGCCCGTCCACACGCCACACCTAGTGCTTGCTACCAGCAAGCACTCCAGGTAGAGTGGGCGAATGGCCTCCAACGACTCCGCATTCCAGAGGTACCTCGACGCCGGCATCGCGTTCACGAACATGACGCGGGCCCGCGCCGAAGACCTCGTCGCCGAGCTCGTCCAGAACGGCGAGTTCCAGCGGAAGGACGCCCGGGCGAAGGTGGACGAGCTCATCGAACGGAGCCGTAGGAGTCGAGCCGCCCTGGTCGATCAGGTCCGACGCGAGGTCGCCCGTCAGTTGGACAACGCCGGTATCACCAACCTCGAGGAGCTGGCCGACCGCGTGGTCGATCTGCTCGGCCGGACGGCAGAAGCCGGCAGAGCGGCAACGGCCAGGACGGCGGCCAGCGCCAAGAAGGCACCGGCGAAGAAGGCACCGTCGAAGAAGGCGGTCCCGAAGAAGGCGGTCCCGAAGAAGGCACCGTCGAAGAAGGCACCGTCGAAGAAGGCATCGGCGAAGAAGGCGGTCCCGAAGAAGGCAGCTGTCGAGAAGGTCCCGGCCAACAAAGCAGCGGCCAACACAGCGCCGGTCGCGAAGGCGGCTCCGCCGGTCAGCCCCGCCCCCGGGTCACCGGGCTGACCAGAGCCCCTCGGCTGCGCCTCGACCGGGCCCTAGTGGACAGGGGGTTGGTGGCCACTCGCCCACAGGCTGCCGCGCTCATCGACCAGGGACTGGTCCTCGTGTCCGGGACCGTCGCCGACAAGCCGGCGCGCCTCGTGGCACCGTCCGAACCCATCGAGTTGCTCGGCTCGGGGCCCCGCTTCGTCAGCCGGGGGGGCGACAAGTTGGACGCCGCCCTCACCCGGTTCGACATCGACGTGGCCGGGCTCCGCGCCCTGGATGCCGGCGCGTCGACCGGTGGGTTCACCGACTGCCTGCTCCAGCGGGGCGCATCGTCGGTGACGGCGGTGGACGTCGGGCGGGGCCAACTCCACGAACGACTGAGCCGGGACCCCCGCGTCGACAGTCGGGAGCGACTCGATATCCGCGACGTCGGGCTCGACACGGTCGGTGGCTCACCGGTCGGTGTCGTCACGGCTGACCTTTCGTTCATCTCGGTGGTGCGTGCCGTGCCGGTCCTCGTCGGCGAGGTGGTCCTTCCCGGCGCTCCGGTGGTGCTCCTGGTCAAGCCGCAGTTCGAGGCGGGCCGCTCCGAGGCCTCCCGCGGAAAGGGGGTCATCCGCGACCCTGCCGTCCACCGCCGGACCCTCGACGAGGTTGCCGTCGCGCTGGTCGACGCCGGAGCAGTCATCATGGGGGCCATGCCGTCACCGATCACCGGGTCCGCGGGGAACATCGAATTCCTGATCCACGCCCGGACTCCCGCCCCTTTGGCCCCCGAGGCAGTGCCCACTCCGGATGCCCCCGGCCTCGCCGGGCTCCTCGACGACGCGGTCGACGAGGCACACCGACGCGGACTGGAAGGATGATGCGACCATGGCGCTGATCGCCTTCTACACCAACTCACAGCGTCCGGAGGCGGCGGCGCTGGCTGCCCGGGCCTCCGAGTGGTTGGCCATCCAGGGACACCGGTCGGTGTCCGCGCTCCAGCCCGACGGATCCGTCTCGGTGGACGGCGCCGATCTCCTCGTCAGCCTCGGTGGCGACGGGACCCTCCTCCGCGCCGTGGAGGCGGCTCTGGCCGGGGGCATCCCGGTGCTCGGCGTCAACATCGGGCGGCTCGGGTACCTGACCCAGGTCGAGCCGAGCGACCTCGAGCGGGCGCTCGCCGGGTACCTCGCCGGTACCCACCAGGTCGAGGAGCGGATGACACTGGCAGTGACCGTGACCGATCCCGACGGCACGCCGGTGGCCAGGCGCACCGCACTCAACGAAGCCGCGGTGGAGAAGACCGTGCCCGGCCACACCATCCGCATCGCCACCTCGATCGACGGCCGCCGGTTCGTCACCTACGCCGCCGACGGCCTCCTCGTGTCCACCCCGACCGGCTCGACCGCCTACAACCTCTCCGCCCGGGGCCCGGTGCTCTCGCCGCGCCTCCGGGCCATCGTGGTCACGCCGGTCTCCCCCCACATGCTCTTCGACCGGCCGCTGGTGCTCGACCCCGCGGAGCAGCTGCGGCTCGAGATCCTGGAGCCCCGATCGGCGGTCCTGGTGGTCGACGGGGTGACGGTGTCCACCCTCGCACCGGGAGCCACGGTCGACTGCCGCGAGGGGGACCAGCCGGCACGGCTGGTGACGTTCGGTGCCCGGGACTTCCACGCCATCCTCCGGGCGAAGTTCCACCTGGCCGACCGGTAGGGGCAGGAGCACCGTGCCTCCTACCCTTGCCGAGCTCCGCGTACGCAACCTCGGTGTCATCGACGACGTCACCGTCGCCTTCGGTGCCGGCACGACCGCGCTCACCGGCGAGACGGGTGCCGGCAAGACGCTCCTCGTCGGCGCCTTGAGCCTCCTGCTCGGGGGGCGGGCGGACCCGGGGCTCGTCCGTGCCGGGGCGGACGAGGCGATGGTCGAGGGGCGGTTCCTCGCCGAGGGTGGCGGCGAGGTCGTGCTGGCCCGGTCGGCGCCCCGCTCGGGCCGGTCGCGGGCGTGGATCGACGGTCGCATGGCATCCATCGGGGCGCTGGCCGAGGTGGCCGGCGGACTCCTCGAGCTCCACGGGCAGCACGAGCACCAGTCGCTGGTCCACGCCGCGGCCCAACGCCGCGCCCTCGACGCCTTTGGGCGCGTCGACCTCGGCGCCCTCGAACAGGCCCGGCACCGACTGCGGCTGCTCGAGGCCGACTCGGAGGCGCTGGGTGGCGACGCCCGGCAACGGGAGCGGGAGGTCGACCTGTTGCGGTACCAGATCGACGAGATCGACTGCGCCGCCATCGAGGACGGTGCGGAGGACGGACGGCTCGAGCTCGAAGAGGCACGCCTGGCCGCCGCTGCCGACCACCGGCGGGCCGCCGCTGCCGCACTGGCAGTCGTGTCCGGGCCGGACGACGCCGGCGCCCTTGACCGGCTGGCCGAGGCGTCCGGGGCACTGACGGGCCGGCCGCCCCTCGCCGGGCTGGAGGACAGGGTCCGTTCGGCCATGGCCGAGCTGTCCGACCTGGCCACCGAGCTGCGCATCGTCGTGGAGACCTGGGAGGACGATCCCGAACGCCTCGAGGCCGTCCGTGGCCGCCGGCAGCTCTTCCACCAGCTCCAGCGCAAGTACGGGAACGACCTCGACGAGGTTCTGGCATTCGCCTCCTCCGCCCGCGCCCGGCTGGCGGCCATCGCCGCCGACGAGGAGCGCTTCCAGGCCCTCGACGGCGCCATCCGTTCGGCCCGCGACGACCTGGCCGCCGAGGAGACGCTGGTGGCTGCGGCCCGCCGGAAGGCGGCGCCGCTCCTGGCGTCCACCATCGAGTCGTCCCTGCACGTACTGGCCATGCCCGCGGCCCGATTCGACGTCAAGGTGGAAGGGAGCGGGCCCGCCGACCAGGTGACGTTCCTGCTCGGCGCCAACCCCGGCGAACCGCTGCAGCCCCTGGCCAAGACGGCGTCCGGCGGCGAGTTGGCCCGCACCATGCTGGCCGTTCGGCTGGCCATCACCGACGCAGCCGGGGTGATGGCCTTCGACGAGGTGGACGCCGGCGTCGGTGGGTCGGCGGCCACCGCCGTGGGCTCCGCCCTGGCCGGGCTGGGCCGCGGCGTCCAGGTGCTGGTCGTCACCCACCTGGCCCAGGTGGCCTCCCAGGCCGACCACCAGATCGCCGTGCGCAAGGACGAGCGGGACGGGCGCACCCGGTCGGAGGTGGTGGTGCTCGACGCCGAAGAGCGGGTGGTCGAGGTGAGCCGGATGCTCTCGGGGAGCCCGGACAGCGAGTCGGCCCGCCGCCACGCCCGTGAGCTCCTGGCCCGCCCGAGCGGCGGCACCCGCCCATGAACCGGACCGCGCCGACGCCGTCCGTAGTGCGGGGTCCGCACGCTCAGACACCCGGGTCCGCTAGCCTCGTCAGGTGCCCGACATGGATGGCCCGCCGCAGCCCCCGGGGGAACCGCAGGCGGTCGGCCCACCCCCGGCGATGCCCTCCGACGCAGATCGCCACGCCACCGGACCGGTCGGTCCGGTGAGGGAGCGGGAGACCAAGTTCATCTTCTTCACCGGTGGCGTGTCGTCGTCACTGGGGAAGGGCCTCACCGCCTCATCGCTCGGCAGGCTGCTCAAGAGCCGGGACCTCAAGGTCACCATGTGCAAGCTCGACCCCTACATCAATGTGGACCCGGGCACGATGAACCCGTTCGAGCACGGGGAGGTGTTCGTCACCGAGGACGGTGGCGAGACCGACCTCGACCTCGGCCACTACGAGCGGTTCATCGACGAGAACCTCCACAAGGGCTCCAACGCCACCACCGGTCGGATCTACTCGTCGGTGATCGCCAAGGAGCGGCGGGGTGACTACCTGGGCAAGACCGTCCAGGTCATTCCACACGTGACCGACGAGATCAAGAACCACGTGAAGAAACTGGGGACCGACGACGTGGACGTGGTCATCGTCGAGATCGGCGGCACGGTCGGTGACATCGAGATCGTCCCGTTCATCGAGGCCATCCGCCAGTTCCGCCGCGACGTGGGGCGCGAGAACGTCGCCTACGTGCACCTCACGCTGGTCCCATACCTGGGCCCGTCCGGCGAGCAGAAGACCAAGCCGACCCAGCACTCCGTGACCGAGCTGCGCAGCCGCGGCATCCAGCCGGACGTCATCGTGTGCCGGTCCGACCGGATGATCTCCGAGGACCTCAAGCGCAAGATCTCCCTGCTGTGCGACGTGCCCATGGAAGCGGTGGTGTCCGCCGTCGACGCCGACAACATCTACCAGATCCCGCTCGTCCTGCACGAGGAGGGGCTCGACCGCTACCTGCTCCGCCTCCTGCGGTTCGACGAGGCGTCCCACCCGATCGACCTGTGCCGCTGGGAGCGGCTGGTCCACCAGGTGGAGGCAGCCGTGCGCCCAGTCCGGATCGGCATCATCGGGAAGTACGTCGACCTTCCCGACGCCTACCTGTCTGTGGTCGAGTCCCTCCGACACGCCGGCTTCCACCACGGTGCGAAAGTGGAGATCGAATGGATCCAAGCGGCGACGGTGCCGGACCTGCTCGACCATGACGGCCTGCGACACTTCGACGGTCTGGTCATCCCCGGCGGGTTCGGCGAACGAGGCATAGAGGGCAAGATCGCCGCCGCCCAGTACGCCCGGGAGCACGAGCTGCCGCTCCTCGGCCTGTGTCTCGGGCTGCAGGTCATGATCATCGAGGCGGCCCGGTCGTTGGTCGGCCTGGGGGACGCCAACTCCCGCGAGTTCGACCCGACGACCCGGAACCCGGTGGTCGACCTCATGGACGATCAGAACGACGTGGTTGACAAGGGTGGCACCATGCGGCTCGGCTCCTACAGCGCCCAGCTGGTCCCCGGCTCCCAGGTGGCCCTGGCCTACGGGGCCGAAGTGGTGTCCGAGCGGCACCGGCACCGCTACGAGGTCAACCCCCGGTACCGCACCCGGCTCGAGGACGCCGGCCTGGTCTGCTCCGGCCTCTCACCCGACGGCCGGCTGGTCGAGTTCATCGAGCTGCCGGGGCACCCGTTCTGGGTGGGGACCCAGGCCCACCCCGAGTTCAAGAGCCGTCCCGACCGGCCCCACCCGCTCTTCCGGGAGCTGGTGGGTGCCGCCCTGGCCCGGGCCGAAGGGCGTGACCCCCGACTGATCGACATCGGTGCCGTCGGCTGAACCCCCGTGGGCCGGCGTCGATCCGGGGTCGCTGCCCAGGTTCGAGGCGCTCGGCGAGGAGGTCGTCCACCGGGGCTGGGCCATCACCCTGATCCGTGCCGAGTTCGCCGATCCCGACGGTGCCCGGTTCGAACGCGACATCGTGCGCCATCCGGGTGCGGTGGCCGTGGTCGCCGTCACCAGGTCGGGCAGCGTCGTCCTCGCCCTCCAGTACCGACCGGCCGTCGACCGGTGGATCCTCGAGATCCCGGCCGGGACCCGAGACGTGGCGGGGGAGCCCGACGAGACGACCGCCCACCGCGAGCTGGCCGAGGAGGTCGGCTACCGGGCCGACCGGCTCACCTTGCTCACCCGGTGCGTGATCACCCCCGGCTTCTGTGACGAGTACGCGACAATCTTCCTGGCCACCGGGCTGACCCCGGTCCCGACCGCCCGTCAGGGCATCGAAGAACAGCACATGCGGGTGGTCGAGGTGCCCCTTTCCGACTTCGACGCCCTCGTCGACGACGGCTCGATCATCGACGCCTCGACCATCCTGGGCGTCGGGCTGGCCCGTCGCCGGCTGGCCGCCACCCCGTGACCGTCGTCCGGTGAGCCGGCCCCTGTCGAACGGTGCGGAGGAGTACCTGTCTTGGCTGGCGGTCGAGAAGGGGAGGGCCCGCAACACCCTGCTCGCCTACCGTCGGGACATCGCCGCCTGGGAGCGGTGGGCCGCCGATGCCGGGGTCGACCCGCTCCTCGCCGGGCCCGAGACCGTCGAGCGTCACCTCGGCGAGCTCCGCGACCATGGTCGCACCCCGGCATCGATGGCACGCTCGACCACGGCGTTGCGCGGGCTCTACCGGTTCCTGAGCAGCGAGGGCTTCGTCGACGGCGACCCGACCGCCGACGTCCGGTCGCCCCGCCTGCCCCGCCGGCTCCCGAAAGCCCTCGAGGAGGCCCAGGTGCTCCGCCTGCTCGACTCGGTGACGGGGACGGAGCCGGTCGACCTCCGTGACCGCACCCTCCTCGAGCTCCTCTACGGGACCGGTGCGAGGATCTCCGAGGTGGTCGGGCTCTCGCTGCTCGACCTGCAGAGTGACGACGGCCTCGTGCGGGTGTTCGGCAAGGGCGCCAAGGAACGCCTGGTGCCGCTCGGCGGCCCGGCCCGTGCGGCGGTCGACCGATGGCTGTCCGACGCGGGCCGTCCCCGCCTGGCACCGTCGCGCTGGGCCCGCCGCGACGACGCCGAAGCCGTCTTCCTCAACACGAGGGGCGGCCGGCTCAGCCGGCAGGGCGCCTGGGCCCTGGTCCACCACCGTGCCGAGCGGGTGGGCCTCGATGACGTGGTCAGCCCGCACGTCCTGCGGCACTCGTGCGCCAGCCACATGCTAGCCCACGGTGCGGATATCCGGATCGTCCAGGAGCTGCTGGGACACGTCTCCATCGCCACCACCCAGATCTACACGAAGCTGAGCCAGGACCACCTGCGGGCCTCCTACGAGCGCGCCCATCCGCGGGCCACTGCGTCCCAGCTCAAGTAGGATCCTTCCCGTGCCGAGTGACGCCCCCACCATCGACTACCGCAAACTCCTCGAGGACGAGCGGTGCCAGCTCCAGTCCGAACTTTCCGAGCTCGGCTTCGGGGAGGGAGGTGGGCTCAAGTACGACCCCAACTTCGCCGACTCGAGCCAGGTGACCGCCGAACGGGGCGAGGCCGAGGTGCTGGCCGGCCAGCTCCGCGAGAAGCTCGACGAGGTCGCCCGGGCCATCGGGCGCCTCGAAGACGGCACCTACGGCCGGTGCGAGGTGTGCGGCGAGCGCGTCGAACCGGCCCGGCTCGAAGCGATGCCGGCCACCCGATTCTGCATCAAGCACGCGAACCGGCCCTGAGCGGGTCGGAGATCTGATGGCCGACGGGGGCTACGGCGCGGGCGCCGGAGGCTCGGGTCGTCGGAGGCCACGGTTCCAGCCGGACCAGCGGACGATCATCATCGTGGTCGTGGCACTGGCCCTGGTGGCCATCCTGATCCGCACCCATCGGATCACCAGCGTCGAGATCATCTACTTCTGCGTCCTGATCCCGTCGATCATCCTGCACGAGCTCTCCCACGGCGTGGTGGCCCTCGCCCTCGGCGACGACACGGCCAAGCGGGCGGGCCGACTGACCCTTAACCCGGTGAAGCACGTCGACCCGGTCGGGACCCTGCTGGTGCCGGCCGTGCTCTCGCTGTCCGGGCTCGGCGCCTACGGCTGGGCCAAGCCGGTCCCCGTGGCCACCAACCGGCTCCGCAGCCCCCGGAACCACACGGTGGTGGTGTCGCTCGTCGGACCGTTGACCAACTTCGTCCTGGCAGGGATCCTCGGGGGCGTCTTCGTGGCCACGGCCACCCCGCTCGCCCGCCAGGCGATCAGTGCCGGCTTCTACCCGCCCGAGCTGCTGAGCAAGATCCTCTTCATCGCCGGGTTCGCCAACATCGTCCTCGGTGTCTTCAACCTCATCCCCTGCCCACCGTTGGACGGTGCGGCGGTGCTCGAACGGTTCATCCCGGCCCGGATGCTCCCGGAGTACTACCGGATCCAGCCGCTGCTGATGTTCCTGCCCTTCATCCTGATCCTGCTGTTCCGGAACCAGTGGTCCGAGCTCATCGGTCACGTCGTCAGCTGGTGGTCGGGCCTGCTGGTGTGAACGGGGCACCACCCCCGTGACCGGCCCCGTCGGCACCACAACCGCCGGGCACTCCCGAGCGACGAGCGGTGGCGCCTGGCCGCGGCGAGCCTCGACCTGGGTGCGGACCCATCGCGGCCTGGTCGTCCTGCTGGCCGTCCCCGTCGTCGTCGTCGGGATCCCGCGCCTGTTCGGGATGGCCTTCCTGGCCGGGGACAACTTCGTCCAGAACTTCCCCATGCGGGTGCTGGTGGGCCAGGACCTCGACCACGGCACCCTGCCCCTCTGGAACCCGTACCTGTCCAGCGGGACCCCGCTCCTCGCCGGCTTCAACGCCGGTGCCGCCTACCCGCTGACCTGGCTGACGGCGGTCTTCGACGGATTCACCGCCTGGGGACTCACGCTCGTCGTGGCCTACGACCTGGCGGTGCTCGGGATGTACCTGTTCCTGCGCCGCCAGACCGTCTCCTCGACCGCCGCCACCTTCGGCGCGGCCACCTTCGCCTTCGCCGGGTACTTCACCGCCCAACAGGTCCACATCGACCTGATCGAGGGTGCCGCCTGGCTGCCGTGGATGCTGCTGGCCGTCCACGGCCTGACCGAGCCCCCCGGACCCCCGCCCACCCCTCAGCCCACCCCCCGCCCGCTTCGCCACTGGGCGGCGCTCCTGGCCGTCTCGCTGGGTCTGTGCCTCCTCAGCGGGGGCGTCGAGGCGATCATCGACAGCGCCATCGTGGTCGCCATCTACGGGGCCGGGCGCCTCGTCTCCGTCGGCTGGCTCCACCGGGCCCGCCGGGCCCGGCTGCCGGCCGTCCTCGGGGCGGCTGTCGTCGGGGCGGCCGGGGGCCTCGCCCTCGGGGCGGCCCAGTGGATCCCCGGCCTGGCCTTCTCCTCCCAGTCCCAACGGGCCGTGCACACCTACGCCTTCTTCACGAGCGGGACGCTCCAGATCCGCCTGCTCACCCTGGTGATGTCCCCGTTCGTCCTCGGCACCAACCAGGGCTGGCCCAGCATCTACGTCGGGACGTACAACTTCCCCGAGGTCACGAGCTACGCCGGGGTCCTGGCCCTCATCGCCGCCTGCTCCCTGTTCCTGCAGCGCTGGCGTCGCAGCCCCGAGGCCCGGCACTGGTGGGTCTGGTACGTCGTCCTCGTCGTGGGGATCCTGTCCGCACTGGGCTCCCAGACCCCCTTCGCCCACCTGCTGTTCCTGATCCCCGGGGTCGACGGCCAACGACTGATCAACCGCAACCTCCTCCTCGTCGACGTGGCGCTGGCCGTCCTCCTCGGTTGGTGGGTCCACCTGCTGGTCTCCGGCCACGGGGAGGCCGACCCGACGGCCCCGACCCTGCGGGAGCGCTGGCGCCGGGGGCCCCGTTCGGACATCGTCACGCCCTCCCTCCCGTTCGCGGTCAGCGTCTTGCTGTGCCTCTTCCTCTGGGTGGACGGGCCGCTCCTCTACCGTTGGCTGGAGTCGGTGCAGTCCACCTCGACCACCACCCGGTTGCAATTGGCCGGCCTGGTCACGGTGGTCACGGTCGTCGCCGGGGCGGCCACCTGGGTGGTCCTCTGCGAGCGCCGCACGACGACGGTCCGGCTCGTCCGCAGGCTCGGCGCCGTGCTGGCCGCCGACCTCGTGGTGTTCAACCTCTTCGTGATCCAACCGCCGATCACCGAGGCCACCGCCCACGCCCGGGAGCCCCTGGCCGCCACGCTGGCGTCCACAGTGGGGGACGGGCGGTTCATCCTCTACGACCCGGACCAGTTCGAGCCGGCCGACCTCTACGCGCTTGGGCAGACCGACCTCAACATCTTCACCGGCCTCCCGAGCGCCCAGGGCTACACCGCCCTCACCGACGGGGAGTACTACCGGGCCACCGGCGCCCACCTGCAGGACGACCTCGATCCCCGGACCCTCACCGGCCCGGTCTGGGGCGAGCTCAACGTGACCACCCTCCTCTCCCTGCCCACCTACTTCGTGCGGCGCGTGCCGGGATCGGCCCTCCGGCCGACCGTGCCGGCCGTCGACATCGTCCCCTTCCCGGGCCCCGCCGCCTCCACCGGGCGCGCCGTCGGGCTGTCGCGGGGCGGAACCCACCGCTGGTACTTCGGCGGGGTGCTCACCGTGGACCGGCTGCGCGTGCCGGTCGGTCGCGGCACGGCGACAGGCCTCCGGGTCGCCCTGGTCACCCCCGCCGGAGCGGTCCGGTGGCTCCCGCAGCACGACCTGATGGCCGTCCGGTCCGGCGCCGGTCCCTCCCACCTGGAGGTCGCCGTGCCGGATGGGACCCGTGCAGCGGGGATCGTCGTCGGTGCCGGCCCGACCACGACGACGCTCGGCGTCCCGACGGCCTGGACCGACGAGGCCGGTGAGGTCACGCTCGACGGCCCCCTGCAGCCGTACGTGACCCCCCCGCACTGGACCTACACCGGCACCATCGGGGTGTTCGGCGTGTTCCATGACGCGTCCCCGGGCGGCTGGGCCCGTCTTCGGACACCGGAGGGTGGCCCCGCGCCGGCCAGTAGCTGGGTGACGGCGGCGGCCCCCGACGCCACGGGCGCCCAGCAGATCACCGTCCACGCCACCGGGGCCGTCGCCGTCCAGCGCAGCGAGGCCTGGAGCCCGGGCTGGACGGCCACCGTGCGGCCACTGCGCCCGGCTGCGGGCGGGGCCGCAGCCGGCGGCGTGCGGACCGTGCCCGTCGTGCGGTCCGGCGTCCTTCAGCAGGTCGAGCTGCCGGGCGCCGGGGACTACCGGATCACCTTCACCTACTTTCCCCACGCCGTGCCGGCCGGGCTGGCCGTGTCCGCCGCCGCCGGGGGAGCGCTCGTCGTCTGGGCCGCCCTCGAGACCTTCGGCGCCGTCCGGAGCCGCCGACGCCGACGCACGCCCGGGATCGGCTAGCCAGGTCCCGACCCGGGCGCCAGGAGCCCGATGGCCTCCGCGGCCCGGCCGTAGGTGGCACCGGCCACGGCCTGGGCCTTGGCGGCACCCCGGGCCAGGATGGACGCCACTGCCCGGGGTTCGGCTGCCAGTGCAGCCCGGCGGTCCCGCACCGGGCGCAACAGCTCGACCAGGGCTTCGGCCGTGTCCGCCTTGAGATCGCCGTACCGCACGTAGGTGCCGGCGACCTCGTTCGGGGTCCGCCCGGTCGAGACGGCCAGCAGCTCCAGCAGGTTGGACACCCCGGGCTTGGACCCCGGGTCGTACCGGACCTCGCCGTCGGTGTCGGTCACCGCCCGTTTGACCTTGCGGACGATGGCCTCGGGTTGGTCGAGGAGCTGCACGGTGCCGAGCGGGGAGTTGACCGACTTGGACATCTTGCGCTCGGGGTGCTGCAGGTCCATCACCCGGGCCCCCATGGCCGGAATGGCCGCTTCGGGGACCACGAAGGTGCGGCCGAACCGGTGGTTGAACCGGATGGCAACCTCGCGGGCGAGCTCGAGGTGCTGGCGCTGGTCGTCCCCCACCGGCACTCGGTCGGCGTCGTAGAGGAGGATGTCGGCGGCCTGGAGCACCGGGTAGGTGAACAGACCCACCCGCACCGAGTCCTTCCCGGCACTCTTGTCCTTGAACTGGGTCATGCGGCGGAGCTCGCCCATGGTGGTGATGCACTCGAGCAGCCAGGCCAGCCGGACGTGCTCGGCGACGTGGCTCTGGACGAACAGCGTGCAGCGGTCGGGGTCGAGGCCGGCGGCCAGCAGGTCGAGTGCCGTCTCGTGGGTTCGTGACCGGAGATCGTCGGGGCTGATGTCCAGGGTCAGGGCGTGCAGGTCGACGATGCAGTAGAAGCAGTCGTTCTCGTCCTGGTCGGCGACCCAGTTCCGGATGGCGCCCAGATAGTTGCCCAGATGGAGGTCGCCGCTGGGCTGGAGGCCGGACAGAACTCGGGACATGGGGGGTCATCGTAGGTCGCGCCCGCGGGTGCACGAACTCCTGCGCTCCAACCGGTAGGGTCGGATGCCGTGGCCGCAACCGTCTCCACTCCCGCCTTCGAGGGTCCGATCGACCTGCTCCTGCAGCTGGTCAGCAGCCACCAGGTCGAGCTGTACGACATCCCCCTGACCGCCATGGTCGACGCCTTCGTCGCCGAGGTGGCCGGGTGGGAGTCGGTGGACCTCCAGACGCTCTCCGAGTTCCTCATGGTCGCCGCCGTCCTCATCGAGCTCAAGTCCCGGCGGCTGCTGCCCGGCGACGACACCGTCGACCCCGACGAGGAGTTCGTCGGCTGGGAGGAACGGGACCTGCTGCTGGCCCGCCTGCTCGAGTGCCAGGCCTATGCGGCGGCAGCCGACGGGTTCTCCCTACTCCTCGAGCGTGCCGCCCGTTCGGCCCCCCGGACCGCCGGCCTCGACGACGACTTCGTGGTCAACGCGCCGGATCTCCTGGAGGGCGTGACCCCCGAGCAGGTGGCCGCCGCCTTCCTCCGAGCCACCGCCGAGCGGCCGGTGCCCACCGTGGACCTCTACCACGTCACCGTCGACACGGTCACCGTTTCCGACGCCGTCGCCGAGCTCGAGCGGCGCCTGCCGCGCCTCGGGCGGTCCACCTTCCGGTCGTTGACCGGGCATCTGACCACCCGCATCGAGATCATCGTCCGCTTCCTCGCCCTGCTCGAACTGTGCAAGCAGGGGAGGGTCTCCCTCGACCAGGGGCACACCTTCGGAGAGCTCGAGGTCTCCTGGGTGCCGGCGGGCGCCGAGGCCGTGGCCGTCGGAGCCGGGCACTACGACGAGTACGAGGGCTGACGGTGGCGCTCTCACCCGAGGCCCGGGCCATCGAGGCCGTGCTGATCGTCGCCGTCGAGCCGGTGCCGGCCGGTCTCCTGGCCGAGCTGCTGGAAGTCCCGGTCGAGCAGATCGACCCGCTGTGCGACGAGCTGGCCGAGTCGTGCCACCGCGAGGGGAGGGGCTTCGAGGTGGTCAGGATCGCCGGCGGCTTCCGCATCCAGACCCACCCGGACCTGGCCCCCTACGTCGAACGGTTCGCCAACGTCGGGGTCTCGTCCCGGCTGTCGGCCGCCGCCCTCGAGACGCTGGCGATCGTGGCTTACAAGCAGCCGGTGTCACGGGCCCAGATCGCCGCCCTGCGCGGGGTCAACGTCGACGGCGTGGTCCGGCTCCTTGAGCACCGCGGCTACATCTCGGCGGTGGGGCGGGCGCCCGGGCCCGGCCAGGCCGTGCTCTACGCCACCACCGATGCGTTCCTCGAGCGCCTCGGGCTCGACCGACTCGACCAGCTGCCGCCGGTCGAGGACCTGCTTCCGGGGCCTGACGCCCTGGCCGACCTGGAGGAGCAGATGCGCCCGGTCGCCGATGGCTGACCGGGACGCATCGGTCGATCCAGAGGAACCCGGGGCCGCGAGCGGGCCGCCAGCACCCCCGCTGTCCACCGGCGACCGCCTTCAGAAGGTGCTGGCCCGGGCCGGTGTCGGCTCCCGTCGTGTCTGCGAGGAGCTCATCGTCGACGGGCGGGTGACCGTCAACGGCGCGGTGCCGGTCCTCGGTCGGCGCGTCGATCCGACCATCGACCTCGTGGAGCTCGATGGGGTGCCGCTCCCCATCGCACCGGGCCTCGTCCACTACCTGGTCAACAAGCCGGCAGGGGTGGTGAGCACCGCCGAGGACACCCACGGGAGGCCGACGGTGGTGTCCCTCGTCCCCCCCGAGCCGCGGGTGTTCCCGGTCGGACGCCTGGACATGGACTCGGAGGGCCTCCTCGTCGTCACCAACGACGGCGCGCTCACCCACCGGTTGACCCACCCGTCCTTCGGCGTCCCGAAGGAGTACCTGGTGCAGGTCGACGGGGAGCCCACCGCCGGCGAGATCCGGCGCCTGCGGGAGGGGGTCGAGCTCGACGACGGTCCGACCGCCCCGGCCCGGGTGGCGGTGGTGGCGCCCTCCCTGCTCCGCGTCGTGATCCACGAGGGTCGCAACCGCCAGGTCCGTCGCATGTGCGAGGCGGTGGGCCATCCGGTGCGCCGGTTGGTGCGGACCCGCATCGGGCCTCTCTCCGACCCATCGCTCGGGCCCGGGGCGTACCGCCGCCTGACCTTCGACGAGGTGCGGAGCTTGGCCGCCGCGGCCACCCCCGCGGAGCCGCCGGTGGGACCCGCTGGAGACGGGCCCGGCCCGGGGGACGACCGGTGGGCCGACGGCTCCCGAAGTGTCGCTGAGTAACATGCCTGGCTGATGCCCTCCTCCGTCCGAGCCGTGCGCGGCGCCACCACCGTCGACGACGACACGCCGGAATCGATCACCGAGCGGGTGGTGGCCCTTCTGCGCTGCATCCTCGACCGCAACGGGCTGGCCGAGGACGACATCATCTCGATCCTCTTCACCGCCACCGAGGACATCGTGTCGACCTTCCCGGCCACTGCCGCCCGGTCGATGGGGCTCGGGGCCGTCCCGCTCATCTGCGCCCGCGAGCTGTCGGTCGTCGGCTCGGTGCCGCACTGCGTCCGGGTCATGCTCCATGTCGAGACCGAGCACACCCGCGACGAGATCCACCACGTATACCTCGAGGGCGCCCAGGGGCTCCGTGACGACCTCCCCGGCTGAGGGATTCGTCCTGACGCCCGGCCGGGCGGGCGTCGTGCCCGACGGTAGGCGGGCCATGATCTTCGGGACCGGCCTGATCGGCGGCTCGGTGGGCATGGCCCTTCGCAGCCGCGGGTGGCACGTGTGCGGGATCGACGCCAGCGACGGGGTGGCCGACCGGGCCGTCGAGCTCGGGGCTCTCTCCGAGGTGGGGATCGATCACCGGGCCGATCTCGTGGTGGTGGCGACCCCGGTCCGTGCCGCGGCTGGCATCATCGCCGACATCGCCGCCTCACCGGCGTGGCGTCCCGACGTGGCGGTGACCGACGTGGGCAGCGTGAAGGGGCCGCTGGTGGCGGTGGCCGACCACCCTCGCTTCGTGGGCGGCCACCCGATGGCCGGGTCCGAACAGGTCGGGGTGGAGGGTGCCTCCGCCGAGCTCTTCGTCGGGGCCACCTGGGTCCTCACGCCCACCGACACCACCGATCCGGGCGCCTACGCGTTCGTGCGGGCCGTGCTCGCCGACCTCGGGGCCAACGTGGTGGCGTTGGCGCCGGCCCAGCACGATGCGCTCGTGGCCGTGGTGTCACACGTGCCCCACCTCACGGCGGCCACGCTCATGGATCTCGCCGCCGGCCTTGCCGAAGAGCACGCCGCCCTGCTCCAGCTGGCCGCCGGTGGGTTCCGCGACATGACGAGGGTGGCCGCGGGGCAACCCTCGATCTGGCCGGACATCTGCGACGACAATGCGGACGCCATCGTGGACACCCTGGACCTGCTCATCGCCGCACTGACCGCCATGCGCCGCCGTGTGGCGGAGCACGACCACGACTCGCTCCTCGAGGTGCTCTCCCGGGCCGCAGCGGCCCGGCGCGCCCTGGTCGATCACACCCCGAGGCCCGAAGGCCTGGTCGAGGTGCGGATCCCCGTCCCCGACCGCACCGGTGTGCTGGCCGAGATCACCACACTCGCCGCCGAGCTCGGGGTCAACATCTTCGACCTCGAGATCGCCCACTCGGTCGAGGGCGATCGCGGCGTGCTGGTGCTGGTGGTCGACAGCCTGTCGGCACCGACCCTGGTGACCACCCTCACCGACCGCGGCTACCGGGCCACGAGCACCCCCCTCGGGCCGACCCAGTGAGCGGCGACACCGCCCCCGGCCCCGGCCCGTCGCCAACGGACGCGGCGACCTTCACCGTCATCGGCGGTTCGCCCTTCTCCGGGACGCTGACCGTGCCGGGGGACAAGTCGATCTCCCATCGGGCGTTGCTGCTGGCCGCGCTGGCCGAGGGGACGTCCACCATCACCGGCCTCTCCCACGGTGACGACGTGGCGAGGACGATGGCGGCGGTGACCGCCCTGGGCGCGGACGTAGAGCCCGATGGACCGACGGTCGTCGTCCACGGCGGGCGCTCCCGCCTCCACCCCCCCGATGCCGCGCTCGACCTCGGCAACTCCGGAACCGGGTTGCGGCTGCTGGCCGGTGTCGCCGCCACGCTGGCGGGAACCACGACCTTGACCGGCGACGAGTCCCTCCGGGGCAGACCGATGGACAGGGTGGCCGAGCCGTTGCGGCTCATGGGTGCCACCGTGCGCGGCGTCGGCGACCGGTGCCTACCCCCGCTCGAGGTCACCGGCGGGGCGCTGCGGGGCATCACCTACACGCCACCGATGGCCAGCGCCCAGGTCAAGTCGGTCGTCCTCCTCGCCGGACTCGACGCCGACGGCGAGACGGTGGTGGCCGAGCCCGTCGCCACCCGCGCCCACACCGAGGAGATGCTGGAGGCGGCCGGGGCGACCATCACCATCGAGCGGGTGGGGCCCGGCCGGGTGGTCCGGGTCTGGCGAAGCGCCGTGCTCCCCGGCACCTACGCCGTGCCCGGTGATCCCTCCCAGGCCGCCTTCTGGCTGGTAGGCGGGATCATCATCCCGTCCAGCCTGGTCACGGTGACCGGCGTCGAGCTCGGCATCGAGCGCCTCGGGTTCCTCGGCGTGCTGCGCCGGATGGGTGCCACCATCGAGGTCGAGGAGTCGGGTGCGCAGGTGGGCTCGCTGACCAGCTGTTCGTGCCTGCTGCACGGGACGGAGGTCGAGGCGGCCGAGATCCCCTCCCTCGACGAAGTCCCCATCCTGGCCGTCGCCGCCGCTTCCGCCCACGGAAGCACGCGGTTCCGCGACGTGGGCGAGCTCCGGGTCAAGGAGTCCGACCGCCTCGAGGGTACCGTGTCGCTGGTCAGGGCCTTCGGTGGGAACGCCCACACCGAGGGCGACGACCTGGTGGTGGATGGGACCGGTGGCCCGCTCCACCCCGGCCGGGTCGAGGCCGGCGGCGATCACCGGATGGCCATGGCGGCCGCCGTCGCCGGCGCCGCGTGCCCGTCGCCCGCCCCGCCGACCGTCATCACCGGCTGGGACTCGGTGGCGACCAGCTACCCGTCGTTCGCCGAGGACCTGGGGCGGCTCCGGTCGGCGCCGGGGGAGGGTCGATGACGACCGTTCGGCCGACGGCCCCGATCATCGCCATCGACGGTCCGGCCGGGTCGGGCAAGTCCTCCGTGTCGCGGGCGCTGGCCGCTCGCCTCGGGATCGACCGCCTGGACACCGGTGCCATGTACCGCGCCGTAGCCTGGGCCGCCCTCGACCGCGGCATCGATCCGGCGGACCGGACGGCGGTGGCAGCGCTGGCCGGCCAGCTGGACATCAGCGTGGACGACCGGGTGCTGGCCGACGGCTCGGACGTCACCGAGGCCATCCGCGGCCCCGCGGTCAGCGCGGCGGTGTCGGCGGTCGCGGCCAACCCCGGGGTGCGGGCCGTCCTGGTTGGCCGCCAGCGCCAGTGGGTGGCCGAACGGGGCGGGGGAGTGGTCGAGGGCCGCGACATTGGCTCGGTGGTCTTCCCCGCTGCCGACCTCAAGGTGTACCTCACCGCGTCGGAGGAGGAACGGTCCCGCCGACGGGCCGAGGAGGACGCAGACGCCCTGGCCCGCCGCGACCACCTCGACAGCACCCGGGCCGTCTCACCCCTCGGCGTGGCGGACGGGGCCCGGGTGGTCGACACCACCGAGCGCACCGTCGACGACATCGTGGAAGTGTTGATGGCATGGCTGTGACCGGACCGGAGGGCGTCACCGACCGGGACACGCCCCTGCCCGACGTCACCGTCGACACGCGGTTCACCCGGCTGTATCGGTTCCTGCGCGTGCTCGTCCACGGTCTCAATCGCCTGCTGTTCCGCACAACGGTCGACGGGGCCGGGCAGGTCCCGGCGCACGGCGCGGTGATCATCGCCCCGGTGCACCGGTCGTTCATCGACTTCTTCGTGGCCTCCGACGTCACTCGCCGCAAGCTGCACTACATGGCCAAGGACAGCCTGTGGACGAACCGGCTGCTGGCCAGGATGCTGCCATCGTTGGGAGCGTTCCCCGTTCATCGCGGTTCGGCCGACCGGGAGGCGCTCCGGCGGGCCCAGCACGTGCTCGAAGCCGGTGAGGTGCTGATCCTGTTCCCGGAGGGCGAGCGCCGGTCGGGACCGATCGTCTCGGACCTCCACGAGGGTGTCGCCTTCCTCGCCGCCCGCACCGGAGCCACGGTCATCCCGGTGGGGATCGGCGGTTCGGCCTCGGTCATGCCCAAGGGAGCGAAGATCCCGCGACCCCGCCACATCCATCTGATCGTGGGTGAGCCCATCCCCCCCCCGGAGCGGACCGGAGGTGGCCGGATCTCCCGCAGCCGCCTCCACGTGCTCACCGAGGAGCTGAACGCCTCCCTCCAGGCGCTCTACGACCGCTCCGTGTCGATCACCGGTCGCTACTGACCGTCGCCCCGCTCAGATCCGGCGGCGGTTGCCCAGCGTGACCCGGAGCCAGGTGGTGGCGATGACCCGGGCGTACTGCAACCCGAAGAAGAGGTTGCCCCCCTTCTTCGAGGCACCCGAGGCCCGCGGGTGCCACACGGTCGGCCGCTCGGTGATGCGCCAGCCGCGGCTGGCGGCCACGATGACCACCTCGGCCGTCTGGTACTGGTCCTGGACCAGATGGGGAGCGATGTCCTCGAGCAGCTCGATCGAGAAGGCCCGATAGCCGTTGGACGAGTCTGTCAGCTTCTTCGAGGTGATGGCGTTGAGAATCGAGGCGTAGACCGTGACGCCCGCCTGGCGGAACCGGTCGGTGGTCTGGTCCGAGCCCAGCCGCCGGGAGGCGATGACGAAGTCGGCCTCGTCGTCGATGACCGGCCTGACCATGGTCCCGAGCTCCGCCGGATCGTTCTGGCCGTCGGCGTCCAGGGTCACCACGTAGCGGGCCCCGTGGGCGGCGGCCAGCTCGTACCCGAGTCGGAGGGCCGCCCCGTGCCCCAGGTTGACGGGCAGGACGCAGGTGAAGACCCCTGCATCCTTGGCGACCTTGGCGGTGTTGTCGCTGCCCCCGTCCACCACCACCAGGGTGGAGACCTCGAACTCGTCGACGGAGGTCGGCATGGCCTCGAGCACGTCGCCGATGTTGTGCTCCTCCTCGTAGGCGGCGATCACCGCCACCACCGGCCCTAACCGCGCGCCCGGATACCGGTCCTCGAAGTCCTCTCGCGCGCTGTCCATCGCGAACTGGAGGAGCTGTTCCCGCCGGCGGCGTTCGCGGTTATCGGGACGGGTGAACCAGCGGTGCCGCTGCGTGGGGGCCATCACAGACTGTGAGGGGTGCCGAAGACGGCTCGCACTTTCGGCTCGAAGTGGGAGAGGGGCTCGGTCGGGTAGCCGGGGTCGAAGCTCGACTGGTCCCACTCGTCGGCGAAGCACTCGGCCAGGTCGTACCAGGGCTCGTCACGGTAGCGGTCGCGCATGGTCGGGTCCAGGTCGAAGTGGTGGTAGTAATGCCGGCCCTGGAAGTCCTGGTGGACGAGGATGGCCGCCGTCACCTCGGGCCGGACGTAGGGGCGCAGGATCTCAGCGGCGATCCGAGGGTGGTTGGGCACCGACACCGCCTTGCCGATGTCGTGGCACAGCGACGCCACGACCAGCTCGTCGTCGGCGCCGGCCCGCTCGGCCCGGGTGGCCGTCTGCAGCGAATGGGTGAGCTGGTCGACGGCGAACCCGTCGACCACGTCGGCCAGTGATGCGAGCATGGCGAGGACGCGGTCGGCGACGCGGCCCTGGTTCTTCATCGTCTCGTTCCCGATGACCGCCCACTGGTCGGCGGTGGAAACATCCATGCTGGTGAACGAAGTCGTGGTCATCCCGTCAGTCTCGCGCCAAATCGCAGCTGGGGCACGGGCGCACCGGTGGGGATCCGGGCGCTCACCCCGCCAGCCGCTCGAGGACATCGGCAGCCACCGTGGTCCGGTCGTCGGCCAGTACCCTGCCGGCGGCGCCCTCGCCGGTCGCCCCCGGGTCGTCGGGATCGCCGGGAGCCGCACAGTTCAACAGCGCGAGGGTGAGCTCGAGCCCCCGCAGGAGCTCGCGGAGCTCGGGCGGGGGCGGGAAGTACTCCTCCTCCACGGTCACCGTCGAGCGCTCGACGCCGTGCGCCGGGTCGAGCCGCTCCACGACCGCCCGCACCAGGGCCTCGGGGGCGGAGGCGCCGGCGGTCACCCCGACCGTGCCGGACAGGTCGTCGGGCAGTTCGGACGCATCGTTGACCCGGATGACCCGGGGACACCCGAACGCGGTGGCCACCTGGGCCAGGGCGACGGTGTTCGAGGAGTTCTCCGATCCGATGACCACCACGGCGTCAGCACGCCCGGCCAGCGCCCGCAGCGCGGCCTGACGGTTGGTGGTGGCGAAGCACAGGTCGCTGCGGTTCGGCATCCACAGGTGGGGGAACCGCTCGCGGGCGCGCTCGACGATGCCGGCCCACTCGTCGTGGCTCAGCGTCGTCTGGGCCAGGAGGGCCACCGGGGGGGTCTCGCCGTCCTGCCCGTCGAGGTCCAGTCCGTCGACGTCCTCGGCCCGTTCGAGCAGGCGCACCGAGCTCGGGGCGACGGCCATGGTCCCGACCGCCTCTTCGTGCCCCTGGTGGCCGACGTAGAGCACGGTGTAGCCCTTGCGGGCCCGGACCTTGAGCTCGTGGTGCACCTTGGTGACCAGGGGGCAGACCGCATCGACGACCACCCGCCCGCCGTCACGGGCGGCGGCCACGACCTCGGGTGCCGATCCGTGGGCCGACAGCATGAGCGGCGCACCGGCCGGGACCTCGTCCACGTCGTCCACGAACACCACTCCCCGGGCCCGGAACTGGTCGACCACGTGCTGGTTGTGGACGATCTCGTGGTAGCAGTAGACGGGTGGCTCGAAGACCCTGACCATCCAGGCAAGCGCCTTGATCGCCTTCTCCACGCCGGCGCAGAACCCCCTGGGCTCGGCCAGCAGCACCCGATCGACGTTCACCCGGCCAGGCTACCGGCGCCGCCGGACGTCCGGCACCGGCCGGACGGCGGGAGCGAGGCCGGATCCGCAGACGGACCGGGTAGCCTGGACGAATGTCGGCGCCACGGGTGACGACGACACCGAAGGTCGTCGCCGTCACCGAATCGTCACCGGCAGACCGTTCCGGGCTCCGGCCCGGGGACGAGCTCCTGCTCCTCAACGGACGGTCGCCCCGTGACGTGATCGAATACAGCATGCTGGTCGACGAGCCCGAGTTGGACCTCGTCGTCCGGCGCCGCGGCCGCTCCGACCCGCTGGCGCTCGAGGTCAGGAAGGACGCCGGGGAACCCCTGGGCGTCGAGGTCTCCTCGGCGGTGTTCGACCGGGTCCGGACCTGTGACAACCACTGCGAGTTCTGCTTCATCCACCAGCTGCCCCCGGGCATGCGCCGGAGCCTCTCGCTGAAGGACGACGACTATCGGCTGTCCTTTCTCTACGGGAACTTCACCACCCTGACCCGCTTCACCGAGATGGACCTGGAGCGGGTGCTGTCGGAGCGGCTCAGCCCCCTGTTCGTGTCGATCCACGCCACCGACCCCGACGTCCGTGCCCGCTTGCTGAGGAATCGGCGCGGCGCCACCAGCCTGCGGTGGCTCGACGCCCTGCTCGACGGGGGGATCGAGGTGCACGGCCAGATCGTCGTGTGCCCGGGGACCAACGACGGCCCGGTGCTCGAGGACACCCTGGCCGGCGTGCTCGACCGGTACCCAGCGCTGGCCTCGGTGGCCTGCGTGCCGCTCGGGCTGAGCCGATTCTCGCGCGAGGGCGCCATGCGGCCCCACACCCGCCAGGAGGCGGCCGCAGTATGCGAGCTCGTGGACACCTGGCAGCGCACGTTCCTCACCGCCCTCGGCCGGCGGATGGTCTTCGCCGCCGACGAGTACTACCTCATGGCGGGACACCCGTTCCCGCCGGCCCACACCTACGAGGGCTTCCCCCAGCACGAGAACGGCCTCGGCATGGCCCGGGCCTTCGAAGCGGCCTTCGGCGGTGATGAGCGGGCCGCCCTCGGGGTGCGATCGGGCTTCTTCGCGGCCGTCGACGGGGCGCCCGCCTCGGGCTACCGGTCCCGGCGGGTCGACGGGGACCCGACCCCCGGCGACCGGGACGGGGACGGGGACACCCCGATCGCCGTCGTCACCGGCGAGTACGGCGCGCTGGTCCTCGGTCCGCTCATCGACTCGCTGGGGCGCGACGACATCCGCCTGGTGCCGGTGGCCAACACGTTCTTCGGCGGCAACATCGGCGTCTCGGGGCTGTTGACCGGGACCGACCTGATCGGCGCGCTGGCGGCGCAGCCCGAGGGCCACCGCTACCTGCTTCCCGACTCGTGCCTGTCGGAGGGTCGATTCCTCGACGACCTCACGGTCGCCGACCTGCCACGGCCCGTCGACGTCTTGCCGACCGACGGCCTCTCGCTGCGCCGGGCCCTGGAGGCGGCGGCACCGACGCCGGGCGCCTCCGGTGCGCGTGCCGGGACCCCCGACGTCCACCGGGTGCCGGTCTCCCTCGGAGCACACCGGTGACCGCCGACGGTGGAGTGGCCGCACCGCCCGGCGAACGTCCTCTGGTGGTCATCGCCGGCCGGCCCAACGTCGGCAAGTCGACCCTGGTCAACCGCATCGTGGGGAGGCGAGCCGCCGTCGTCGAGGAGCGTCCCGGCGTCACCCGCGACCGCAAGGAGCTCGACGCCGAGTGGTGCGGGCACCGGTTCACCGTGGTCGACACCGGGGGCTGGCTGTCCTCGGACGACCCGCTCGATGCCCAGGTGAGTGCTCAGGCCGAACGGGCCATCGCCGAGGCCGATGTCGTCCTGCTCCTGGTGGATGTGACCGTCGGGGTCACCGACCAGGACCTGGCCGTGGCCCGCGTCCTCAAGCGGTCCGGCCGACCGGTCCGCGTGGTCGTCAACAAGGTGGACTCGTCGCAACGTGAGGCCGACGCCTGGGACGCCATGGGTCTCGGTCTGGGCACGCCGTGGCCGGTGAGCGCGCTGCACGGCCGGGGAACGGGCGACCTGCTCGACGACGTGGTCCGGCTGTTCCCGCCGCCGGCCGAACCGGTCCCGGCAGGTCCCGGGGATGCGGCCGCGGCGCCGAGGGAGTACCCAGACCTCGTGGCGTCGATCGGCAACGCCGCTTCCGACCACGCCGTGCCGCGGGTGGCACTGGTGGGACGGCCCAACGTGGGGAAGTCCACGCTGTTCAACCGGCTGGTGGGTGACGAGCGCTCGGTCACCCACGACGCGCCGGGCACGACCCGGGACGCGGTGGACACCGTGGTCGAGACGCCGGAGGGAACGGTGTGCTTCGTCGACACCGCCGGCATGCGGCGCAAGTCCCGCACCGAGCGCGGCACCGAGTACTTCTCGGTCCTCCGCGCCCTCGACGCCCTCGACGCGGCCGACATCGCCCTGTTGGTCATCGATGCCACTTCGGGGGTCACCCACCAGGACCAGCGCCTGGCCGAGCGGGTCGGCGCGGCCGGCTGCCCGACCGTGGTGGTGCTCAACAAGTGGGAGCTCATCCCCACCGAGGACCGGAACGACATCCTGGTCGATGTGGGGGACCGCCTGGCCTTTCTGGGTGACGCCCCCGTGCTCCGGGTGAGTGCGCTGTCCGGGCTCGGCGTCCATCAGATCCTGCCGGCAGTGGCGGCCGCCGAAGAGGCGTACCACTCCCGGATCCCGACCGGCGAGCTCAACCGCGCCCTCACGTCGATCCAGATGGCCCACCCACCGGTCGGGGCCAAGATCCAGTACGCCGTCCAGGGCGCGACCGATCCGCCCACCTTCACCTTGTTCACCAACGGCCGACTCCAGCCCACGTACCTCCGGTACGTCGAGCGCGGGCTTCGCGAACGGTTCGAGCTCGGCCCCACCCCGATCAAGTTGCGGGTGCGGGCCAAGGGCGCCAACGGGGGCGGAGGACGTCGCCGGTGAGGTCGGGCGGGCAAGAGACGGGCGCCTGACGTGCCCTGGTGCGAGCAGTGCGACCAGCGGCTCTACAGCGAGGAGCTGACCGAGGACGGGTCCTGCCCGTTCTGCGGCGCGGTGCCGCTCGAACACCGCAAGTCGCCCTGGTACTTCAAGTTCATGATCGTGGCCAGCGTCATCTATCTCGGCTACCGGGCATTCCAGGGCGTGACCTGGCTGGTCCACCACCTCTGATCGGAGCTGATCGGGAGCGCCGCCCCTGGCGGCAGATCGGGCCGGGGCGCCGGAGTGAGGGTCAAAGTGAGGGTCAGCGTGAGGGCGGACGGTGGTGCCGCTGGCCGTCCATCACCTTCCGTGGCCAGACAGCACCGGAGCGCCACGCACGACAGGCGACGCGAGCCCGGATCTGGTCGCCCGGATGTGATAGCAACGATGTACCTTGTGTCATCAAGGTGAACTTCGAACGGGGTACCCACATGCGTCTGCGCGCTGCTTCATCCGTCGTCTTGACCCTGGTGGGGATCCTGGGCCTCTCCGCCTTCACCCTGGTGGCGGTGCCGGGGGTGAGTCAGGCGGCGAAGGTCAAGCCGCCGCTGCCGTACTACCTGTCGCTCGGTGATTCCTACTCGGTCGGATACCAGCCCGGGATCGGCGCAACGTCGGGCTACACGGCCATCGTGGCCAAGAAAGCCAAGATGCAGCTCGAGAACTTCGGCTGCGGCGGAGCGACCACCACGTCCATCCTCACCGCCACCGGATGCCTCGAGTCCGGGTACGGGCCCGTGGCGGCGACCGACGCCGTGCCGTACCCGACGGAGACCCAGGAACAGGCCGCCGTCGACTTCATCACCGCTAATCCGGGCAAGGTCGGCCTGATCACCGTGTCGATCGGCGGGAACGACATCACCAACTGCGTCAGCGCAGGGGACTCCAGTGCCATCACCGCCTGCGTGCTCGCGGCCGCGGCGACGGTCGAAACCAACGTGGAGACCCTCGGCACCGACCTCCGCGCCGCGTTGGATGCGTCGAACGACTCATCCGCCCCAATCATCGGGCTCACCTACCCCGACGTCATCCTGGGGGACTACGTCTATCCGGCCGGCTCGCCGAACCCGTCGCTCGCCCAGCTATCGGTCGTCGCCTTCAAGGACATCGTCAACCCCGACCTCGACACTGCCTACACCGATTCCTCCGTCGGGGGCACGTTCGTGGACGTGACCGCCGCGACCGATGGCTACGGGTCCTTGACCAAGATGGTGACGCTGGCTCCCTACGGGAGCATCCCCAAGCCGGTCGCCGAGGTCTGCAAGCTGACCTACTACTGCTCGGAGGGGAACATCCATGCCAACGACGCCGGGTACGCCCTCATCGGCAAGCTGGCCGCCAAAGCGGCCAAGAAGGACCGATCCACCTGACCCCTGATCAGGACACCGCTACCCTACGAGCCGGCCCCGGCCGGTTGGTGGGGTAGGGTGACGGTCCGTCGACAGGACCGGGCGCAGACGTCTCCCACCGTGTGACAGACGGAGGACCGGATGCACCGGGACCGGAGCACCGGCGTCCCCGGCCGGAACTGTGGACAGACGGGCTGTGGCGCAGCTTGGTTAGCGCGCTTGACTGGGGGTCAAGAGGTCCCGGGTTCAAATCCCGGCAGCCCGACCAATAGGGATGAGAGAGAGGAACCGGCGCGACCAGTTGGCGAACGATGCCCACCGTCGCGTCACCGACGTCGTCGTGGTCGTTACAGTGGAGACGCTCGTTTCGGGGGATTCGAGCCGCGCATAACTTGCCTGGTTTCGCTCGGAGCCGACCTGGTCAAACGGCACTGAGCACAGCGCTTAGGGTGAGATACCTGGGGGTCAAGAGGTCCCGGGATCAACTCCTGGCAGCCCGACGAGTAGGGACGTTTCACGTGTTGAATGGGTTGATGCCTGCGCACAGCGATCCACCCGCTCGCGCCTGTGGGCACGGATCGTGGGTGACTACGAGGCGCCGCGATGCTTCTTGAGTAGGGCCTCGAGCTCCTCTCGCCTGTGCTGCAACTCCCTGAGCTGAAGGTCGATGTCGTCGATCGACTTCTGCTGTCGCCTGATGAACTCCTCGGCTGCCTCGTCTGCCTTGCGCTGCATCGAGTCAGCGTCATCACCCTCTGGCGTTCCGTCGCTGGCCTTGTCTGTGGTCATGTCCGAGTGTTGCACTCGACCGCTACCGCTACCGCTACCGGTGCCGCGACGCCGCGTTTCGCCACGTCGGGCGCTCCGGGCATGCGAGGTCACTCCGCCCGAGGCGTGCGGTCGTCGACGGCCTCCGCCTCGATGTCGAGCCTGCGCAGGACGCCGGGCAGGATGCGTCGCTCGGCCATGCGACCAATCCCCGGAACGGCGACGACCAGCTCACCGTCGAGTCGCCTCCGGCTGCCGCCGCCCACCGCCGACAGCGAGAAGTCGGCGGAACCGTGCAGACGGCGGGGGTCCCTCTCCGCTTCGAACCGGAGGCTGCCGGATCCCGCCGACCGGTCGACCCGTACCTCCTGGATCCACGCCAGGCGGCCGGTGCCCACCAGGCGGCGCGCGATCGGATCGAGGCTCCCCTCGAACTCGTAGCGGAGCCGGATCGTCGTCTCGGCTCTCTCGACGTGATGGACGAGCACCTCGGGGGTGCTCAGGTCAGGAAGGACGAGGGAGACGTAGAAGTCGGGGTCGCACAGGAGTACGGCAACCTCCTCCTCCGTCCCACCGAAGCGGTGCTCAGCGTGGAAGCGCACGGCCAGACTCTCCCACGATCACGTCCCCCGGCGAGCGGTCTCCAGCCGCAGCGGCTGGAGAGCCGGCCAGAACGCGCTGGTACGGTGCCTGCCATGCGGGACCCCCTGGGCCTCAACGAGCGGTTCTTCGCCTGGTACTACCCGCTGGTGGTGGGCGTGTCCGAGCGGGCGGGCCAACGGGAGACGAGGGTGGAGCTCTGTCGCCGGGCGGCGGGCCGGACACTGGAGATCGGCGCCGGCAGCGGCCTCAACCTGCCGCACTACACAGCCGAGGTGCGTGAGTTGGTGGTGACCGAGCCGAGCCCCCACATGCTCGGCCACCTGCGCCGCCAGTTGGAATCGGATCCGCCGCCGGTCGGCTCCTGGTGCATCGTGCAGGCCGGCGCCGAGGAACTCCCCTTCGAAGACGGTGTGTTCGACACGGTCGCGGCCACCTTCGTGCACTGCACGATCCCCGATCCCGTCACCGCCCTCGCCGAGGTCGCCCGGGTGTTGCGGCCTGGCGGCCGGTATCTGTTCCTCGAGCACGTGCGGGCCGTCGACGGCTCGCGTCTGGGCCGCTTCCAGGACCTGGTCGAAGTACCACATCGCTACATCGCCGCCGGCTGCCACCCGAACCGGCGAACCGAGTCGCTGCTGCGGAGCTCGTCCCTCCGGGTCGACGAGCTGGAGCACGGGATCCAGCCCCGCTCGTTCCCCACCGTGCGCCCGACGATCATTGGCAGCGCCGTGCGCGCCTGACAGCCGCTGCTGGCGCGGGACCGGCCGCCCGGCCTACGGTTCGTCAACGGATGAGAGTGGCTTGGGCCACGCCGACATCTCGAACGGAGCGGACATGTTGATCTGGCTGATCATGGCCATCGTGCTCGTGGTGATCGTCGCCGGCGGATTCGCGGGCCGGAGCCGGGTCGCCCGGCAACGTGAGCAGGCCGAGCGCAACGCCACCCACCACGTGACCCACCACGGCAAGGGCGCCACACGTTCCCGCGGGCGCGGGCGCAGTCACTGATCTTCAGGTCGGCCGCAGGGTGATGAGCTCGGTGACGTTGTCGTGGAGGATCCTTCGTCGGTCGCCGTCGCTGAAATTCTTGAGTTCGGCCACGTAGTCGAGCGGCTCGGGTAGCGCCTCGATGTGGGGCCAGTCGGAACCGAACAGGACACGGTCCGGTCCCACGCACTCGGCCACCTCGTAGACGTCGTCCTCCCAGAAGGGGTTGATCCACACGTGCCGGCGGAAGGTCTCTACGGGGTCCTCCTTCCAGTAGCCGGGCATCTTGTTCGCCGTCGAACGAAGCTTCTTCAGGAGGTCAGGCAGGTACTCGGCGCCGTTCTCCACCGAGGCGACCCGGAGGTTGGGGAACCGCTCGAAGTGGCGCTCGAAGACGATCGATAGCAGGAAATCGCGAATGGCCTGCTCGATGGCGAAACTCTTGATCGACGGCTTCCACCCTCCCGAGAACGTGGCCGCGAACCCATCGACGGCGTACCCGTTCGACGAGATGCCGCTGTCCGCAGCGTGGACCACCACGGCGATACCGGCCTCGTCGGCCAGGCTCCAGAAGGGGTCGAACATGGCGTCGAAGGGGTTGCGGCGCCCGACGGCCGTCGTCGGCGCCGCCGGCCGCATGACCATGCTGCGTGCCCCGTGGTCGAGCGCCCAGGTGAGCTCGGCGGCCGCCCACGACGGGTCGGCGAGGGTGATGTAGGGCGCGGCGAAGATGCGGTCGTCGACGTTGAACGTCCAGTCCTCCTCCAGCCAGCGGTTGAAGGCCCGGAACAGGTGGCACACCGCCTCGGGGTCGTGCGCCAGGGGTTCCTCGTAGATCATCCCGAGGGTGGGGAAGAGCAGGCACCCGGCCAGGCCCTGCTCGTCGAGGGTGGCCAGGCGAGCGCCCGGTTCGCGGTACGCCGGTCGGATCGCCTCCCGCCGCGACAGGAACTCGAGCGGGCTGCGGTGGTCGGGATTGCCACGGAAGTAGTCGTACATGGCACCAGGGAAGGCCACCGGGTCGAAGGTGGGATTGGTCACCGCCCGGCTGACCCGCCCCCCGATGACGTGGTAGAGGCGCCCGTCGATCTCGCACCACTCGATCACCCGCGAGCCCAGCTCCGGATCGAGGTGCCGGGTGAAGGCGTCGAGCGCCTCGTAGTAGTGGTTGTCGGCGTCGAAGACCGAATGCTCGAGCGCTCCGGGATCGGTCATGGTCTGCCTCCTCGCGGCCGCCCCACGCGGGGCTCGGCCATTCTACGACCGGCCGCGGTGCCCATCACCGGGCGGCAGGTCACCCCGGCGTGTCGAACCGCCAGATCTGGAGCGGGGACGTGCTGAGTGCCTCCGGGGCGGCGGTGTATGCCTCGACCAGCCAGCGCGAGCCCTGCGGTGGTGCCGCGGTGTAGCCGGCGGGGTACAGCGTCACGACCATGGACGCATGGGGGGCGAGCTCGACCGGTCGTCCGTCCCTCGCGTGCCAGAAGTCGTTCGGATGGGGACTGCCAACGTTCACCATGAAATGGGGACGCACCGTGCCGTCGGTCTGGTTGTGGATCCCGACGGTCACCGAAGTCACCAGGGTGGCACCGGGGGACGCCATCACTGAACGCACCTCCAGTTGGAGCGGGGGGGACGTGAAGGCGAGCACGGCGACTACTGTCGCCGCCACGCCGACCCCGAGCACGGCCGCTCCAGAGGGCAGGGTCCGGCGCCCGGCGCCGCGGGTGACGGCCCGGGCGGCGGCCGGACCGACGGTGACGGCGGCGACGATGGCCGCCGGGAACAGGTCCAGCAGGTAGGTCGAGAGGCTGCGCGGAGCTACGAAGAAGGCCAGCGGGAGCACCAGCAACCAGATCCGCTTCATCACCGGGTACCAGACCGCGAACGCACCCCACAGACCGACGAGGACGAGCAGGCCGGCGAGCGACAGGAGCGGGATCGAGACCCCCCGGCTGATGCCGTGCAGCGCCACGGTGACCAGGCCCTGACCGTCGACGACCAACGGTTGGGTGATCGGGAGCAGGCTGCCCTTCGCCCAGGCCGCGGGTTGCCAGACGATGAACGGCAGATTGACCGCGGCGAAGGTCACCACCACCGTGAGCAGGTAGCGGACGGCGAGGCGCACCGGGCGGCGCCCGGACCGGCTCGCTTCGAGGTAGACGCCGGCCACCAGGAAGGGGATGCAGAACCACGGCGTCTGCTTGATCGAACAGGCGACGCCGAGGGCGATCGGGCCCGCCCACCGGGCGATCCCGGCCTGGCGGCCGAGGCCGTACCGGTCCCACCGCCACACGGCCAGCACCAGAAAGGGGAGGAAGCCGGCGTCGGTGCCCCCACCGGCGAAGATGTCGGCGAAGACCGGCGTGACCAGCAGGAGCGCCCCGACCCATCGGATGGAGACCGGCAGGAGGGCGAAGACCAGCACGCCGGTGACCAGCCAGGCGCACAGGTCGACCCAGTCGACGACCTCGTGGCGGAACCCGAGCAGGACCGCCGGCATCTCCAACAGGAACGAGCCGGCCGGATAGGAGACATGGTCCACGTAGCCGCCGTTGATGGTGTAGGTCCAGAAGTTCGCCGCGTTCTGCAGGAGGCCCGTCGCGCCACCCATCGTCGCGGTGTACGGGTCGACGCCGTGGGCCAGGAGCCTGGCGGCCACTTGGTTGAAGGCGGCCGAATCGGTGGCGTAATACCGCCGGGCGTGGATGGCCACGCCCTGAGACCCGAAGGTCGACACCACCACGGCCGCCACCGTCGACCGCTGGAACCATCGGGACCGCGGCGTGCCCACCAGCCAGGTGGCGCTCACCCCGACGATGCCGACCGCCGCCACCGCCGGCGCCACGATCGCGCTCGGGGTCCAGCCCGACCACCCTCCCCAGAGGTCGACGCCGGCCACGATCACGCTGAGCCACACCAGGCTCCAGGCGCACCGCTCAGCGGCGACGGTGCCGTCGGGCGAGCCACCGGCGCGGCGGCCGCTGTGGCGGGACGCTGCAGCGGCGTGGTCCTCCTGTGCTCCCGTCGTCAGGGGAGCGGGCGACTGCAGTGATCGTGTGATGGTCATCCTTCTCGGGCGGCGGGGACCCGGCTCGGCGCCGGCCGGATCCGCTCGGATCGGGCGCCGCCCCCACCGGGCGGCACAGCCGGGTCGATGGTATTGGTCGCCAGGGTCGGATGCACGCGCGGTCCGATGACCGCCCACCGGGGCACCGAGCAGGCAGGGCGGTGCTGGCCCCCTCCGGTGGGGTGGTGCCGTAGGGTCGGGCGATGCCCATCTACCGACTCGGTGACCTCGCACCCACCATCGACCCCCAGGCCTACGTCCACCCCGATGCGGTCGTCATCGGCGATGTCACGCTCGGGCCCGAAGCCTCGGTCTGGCCCGGCGCCGTGCTGCGCGGCGACTACGGAACCATCACCATCGGCGCCCGGACGTCGGTCCAGGACGGGACGGTGATGCACGCCGGACCCGGATTCCCGACCGTGGTCGGCCGGGGGTGCGTGATCGGCCACCTGGCCCACCTCGAAGGGTGCATCCTCGAGGACGACTCGCTTGTCGGCTCGGGTTCGGTCGTCCTGCACCACGCCGTCGTCAGGACGGGGGCGACGGTAGGTGCCAATGCCGTCGTGCCCAACCGGATGGAGGTGCCCGCCGGGGCGTTGGCGGTCGGGGTCCCGGCCACCATCCGACCCGGTAAGTCGAGCCTGGCGCTCATCCAGGTGTCGGCCGCCGAGTACGTCGCCAACGGTCTGCGCTACCGGGAGCAGCTCGCCCGCCTCGACTGACGTGGCCCGGCGCCCCCATCCCCGCCATGCGGCGACGGGGGCGAGAGACTTTGCGCATGCGAGGGACCGTCACGTGTGAAGGTACCGCGACACCGGCGACCCGGGAGGCCGTCGAACGAAGGCTGGCGACCAAACAGTTCTTCTGGCTCGACCTAGACGGGATCGACGACGATACCCACGACGTCCTCCTCGACGTGTTCAAGGTCCACCAACTGGTGCTGGACGACGCCGAGCGCTTCGGGCAGCGCCCGAAGGTCGAGGACTACGACGACTTCATGTACCTGGTGGTCCACGGCGCCTCCGACGACCAGTCGGCGACGAAGGAGGTCCACTTCATCTTCGGCGCCCACTTCGTCATCACCGTGCACCACGGGCCGTGCCAGGCTCTCGACGACGTGCGGGTCCGCATCGGCCACCGGCGCGCCTCCGAGCTCGAGTCCCCGCAGATCACCCTCATCTACCTGGTCATCGACCAGCTGGTCGACAGCTTCTTCCCATTGCTCAACGAGTTCGACAACCGGATCGACGAGCTCGAGGACGCCATCCTGGTCAAGCCGACCGACGCGCAGCTCGGCACCCTCTTCGCCATGAAGCGGTCGTTGATCAACATCCGAAAGGTGGTCACCCCACAGCGGGACATGTTCGCCAGCATCTCGTCGGGCGTCACCGACCTCCCCGGCGTCAGCACCGACGGCCTGCGCTACATGCGGGACATCTACGACCACCTGATCCGGATCAGCGACATGGTGGACGGGTACCGGGACCTCCTGAGCGGGGTGATGGACACCCACCTGTCCACCGTCTCCAACCGGCTCAACGTGGTCATGAAACAGCTCACCATCATCGCCACCGTGTTCCTGCCCCTCAGCTTCCTCACCGGGTTCTTCGGCCAGAACTTCTCGTGGCTGATCGGCCACATCACCGGACGGGCGCCGTTCCTGTTCCTCGGGATCGGCCTGGAGCTGGCGGCGGCGGCCGGCCTGCTCTACCTATTCCGGCGACGCGGCTGGCTGGGCGGCGACGCCGGCTGACTGAGTCCGGCGGACCCCGCTGCCCAGCGCGGCCGTCATCGACCGCGCTGACAGCACGGACAGGATCGAAGCGAACGACAGGATCGAGCCAGCGCACAGGAAGCTCCCCACCGAGGCGATCGAGCAGGCCGACCCGATCGACCCCAAGGACAGGAAGGAGCCGACCGAACCGATCGAGAGGACCGAGCCCCTCGAGCTCACCGACAGGAAGGAGCCGGTCGAGTTGAACGACCAGAGGGACGTGCGCGAAGGACCGGCCATCCGCCCATTCTGCACCCCGGTGGCAGGGGACCGGGGTCCGGTCCTAGGCGGGGACGATCGGCTTCCCGGCCGGCGTCAGCACGTACCAGAGCCCGCCTGCGTTGGTCAGCCCCTGGCCGGTGGCCTTGCCTGGTGCCCGGTCTGGTGGCCAGAGGTAGAGCGGCCACCCGTTGTAGGTGATCTGGGTCGTCCCGTCGGTCCGGGGTGCTGTGCCTAGCAGTCGCGGCCGGATGCCGGGTCCGGCGACCGGTGCGGTCACGCCGGGCGGAAGCGTGAGCGGAGGCCACTGCACCGCGCAGATGTCGTAGCAGCGGGAGGGCGATCCCTGCTTGTCCGTCGCGAACATGTAGACGGTGATGCCCTGGCCGTCGACCAGCACCGAACCGAGCCCGTTCACGTTCCCGACCCTGATCTCGTAGGTGGGACCGTGCTCCAGGACCGGCGGCGTGGTCGAGTACGGGGTCGAGATGGCCGTGCCCGAACTGGTGCAGCCGGCGAGCACGCCGGCCGCCACCACGACGGCGACCAGCGGGCGTACGACCCGGGTCGGAGGCAGGGCGGCCCTCACGACCGGCGCGCCGATCCGAGCAGGACCTCGACCGGAGGGGAGGGGTAGGGACCGACGCCGGGACGCCACCCGGCCGCCAGCTTCTGGTCGGCAGGACCGCCCTTGGCCCAGATGTGGCAGGAGTCGCGCGCCCACGGGCTGGCCGAGCCGGCCAGGAGGTCGTCCACATCGCCCCGGCTCACGGCCAGGGCCCGGCGCGACGTCACCGCCTGGATCACGACCGGACCCAGCGAGCGAGCCAGCTGCTCCAGATGGGTACAGCCCCGCGGACCACCGAAGAGGCTCTGCACCCTCCTCGTGTAACCGCGGGCGACGTCGAGCCCGACCAGTCCGGCGAAGGCGGGCGCGATGGCGGGGCATTCGGTGTGGGGGAAGGTGTGCATCTCGGCCTCGGCCGCGGTGATGGTGAGGTCGGCGGTCCGGACCGTGACCCGGAGCTCCATGTCGTGCACGATTGCGACCGCTCGCCCGTCATCCGCCCAGGGCCGGGTGTCACGCAGGGTGCCCACCACCGACAACGTGTCGTTGTCGTCGAAGACGTCGAACTCGATCGTCCGGCGGTGCACGGGCAGGCGGGGCCCGGTCCGCGCGCGTTCCGTGCTCATCGCCGGGCCGGCAGGGGCACGATGTCGTAGGACCACAGCTCGCTGTGGGTGCCCAACGGAGGGGGAGCGGCGGCGGCGGGCGAGTCCCCGTCGCGCCGGCCCTGTTCGCCTCCGGTGTCGCCCCGGTGCCCGTGGGCGAACGCCGGCGACGAGACCCAGGCCTCGAACGACTGCTCGTCACGCCACCGGGTGACCACCAGCCAGACGTCCCGCTCGTCCGTCGGACGCAGGAGTTCGAATCCCTCGAACCCGTCGGCGTCGTCGACGGCGCCGGCCCGTCCCGCGAACCGGCGGGCCAGCTCGTCCCCCGATCCCTCCCGCACGGTGATGGCATTGATCTTCACGACGGTCATGGGACGATCATTGCCGGACCGGGCCCTGTGGCCAAGTCGGTCGACGGGGACCCCGGTCGAGGCCGGCTCACATCCACGTAATTACGGCGGTGTGATATCGTGATTGTGCAGGTTGACCGTGAGGTTTCGGTTCAGGGTCAACCTCTGATCGAGGTGGAGGACTGGCAGTGGTCGACAGGATGGCTGACAAGACGGTGGAGGGTGCCGCCGGTGATACTCCGGCGCTGCAGCGGGACGAGGGGTTCCGGGGGGCCCAGGTGTGTGCCCTCGTCGGCATCACCTACCGGCAGCTCGACTACTGGGCCCGCACCGGGCTGCTGCGCCCGTCCATCAGCGACGCCAACGGCAGCGGCAGCCAACGGCGATATTCCTACGGGGACGTCCTCGAGCTCAAGGTCATCAAGCGGCTGCTCGACGCCGGGCTCAAGCTCCAGCAGGCCCGCCAGGCCGTCGAGTGCCTGCGCGGCGGCCTCGGCGCCGATCTGGCGTCAGCCCAGCTGGTCCTGACCGGCAGCCGGTCGGTGCTCGCCCACTCTGACGGCGAGGTCGTCGACCTGCTGGCCGGTGGTCAGGGCGTGTTCAACATCCTGCCGCTCTCGGGTGTGGTCTCCGAGCTCGAAGCAGCCATCGTCGAGATCGAGGCGCTCCGGTCAGACCGCCGGCCCCAGGGCCACCCGGCCGCGGAGTACCTCGCTACCGAGGCAGCCGAGCGTTGACCGCCTCGGGTCCCACCGAGCGTCGCGGCCCGATCGGTCCCGTCAACCGGTTCGCGCACGAATCCGAGCAGCGGTTCGCCCGCATCCTCGACTTCTACGGCGTGGCATGGGAGTACGAGCCGGTCGAGTTCGCACTCGAGTGGGATGCCACCGGCCGGCCGACGTCGGGCTTCCGACCCGACTTCTGGCTGCCGGAACCGGGCCTGTTCGTCGAGGTCACCACCCTGAACCAGCGGCTGGTGACGAAAAAGAACGGCAAGGTCCGGCGGATGGGCCAGCTCTACCCTGACGTCAGGGTGACCGTCCTGTACCAGCGGGACACCCTCGCCCTCTTGGCCAAGTACGGCCTGGCCGGCGACGGCCTGTTCCGGTCGGGCGCCTCCCGCACCGCCTGAATCCGCGCACCGGTATCCTCTCGACGTGGGCGACTCCTCGACGGCGCTGGGCGGGATCCCCCGGGGCGGCATCCCCGAGTCCGGTCCGGCAGCGGCCGGCGGCGGGCTGCGGCGGACCGCACTGTTCGATGCCCATCGACGCCTCGGCGCCAAGCTGACCGGCTTCGGCGGCTGGGAGATGCCGCTTGCGTACCCGGGTGGCACCATCGCCGAGCACCGGGCCTGCCGCGAGGACTCCGTGGTCTTCGATGTGAGCCACCTCGGAACGGTGCGGGTCGCCGGCAACGGTGCCCTCGATCGACTGCAGGCCACCCTGTCGAACGACCTCGGCAAGGTCGGCACCGGTCGCGCCCAGTACACCCACCTGCTCGACGAAACCGACGGATCGGTGGTGGACGACATCATCGTGTGGTGGATCGCCGACGACGTGTTCGACGTCATGCCGAACGCCTCCAACACCGACCGGGTGCTTGAGGCGGTCGGGGGGGAGGACACCACCGCCACCCGCTGCATCATCGCCGTCCAGGGTCCGCACGCCCGGACCCGTCTGTCGGCGATCGCCCCCGATGCGGCGGCCGTGCCCCGCTTCGGTGTGTCGCCGTTCGTCTGGGGGGGGGTACCGTGCGTGGTCGCCGGGACGGGCTACACCGGCGAGGACGGGGTCGAGTGCGCGGTACCGGTCGAGGCCGCCGAGGCGCTGTGGACGGCACTGGTCGGCGCCGGTGTGCAGCCCGCCGGGCTCGGTGCCCGGGATACGCTCCGCCTCGAAGCGGCGCTGCCCCTGCACGGGCACGAGCTCGGGCCGGGCATCACGCCCCTGCAGGCCGGGCTGGGATGGGTGGTGGGCTGGGACAAGCCGCGGTTCCGCGGGCGCGCCGCCCTCGTGGCCGAACGCGAGCGGGGCGTGCCCCGGCGCCTGGCCGGCCTGGCCACCGCCGGCAGGCAGCCACCTCGCGAGGGCGCTGTGGTGCGGGTCGGCGGCCGGCGCCACGGCACCGTGACCAGCGGCAACTTCTCCCCGATGCTCGGGCACGGCATCGCCCTCGCCCTGCTCGACACGGCCGCCGAGGTGCCGCCAGGGTCGGCCGTCGAGATCGAGCAACGGGGACGGGCCCTTCCCGCCACCGTGGTCCCCACCCCGTTCGTCCGGCCCGGACAGTGGGCGGCGGCGGTCTGACCGCCGTCCGGCCTGGGCATTGGGCCGACGGGCCCCCGCTCAACTAGACACAGAGAATTAGACACCTCCGAGGAGCCGCCCCGTGGGCACCTACATCCCGCACACCGACGACGACGTGGCGAGCATGCTCGCCTTCCTCGGGCTGTCCTCGATCGAGGAGCTGTTCGCGGTGGTGCCCGAGGCGATCCGGCTGCAGCACGGGCTGGAGTTGGCCGCCGGCGTCGGCGAACCCGACGTCCTGGCCCACATGGAGAACTTCGCCGACCGCAACCGCGCCCGGTCGGACCGCCTGGTCTGCTTCGCCGGCGGGGGCGCCTACGACCACGAGGTGCCGTCGGTGACCCGGGCGCTGGCCGGCCGCTCCGAGTTCGTCACGTCGTACACGCCCTACCAGCCCGAGGTCGCCCAGGGCGTCCTCCAGGCCGTCTTCGAGTACCAGACCATGGTGGCCCGTCTGGCCGGGCTGCCGGTGGCCAACGCCTCCCTGTACGACGGGGGCAGCGCCGCTGTCGAGGCCGTCAACCTCGGCGTGGCCGCCTCCGGGCGCCAGACAGTCTGGGTGTCGGCCGGGATCCATCCCCACTGGCGCCAGATGCTGGCCACCTGTGCTGCGGGCACCGGCCACCGGATCCGGACCGTCCCGTTGACCGACGGGGTCACCACGTGGCCAGACGCCGAGGACGGCGATGCGCCGGGGGTGGTGATGGTCGGCTATCCCAACTACCTCGGGTGCATCGAGGACCTCGCCGAGGCCCGTGCCCTCTGCGACCGGACCGGTGCACTGCTGGTGGTCGGGGCCGACCCGGTGGCGGCCGGGCTCCTCCGCTCCGCTGGGGACTGGGGCGCGGACGTGGTGGTGGGGGAGGGCCAGGTCTTCGGGACAGCCCTCGGCTTCGGTGGCCCGTACCTCGGACTGTTCGCCTGCGCCGAGCGCCACGTGCGACGACTGCCGGGGCGCCTGGTGGGGGAGACCGTGGACGTCGAGGGCCGGCGCGCCTACGTGACCACGCTGCGGGCCCGCGAGCAGGACATCCGACGCGAGAAGGCCACCTCCAACGTGTGCACCAACCAGACCTTGATGGCGGTGACCGCGGCGATCCAACTGGCGTGGCTGGGCACCGCCGGGCTGGTCGAGCTGGCCCGGCGCTGCGCCCAGGCCACCCGGTACACCCGGGACGCCATGCGCTCCCTCGACCGGGTCGAGCCCTACGCTGGTGCCCCGGTGGTGCGCGAGTTCGCCGTGCGGCTCCCGGTCCCGGCCGCGGTGGTGGTGGAGCGGATGGCCGATGCCGGCTTCCTCGCGGGCATCCCCCTCGGACCGGACTTCGACGACGGCGAGCACGGTCTGCTCGTCACGGTCACCGAACGCCGGACCAGGGACGAGATCGACGCCTACGTGACCGCACTCGGCAAGGCGGTGGCGTGATGGACGAGCCCACTGCTGCAGCCGCACCTGGGGCACCGGGGGGCAAGGCCGACAGCGCCCCGCTGCTCGGCCGGGCGACGGAGCCCACCATCTTCGAGCTGTCCCATCCGGGACGGAGCGCCTGGTCGTTCCGCACCACGGGCATCCCCGAGCTCCCGGTGTCCGAGCTCGTCCCCGAGGAGCATCGGCGAGTGCACCCGGTGCCGCTGGCCGAGGTGTCCGAGCGCGACTTGGTCGGCCACGTCACCCGGCTGTCCCACCGGCAGTTCTCCGTGGACCTCGGGGCGTACCCGCTCGGCTCCTGCACCATGAAGTACAACCCGAAGGTCTGCGACACGGTGGCCGACCTGCCCGGGCTGGCCGGGGTGCACCCGGCGGCACCGGCATCGCTGACCCAGGGGTGGTTGGCGCTGCTCGTCGAGCTGGAGGAGACCCTCTGCGAGATCAGCGGCATGGCCGCAGCCACCCTGCAGCCGGCGGCCGGGGCGGCCGGCGAGCTGACCGGGCTCCTCCTCATGCGGGCATGGCACGAGGCCCAGGGCTCGGCCCGTCACAAGATCGTCATCCCGGATTCGGCCCACGGGACGAACCCGGCGTCGGTGACCCTTGGCGGGTACGAGGTGGTCACCGTCCCGAGCGACGGCCGCGGCTGCGTGGACATGGGGGCGTTGACCGCCGTGCTCGACGAGGACGTGGCCGGCATCATGCTGACCAACCCGAACACCCTCGGCTTGTTCGAGGAGGACATCGCCACCATCGCCGCCGCCGTGCACGCGGTCGGGGGGCTGCTCTACTATGACGGCGCCAACCTGAACGCCATCCTCGGCGTGGTGCGGCCGGGTGACATGGGGTTCGACATCGTCCACATGAATCTCCACAAGACCTTCGCCACACCGCACGGCGGTGGGGGTCCCGGCGCCGGACCGGTGGCCGTCTCCGATCGACTGGTGCCGTTCCTGCCCGGACCGCGGCCTGCCCGGATCGACTCGGACGACCAGGCGCCCGTGTACGGGTGGACGACGCCGGCGCGGTCGATCGGGCGGATGCACACCTGGCACGGCAACACGCTCGTTCTGGCCCGGGCGCTCGCCTACATCCTGCTCAACGGGGGTGATGGCCTGCGGCGGATCGCCGAGACGGCGGTCCTCAACGCCAACTGGATCCGACAGCGCCTCACCGGCACGTACGACGTGCCGTTCGACCGTCCCTGCATGCACGAGGTCGTGCTGTCCGCCCGAAGCCTCAAACACGCCCATGGGATCCGCGCCCTCGATGTGGCCAAGCGCCTGCTCGAAGAGGGCTTCCACGCGCCCACCATCTACTTCCCCCTGATCGTGGAGGAGGCCCTGATGATCGAACCGACCGAGACGGAGAGCCCCGAGACGCTCCTGGCGCTGGCCGAGTCGCTCGAGCGGATCGCCTACGAGGCCGCCACGGCGGGGGCGAATCGGCTGTCCGAGTACCCGCTCCACACACCGGTGCGGCGGGTGGACGAGGCTCGGGCGGCCCGCACCCTGGTCCCCACCTACGACGCCCGGGGCTGAGGCCCGCAACGACCGTGGACGGGATCTTCACCACCCGCTTCGTGGATCCCTACCTCCGGTTCCACACCTACATCTACGAGCGGAGCGAGGGCCGGGTCGGCACCCACAGCAACCGGGTCCCGGCCCTGCTCCTGACCACCACCGGTCGCAAGTCGGGCCTGCCCCGCACCCACGGCCTGACCTACTGCGTCGACCGCGGCGATCTCATCGTGGTCGCCTCCAACGGCGGCAGCGACCGGCCGCCGGCGTGGCTGTTGAACCTCCAGTACGAACCGCGGGTGACCGTCCGGGTGGGCCGCCGCGTCCTGCACGCCTCCGCCCGGGTGGCGGACGAGCGGGAACAGCAGCAACTGTGGCCGTTGGTGAACCGCAGGAACCGAGGGTTGTCACGCCTGTTCCACCCCGGGGTGCGTGGCCGCTACGACGTCTACCAGCGGCACACCGACCGCACGATCCCGATCGTGATCATCACCCCCGACCGCGGTCCGGTGCCCACCCCACCGTCGGGCTGAGTCCCGCTCGTCCGTCCCTCAGTCCAAGAGGTCGGGCTGCTCCCGGACGATCCGGTCGAACAGGGGCTGGAAGCTGAACCAGCCGGCCATGTGGGAGCCGACCTGACTGGCGGTCAACCGGGCCATCTCCGGGTCGATGAGGACCGGCTCACCCGCCGCCGATGCCAGCAGCTGCGCCTGGCACGAGCGCTCCATGGTGATGAACCACCACGCCGCTTCATCGACCGAGTGTCCGACGGTGAGTAGTCCGTGGTTGCGGAGGATGGCCGCCTTGTTGTCGCCGAGGGCGTGGGCGATCCGCTTGCCCTCCTCGAGGTCGAGGACCACGCCGGTGTAGTCGTCGAAGACCTCGTGGTCTCCGTAGAAGGCGCAGACGTCCTGGGTGATGGGGTCGAGCTTCCGACCCAGCGACGACCACGACTTCCCATGGATCGAGTGGGCGTGGGCCGCCGCCACCACGTCGGGGCGGGCCGCGTGGATCTGCGAATGGATCACGAACGCCGCGGTGTTGACCGGCCGGTCGCCCTCGACCACCTCGCCCTGGTGGTTGACCAGGATCAGGTCGGAGGTCCGGATGTGGCCGAAGTGGGTGGCGAAGGGATTGACCCAGAAGTGATCGGCCCGCTCGGGGTCGCGTGCAGTGATGTGGCCGGCGACGCCCTCGTCGAACCCGAACTTCGAGAAGAGGCGGAACGCGGCCGCCAGGCGCTGCTTGCGGTGGAGCCGCTCCTCGTCGGGGGAGTCGAACTTCATGGTGGCCGGCAGCTGCACGATCTCGGGCATCAGTTCCTCCTCGACGTCGCCGTCAGCTAGGGGAGGACCCCCGTGGACGGACGCACCCATAGTAGGCGTTGTGAGCGGCGCTGGGCGTGCGAGCGGTGCCGAGCGTGCGCCCGCTCCACGCCGCCGTCGACCGGCCGCCCCCTCACGTCGGAGGCGGCACCAGCCGGTCCGCCACCCCGGCGGCCGCCTGGTCGACGGTGCCCAGCATGCCGGTGGGCAAGAGCGCGGTGGGGGACTCCGCCTCGACGAAGGCCAGTGCCTTCCCGGACTGAAGGACCACCTCCCCGGTGACGCTGGTGGTGACCGATGATCCCGTCTCGAGACCCGATTGAGCGTCGATCATCGTCGTGGTCGACACGCGGGCCGGAACCGGCGGCGGCGCAGCCCGGACGACGGTCACGTGAACGGACGACACCTTGAAGACCTTCGCCAGCCCTCCTCCGAGGAACGCCTGAAGGCAGGGGACGAAGGTGGGCGTCGGATAGGAGGCGAACGTGCCCGCGAGGTCTCCAGATTCCCCATCAACGCGACCGTCGACGAGATCTGCGCCCCTCCCTCCGCTGGGGGTCGTGCCGTGGAACCCGGTCCGGTCCTGGGCGACGGTGCCCGGTGGGGCGGCGTCGAGCAGCGTCGTCGTGAACACGCCGTCCAGCGAACGACAGGACCCCGGTATGCCGCTGAACACCGACGCCACCGTCTGTTTCTCCGAGGCGGGCAGCGTCGGGGGGGTCACCGACGTGGCGCTGGCGCCCGACGACGCCCACCCCGACGGCAGGTCCCCCACGGTCAGGTTGGCGCGCTGGGCGTACGCCTTGGCCCGCCCGCTGACCGGGAGGTCCGCAGCCCCACATGCGGCGAGGCGACGGAGCGGGGCGGGGCGGGCGCACCACCGACACCTACAGGTCCCGGAAGCGGCCACCGGAATCAGCTTGCCGCAACCCGGGCACTCCCGAAAGACCCTTTTATGGGCATTCACCGGCAGGGTAGTTCGTTACGGATCGTTGCGGCTGCCGTTACGGGTTCGTTACGCTTCCGAGCCGACCCTTCCGGTCGACACCCACAGGCCAGGCAGGACTCAGCTGCTCAAGACGAAATCTTGCGGCGTCTTCTCCTTCGCCGAAACGAGTTTGACGGCTTCACTCCATGCTCTCGCAGTATTGGCGGCGCGTGCCTTTGCGATGATCTCGTCGATAACCTTCGCCTTGCGCTCCGCGTCAGCCGCCACCTGCGCTGCGACTTTCGCCAATTCTGCAGACCTGGGTGCTTCCAGAGCCGCTTGTTCAGATGCCCGCCTGGCTTCGGCGGCTGCTTTCTCCGCAGCCCTGGCTTCGTTAGCGGCTATTTCGACGGCCTTCGCAGTGCTCTGAACCGTTTGATTCGCGTCTATCACCATCTTGTTCGCGACATTGGCCTGCTGTGCCGCTTCTTGAGCTGCCTGGGCCGCCTTCTCAGCTGCGATCCTCGCGTGCGCAACCGCCTCCATGGCTTGAGCCAGTTCTGACACGACAACGGCAACTCGCGATACCTCCTGCCAGGCCTCGGGCGAACCGGCCTGACGCGCTCTTGCTACAGCCCTTTCGGTTTCCTCGGCCCAGTGATTGGCCTCGTCTACCGTCTCCTGCCCACTCCGATCCCCCGATGATCCAGCTTGGGGAACTGAGTCATCGTGATTGGCACCCTCACCACGCTTCAAGGCTTCGGCGTCAAATCCTCCACTGATCTCGTCATCCTTTGGATTGGCTCTCTCTTCTCCGCCGCCCGCCACTGCAAATCCACTGTCCGCGCTTTCAGGAGACTGTGACGGGGCAGAATGATCGAGATTGGCGAGGGAGACTGAGGCGTCGGGTGTAGCGCTGAATTGAGATCCAACCCGCACCGAAGCCGCAGGAGGCGCAGGAGGCGCAACCGTCTCCGTGGTTCCGGCAACTGGCGCTAGTTCCTCGGCAGGGGAACGGTTCAGTTGCTCTGGCACCGGGATATCCGTGGCACGTGGGGCTGACCCGACTGACGATTGATCATCTCTGGCAGTTGCCGCGGCCCGAGCCTCCGCCGACTCCTCAACCCGCGCTGCTCCCGAATCATCCCTCATCGTCTGGCCGGTCCAATGAAATCCGTCCCAGTACCGCTTCTTCCCAGGATCGGATGCATCGGGGTACCACCCGGCCTCCGGTAGCCCGGGTTTGTTTGAGAAGAACTGCGCGGCTCCGTTGCTCTCATCTACGGTGATCTCTTCGCCCGCATGATTCTTCGATTGACGACCAAACGGTTTCAGGGCCATGACTGGTATTTCGGCACCGGCCTCAGCTTCCTTGAGGGGTTTCTAGAGAGTGGCATGTGCGCGGATCAGCTCCTCCAGAATCTCCACCTTCCTGCTAAGGGCGGGCGGGCCTGCTGCCGATGTCCCAAGTGTGTGGAAGACCAAAAGATCACCTCTCGGGCTCGACTCGAACACTCCAGTTCCGGACCTGGGCCGGGCCGGCACAGCTACTCTCGTGTTTCAGCCGGCGGTGGACCTTGCCACAGGGCGTCTTCTCGGATTCGAGGCACTACTGCGATGGCAGGACTCCTCGGGTGATGACATCCCACCCGACACCCTCATTCCATGGGCCGAATCTCACGGGCGCATGAACGAGCTGAATGCTTGGGTGCTGTCCGAGGCCTGCGCGCAGGCCACGCGGTGGCCCGGGGATCTCCAGTTGGCGGTGAACTGCTCGACCTTTCAGCTTCATCGGGGCATTGCAGCGATGGCGGCCGCTACCGCTCTCGAGCGATCGGGCCTCAACCCCGATCGACTGACAGTTGAGGTTACCGAGACCTCCGTAGCTGACAATGAGGCAGCGAGGGACATGCATGTGATGACCCGGCTAGGCATCCAACTGACCGTCGATGACGTCGTGGCAGAATCCTCTGTTCTCGAAGACCTGCCGGACTGCAATGTCAATACGGTCAAGCTCGACGCATCCCTGATCGCAGATCTCACACTCCCTGGTGGCAAGAGTCGGGCCATCGTGGAAGGAATCGTCACGGTGAGCCGTTCCCTCGGTATCTCCACGGTGGCCGAAGCAGTCGAGACTGCCGAGCAGGTGGCCACCCTTCGGGAAATCGGGGTGGACGCCGCCCAGGGCTACTTCTTCTCCCCACCGCTCACGGCTGACGAAGCTGGTGAACTCGCCCGGATGAGCCCGCCGCCGCGCTTTGCCCTTTCGGCTCCAGCGGCATCATGAGTCCGAGCTGAGCAGCTCAGAGAACCTGTGGGTGCCGAATGCCCCATCGAAGCCGTTCACCTGGGATGTTCGCCCTAGTTCCAGCTCGCCGTGTCGTAGCCTCTCTTAACGTAACTTTCGACTTGACATAATATACATTATCGGCGGTTTGGGAGAAGGGGTGCTCACTGCCTGGACGGTTCGATCACCACCCCGATCAGGTCCCGCGCCGCGTCGTACAGGTGCTCGAAGGCGTCGCGATACGCACGGGCGCTCGGCGTGCCGGCCAGGTCAGCGTCCACGTCTTCGACCGCTGCCTCCAACCGGTACAGCCGGTCGTGGACCATCCGCAGGTCGTCCTCGGACACGATGACCTGACCCGCCGGAATCTGCAGTACGTCCGCCCGACGCCGCGCCTCGTACGCCCGCTGCCGATGCGACGCGCTGCAGAACTTGCGGGGTCGGCCCGATCCGGGCCGCCGGGCGAGCGGTCGGAGACACCACCCGCACCTATCACTCTGGAGCAATTTCGTCATGGTGACGATATTAACTCCGAACTCACCTGTGCGCGTGGTGAACGCGTCGCGATCTCGGTCGGTCCAGGTGTCGCCGACGACGCCGGTGCCGCCGCACCGGCGACCGGCCGGCCGCACACTACCGCCGGTCGAGCGCCACGACCGGGATCACGCGGTCGGTCTGCTGCTGGTACTCCGCAAAGCCCGGGTACCGCCGGGCCTGTTCGGCGAAGACCCGGTCACGTTCGTCTCCCTCCAGCACCATGGCGGTAGCGCCGAAGGAGTCGCTCCCCACTTCGACGGTCACCTCGGGATGGGCCACCAGATTGTGGAACCAGTCGGGGTTCGTGGGCGCCCCCGCCTTCGAGGCGAACACGAACAGCCGTTCGCCCTCGGCCAGGTACATCATCGGGTTCACCCGCTGCTGTCCGGATCTCGCCCCGGTGGTGGTGAGGAGCAGAACGGGGGCGCCCTCGAACTGGC
>JBKQRT010000232.1:0-3219 GCA_052143895.1 Acidimicrobiales bacterium | reverse complement strand
GACTGAGAACCTTCCAGGGCGGACGACCAAGGCCCACAATGTCGAGGCCGCAAGAAATCCTGCAGCGACGACCAAGCAGGGGGAGCGTACTGACTATGTCCTCCCCCTCGCCCATGTCCACATTCCTGAGCGGGCAGTCAACGTCGGATTCTGGGGCGCGCTGACCGGCGCAGCCGTCCTCGGAGTTCTCGATCCGCCTCTGGCCGTGCTCATTGGCGGAACGGTCCTTGTGGCGAAGCGACACGCTGGTTCCCGGGCCTGAACCGGCTGGCGCTTTCACTCTTCTCGCCGGGGGCGTGAACACCAACGGGTTTCCCCCCGTCCCCGAATGACCACCAATTGTCCTTCTCCCTGCCTGGTGCGAGACCCAACTGGCGTGACGAGGTGATCGTTGGGCGGCAGCCAGACTCGGCCAGAGAGTCGGCAATCGAGGGAGTGCCGATAGGCGCCCTCGTTGCCGCTTCCCCACCGGCCTCGTCCGCCTCTTCGTCTATCGGCGCAAGCGTGTGGACCGATTGCCCGGGATCCCAACAACGCTCAGAAACGCCACGTTTCACCGTTTGCGAGGCAATGCGTCTTCACTCGGGCAGCGACGGGCAGCCGTGAGACTCCAGAACCCGCTTGCGCCGGTCGGTGCGCTGGTGGACAGACTCGAGGGGACTGGGCGACGCCATCGGCGGGTGTGGGTCGGCAACCAACGTGCGCACATCGAAGTCAAAGGTGTGCATCGGGTCGATCTCGAAGACCTGGCGCGCCATGTCGAACACGAGCTTGGCCAGCTTCCCTCGGTCCACTGGGCTGAGGTGAACTCTGTGGTCGGAAGTGTCGTCGTGGCATTCGACCCCGAGGGGGTCGACCTCGACGACCTTGTCGAGGTCGTCGAGGGGGTCGAGGATGCCCACGGGATGCACGAAGAGCGCTTCCCCGCTGATCGACCCGATCACCCTGGTGACATCGAACCGCTTCGTCGCAATCTCATCGCGGCGGGGGCCGACGTCCTCGGACTCGGCGTGAGCGTGTTCGGCCGGATCTTGCAGGCGACGCCGATTCCCACCGAGGTGGCCTCCGTGGTGTCCCTCGTCGAGCACCAGCCACGGGTGCGCAAGATCCTCGAGAACCACATCGGCGCGGCGGCCACCGATCTCGGGCTCGGCGTGACGAGCGCATTTGCCCAAGCACTAACCCAGGGGCCACTTGGCCTCGTCGTGTCACTCGGACATCGAGCCAGCGTGGCCGCCGAGGTGGCGACACGTCGTCACGCCTGGGGCCGACGCGAGCCCGAGCTCGCCGGCAGTCGCCATGACGTGCCGTTGGGCGCGCTGGAGTTTGACCCACGGCCCACCCCGCTGCCACAGGGTCCGGTCGAACGATACGCCGATCGGGCCGGACTCGCGTCGATCGGAGGGTTCGGGGTGAGCCTGCTCGTCACCCAGAACCCCCGCCGGGCGGCCAGCGTGCTCATCGCCGGCATTCCTCGGGCGTCATCGATGGGACGTGAGGTGTTCGCCGCACACCTCGGCCGAGAGCTCGCTAGTCGCGACATCCTGGTGCTCGATCGCGCCGTGCTGCGCCGTCTCGACCGGATCGACACGATCGTCCTCGACGCCACCGTCATCACGACCGATCGACTGGTCGTCGCGGAAGTGGAGTCCTTTGGTGAGATCGAGATCCATGCGCTTCGAACGCATGCGGCGCTTGCCCTCGAGATGGAGCAGGTCGGTGGCCCCCATCAGGTCGACGGATGGAGACTCTCGACGCTCGAAGCTGTCCGGCCGATGCTCCCGCGAGGTGCCCTCAGCAAGGCCCGCCTGCTCGGCCGAGGTGGCGCCGTGCGCGCCGTAGTGCACGACTGCGACGTGGTCGGCCTGGCCGTCATCGTTCCGGAACTGGACCCGCTCGCCGAGTCGCTGGCGGCAAGCGCACTCGGTGGTGGACATCACCTCGTCGTCGCCGGCGAACGGGGGGCGGTCGGAGTGCAGCTCGGTACCGACGCTTCCATTCCGGGCGGCCGCCATCTGGTGCCGGGAATCCGGGCCCTGCAGATGGAAGGCCGCTCCGTTCTCCTCCTGTCCGGTGGCGCCGAACACCAGGCACTGCGAGCGTCCGACTGCGGCATCGGTATCACGGGGTCGGCTCCGCATCCGCCGTGGGGAGCACATCTGCTGACCTCACATGGGCTCGAGGACGCGTGGTTCGTCATCGAGGCAACACGGACCGCCCGTGACGTCAGTCGGCGAAGTGCCCTCCTGGCGGTCGCCGGTTCCACCGTCGGCGGTGCATGGGCGTTGATGGGACCGAGCATGGGATCGGGCCGGCGAGCCGCGCTGCCCGTGAACACTGCAGCGCTCGTTGCCGAGGCTTCCGGCATGGCGTCGGCCGTCACGCTTGGGCGGCGACGCGCTCCGGCGCTGGTCGCGGAAGTCTCCTGGCACTCCATGGACGGCGACGCCGTCCTCCGAGCGCTCAACTCATCACCCGAGGGACTCGACGATGTCGAGGCCGGCGCACGCCGACCACCGGTACCGGTGGTTGCGCCGTTTCCGATGCGCGTCGCAGGTGCCGTGGTGAGCGAACTCGCCAATCCCCTCACCCCGGTGCTCGCCATCGGAGCCGGAGTAGCCGGCGTCGTGGGGTCGACATCTGACGCCCTGTTGGTCGGCGGCACAGTTCTGGCCAACGGCATCGTGAGTGGTGTACAGCGGGTACGCACCGAGCTGTCGATCAAGCGTCTCTACCAGGCCAGCGAATCACTGGTGACCGCGCGTCGCGACGGCCACTCGGTCGAGCTTCGCTCTGCGGAGCTCGTGCCCGGCGATGTCGTCGAGCTCGAAGCCGGGGACGTCGTGCCGGCAGATTGCCGGATCCTCGAAGCGCTCGACTGCGAGGTCGACGAGTCAGTACTCACTGGCGAGTCGTTGCCGACGAGGAAGCATACGAAGTCCACACCCGGTGCCGAACTTGCCGAGCGCGCTTGCATGCTGTCGGAGGGCACGACGCTCGTGGCCGGCAGTGCGCTCGCGGTGGTAGTCGCCGTCGGAGCAGCCACCGAGGTGGGCCGGGCCCTCGCGGGAGCCCAGGACCCTCCCCCGAGTGGTGTCGAGGCGCGTCTGGCCGCGTTTACTCGTGTCGTTCTGCCCATCACGTTTGCCAGCGGGGCAGCCGTGACCGGCATCGGTCTCCTGCGCGGTCGTTCGCTTCGCGAGGTCGTCGGGACTGGTG
>JBKQRT010000231.1:0-3942 GCA_052143895.1 Acidimicrobiales bacterium | reverse complement strand
GCCCCACAGCGCGCACGGCTGGCTCACCCCGGTCGAGTTCGTCGAGGTCTGGCTCAACCAACAACCGCTACAACTCGCATAGCGGGTGGATCAGCTATCGGGATCCGGTCAGGCCAGCATCGTCATTCGAGGACACGCCTTCATCCAGAACCTGCGTCGTGGCCACTACGAACTCGGAGTCGGCGCTCTGCCCGGCATGACCCTGGCGGCCGCCTTCGATGAGCTGGCGCTGGCGATCTGACAGGCGAATCTCCCGAATCTGGCTGGGCCGCGCCCGGCGATCGACCAATGCAACAGTGCCACGGCGACGCTTCATTTCGACAGCCTCGCCCAGCCAGAGCTCAGGCACGAACCATCGAAAGCCTCGGCGAGGTCGCGCTCAATGAAACAGTGCCCGTCAGCGCATGGGGTAGCACCCTCGGCGGCGCTGCCGTGGCCGCCCTCAGCTCGCTCGGGGAGGATGCCACCGGGAACCTGATCTATGCGGCCAGCATGAGGGCGCTTCCAACCGACCTGGCCAATGCGCTGATCAGTGCCGGGGCCACGACCGGCATGGAGCTCGACATCAATCCCGAATGGGTCCAGTTGGACGCAGCTGCGACCCCGGTTGCGCCATTGACGGCGGGCATCCCGGGACAGGATCGTCCCGCCGATCAGTATCAGGTCGGGTGGACTCGGGACTTCGTCACCGTATTGGCGAGCCATTGATGGGGTCGGCGAACCCGCTGCCCAGCACGGGCGCACTTATAGGCGCATTGTGTGCAACCGGTGGCGGGGCGAGGAACTGCTGGAGGGCTGACGCGATCCCCCCGGCGATGACCATCTGGTCGGCGGTGCTGGCGGCCAGCGACCCCTCGTACGGATCGGTGATGTACAGGGGCTCGATGACCACGCCGGGCATCTGACTGGGAGTGGAGAAGTAGCCGGCCGTGGCCGGTCCGATGAGCAACAGATGGTCGTATGCCGCGGCTTCGCCCGCCAAGCCCCCGGAGGCGGGGTCTCCATTGAGCGAGCCCAGACCGGTGTCGGTTTGCACGCCGTCGTCCGGAATGGCCCAGCCCTGGCCATTCATGCGCGCGATTACATCGCTCTGCACCAAGGTAGCTAGGGTGAGATTGGCTGACGAGAAGGTCCGGTCGGCGTCGTAAGCGGTGATACTGCCCGCGTTGAGGGATGAATTCCCGGCGTCAAAGTAGATGCCGACCAGTGCGCTGGCCTTGGCGTCATTGGCGCATTGAGCGCGGGCAGCAACGTCATCAAAGACTCCCTGAAGCGTAAGCACACCGTCGGATTGGTCTTGAGGGCCCAAGCGCACGACCGTCGAGTTACCAGTGCGGGAAACGACCACCCGGAATCCCTGGGCCCGGAGCAGCGCCATGGTGTCGAGCTCCACCGGAAGCGTCTCATCGGCCTCGTCGATGGTGGCGCCTGACTGGGTCACCCCGACGCTGCCGGGGTCGATGCCACCGTGGCCGGCATCGATGAACACGGTCAGGTGTCGGTTGCCCGAGGTGGGCGGGTAGGCCATGCACGACCCAGAGGCGAACATTACTTGATCGAGAGGTTTCCCCATCAAGGAGGTGGGGACTGGGCGAGAACCTACCGATGTGGCGATGCCGTGTTCCGTTGTTGCCCCAGTGGTGAGCGCCAGCACTCCTGCGACCAACCCTGCAATGATGACAACCATCCCCCCGCCAAGTAGGAGGGTATGTCGCTTGATCGTGCCTCCGGATCCGGTTCTTGCCATGGCCTCTTCATCAGCGACTCCCGACCCTGGAGCCTGCTGGCTCCTGGGCCGTCTGTAACCAGCTGTCATCCGTTCGGGTCGGCCGATGGAAACGAAACGAAAGGGCTCCATCATCGCGACATTAGGTACGGATCATGACGAATTGATGAAGGTCAGGCGCCCTTCCGATCAGTGCCCGATCGACGGGCCGTTTCTGCGGCGCGAACTACTGGTGGCTCCGATCGCATGGCGTGTGTCGACTGTTTGGGGTGCACCGCCACGAGACCGAACGAGGACTACCGAGACAGCCTCCTGTGCCAAGGGCCATTCCTGCGGATGCGTTCGCAAAGTCACCGCGTCTTGGCCCTCCCGGCGCTCTTCAACCCCGACGCAGGCTGAGCGATTCGCGGTAGGCAGCGTCGGCTTGGACCTTTGTAAGGTAGCCGTTTACGACCAGCTGGTGGAGGACTTCTCGCTGGCGCTGCTTGGCTAGGGCGAAGTGTGTATCCGGATCGTAGGCCGACGGATCTTGAGGTAGGCCGGCAAGCATCGCTGCTTGCGCCCAGTCGAGGTGATCGGGAGTCTTCCCGAAATATCCGTGGGCCGCGGCCACGTCACCCCAGTAGCCGTTACCGAAGTACACCACGTTGAGGTACATCACGAGAATCTGCACCTTGGAGAAGGCGAACGATAGCTTCAGACCCATTCCTATTTCCTCCACACTGGCACCGAATCCGTTGCCTTTGCCATAAAGCTCCTTGGCTAACTGTTGGGCAACAGTGCTCCCGCCGGGATCACCGCTGGTATGCAGCGACGCGAATGCGGCTCGTGCGGCGCCATCGAACGTGTCGACCACAGGGTTCGAGTAGAAGTGCTCGTCTTCAACGGCAACTACGCTGGCGCCGAGCTTGGTAGGCACCAATGGCCCTCCGGCCACGCCTTTGTGAGTACGTAGAATCTGTGTGACCCGAGCGGGTGCGTCGCTGACGCTGGGAAGGGTGAGCTCGTAACAGGTCCCCGCAACCAGTAGGACCAGGAATAGGCCGACTACGCCGAGTGCGCCACGAGTGAGCCGACGCCGCAGGACATGGTGTCTTCCTCGCTCTCGGGGGGTCTGCTTCCGTCGGGTGAGGGTCAATGGTGGCCAGTCAATCCCTCATGACACCACGCCTGCTCCCGCTGTTCAGCACCGTTCACATGGCGCCACCTGAGGATCCTCGCGGTCGCGCTTGCTTCCAGCACGGGACCGGTCTTTCACACGTCGGTGAGGCGAGCGCAGGTTGGGTCCGTCGGCGCGAGTCGCCGGCTGACGATCGATGGCGTCATTCGAGTGAATTAGGGTATGCAGCTTCGGATCGAAGGATGAGCTTGTTGGCATGGGGCCTCACGAAGAGCAGAACGGCGACGATGGCGAGGAGGGCTATACCGCCGCTGATCAGGTCGATGGTGGCCGATGCATGGGTGAGCACGTTACCGGCTGCATAGGCGACGAGAGTATAGAAGCCGGCCCAGAGGATCCCGCCGGCGGCATTTGCAGGCAAGAACCGAGACCAGCACATTCGATTTGTGCCGGCAAGGAATGCTGCGTATGCGCGAAGAATCGAGACGAACCGGCCAAAAAACACGACTTTCGGGCCTTGGGTATCGAAGATGTAGCGACTGACCTTGAGCTTGCGCTCGTCAAGGCGGACCAAATGGCCATATCTGCGGACCAGCCGGAAACCGCCGTTGTTCCCGATCCAATAGCCGATATTGTCGCCGATGATTGCGCCCGCGGAAGCCACTGCGAAGATCACCCACGGTGAAAGCCGGTGGCTATGCCCGGCATACGTGCCTGCGATGATCAGGGCCGTCTCACCTGGCGCGGGGACACCCAAGCTCTCTATGCCGACGAAAAGAAACACGGCCCAATAGCCATATAGGGCGATGAGGTGGCCGATGCTCATGGCGGACTGCACACCGACCAGCGAGTGCCGCGGAGCTCGACGGACGCACCGACGAAGACCTTCCCCGGAGCCATTCGTCGTTCGGATGTCATCTACCTATCATGCGCCTCACACGTGAAGGCAACGTGAAGCTGCCCACCACGACATTCGCGGTGTGTGGCACCGGCAGCAAGGAAACGACGCTGTAGGGCGCCAAAACCGGCTCTTCCGGTTTCAGTGGGGAGCAGCTGACCCGATCCTCGGCGGGCGAATGGTCGTGGGCCACGTGAC
>JBKQRT010000230.1:0-3569 GCA_052143895.1 Acidimicrobiales bacterium | reverse complement strand
CGACCCGACCGGGATGTGCCGATACCGGGCGGGCATTGGGTATCCCACACCACCGGGAGTGGGGCCAACCGAGCTGTCGACAATGTGACGAAGGACCCTGGAAGCTGATGCAGCGTGGGATGACGATGTCCGCAAGGGCCACGAAGCTCAACGGCTTCATGGTTGATGGAGGTGATCGGAGGCGTTGCTATGGCGATCCTGTGTTTCTTGGGAGTATGGGCGCTGTATATCTGGTTGGTTCAAAAATGCATCCGGTCAGCTGCTGGAATCAAGGCCGGGGACCGCAATGCTCAGCGTGTACAGATTCCAGATACTGTGCCGTCCGAATGGATCGAGGCATACAAGGCAGAGAATGATGCCTGATATGACGATCCCGGCATGACTCCGACAATCAGTCGGTTCGAGTCCTGGCAGGAGATGGAGAGGGCGCTCAGCCTCGTTCACGTCACCGGATTGGAGCTGATTGCCGAGATCAAAGCCGACGGCGAGCAGTCCGAGAGTACGGCACGTCAGAGGTTCGACGAGGCACTGGCGGCATTCCATGATGCTCTTGGGAAGCTGGAGATGTTGCCTCATCACCTTCGATCGGGGCTTCCATCCCCTGGAGGAACGCCGTGGGGCACGTGTGCGAACCGGGAAGGCTGATTCTTAGGTGTCCGGTGGCTTGAGCGTCCAAGCAGCCACGGTTAAGGGGGGCAGCCTCTCCGAACTGCGCACGGCGATCTACAGGATCTCGTGGCGGCCGTCTCTCCGATTGCGGGAACCAAGGCCCGCCGAGTCGTCGAGCTTCTCGTCCACCTGGCTGCTCACGGCGGAACCGCCACCCGGGGTGAGTGGCTCACCGACATCTCCCCGGACAAGGCGCTGAGCGACGGGTACGTCCGCAACCTGGTCCTCCTCATCCGACGCTCGCTCGAAGCCGTCACCAGTGATCCCGACCTCCTCGCTTACTACAAGGCCACCCAGCGGTTCTCGCTGGCCGAGCGGGTCACGACCGACTGGAAGCAGTTCCACTCGGCGGCCTCTGTTGGAGAGCCGGTGCGGCTACGTTGTCGGAGAAGCCATCACCGACGCGTCCCTGGCTCTTGGCGAGCTCGCTCTGGACGACGGTGATCCTCGACAGGCGGCCTGGGCGGCCCGCCAGGGCCACCTGGCCAATCCCTACCACCTTCGCGGGAGCGGTTTGGGGGCGGGCCTGCGGCTTGATCGGGACGTTGTCCGAGCGCGAACGGTACAACGGCCCCACCTGGCTCGTAGTCACGCAAACACGCCTGATTGGTGACTGATCGGTGGGTATTGACGCGGCGATCACTGCGGTGCTGGGGTTATAGGGTGGCGGCGCAATGAGCAACACTTTCGAGTCCGGAGCAGAGGAGCAGGGCGACGGGAACCCTCGACTGGCCCTGCTACTAGCCATGGCCATGTTCGTCCTCGTGGTCGACACGTCACTGATGAACGTGTCGATCTCTGCTGTCATCAGGGATCTTCACACGACAGCGAGCGGAGTCCAGTCGGCGATCGCCCTCGAAGCGCTCGTCTCTGCGGCATTCATCCTGACCAACTCCAAACTGGGCGACCTCATGGGGCGTCGCCGCGCCTACGTAATCGGCTTGCTGGCCTATGCCGTGGGTGCGATGGGCATGGTGTTCGCTCAGAATCTGAACACCATCATCATTTTCTGGGCGATCGTTGGCGGACTGGGCGCATCCCTGCTGCTGCCGGCAATGCAGTCCCTTATCCACGGCAACTTCACTGGGAGCGCCCAGAAGCGGGCCTATGCACTGGTGGGTGCATCGGCGGCGATCGCAGCCGCTGTCGGTCCGCTCCTGGGGGGATTCCTCACGACGTACCTGTCGTGGAGAGTGGGGTTCGGGCTCGAGGCACTCATCATTCTGGTGGTGCTTACCCAGATTCACTTGGTGAAGGACGTTCCCTACACCGGGCCCCGCAAGATCGATGCCGTGGGCGCCCTTTTGTCCATCGTCGGCATGGGTGGCCTCGTGCTCGGCATCCTCGTGTGGCAGGAGGGCGGCCAGTATGTGGGTCTGATCATGGGGATCGGCGCGGTGGCGTTGGCTGCCTTCGCCTACTGGCTGGTCCGCCGTAAGAGGCAGGGAAAGCCCACGTTGTTGGACCCGGACCTGTTCAAGCATCTGAACTTCCGCATCGGCATCTCCCAGCAGATGCTGCAGCAGATCACCTTGGGCGGCGCAATGATCGTCCTGCCGCTGTTCCTGCAAATGACCCTTGAGTACAACGCCATGCTGGCCGGGCTCTCGCTAGCGCCCCTCTCGCTGTCGATGTTCGGCATGGCGATGCTCGCAGGCCGCAAGGCGGGCAAGTGGCGATCCGCCCAGATCGTCCTTGCCGGTTTCGCCCTCAGCGCTATCGGCATGGGAGCAATCATTCCCCTGGTGCCGAGAGTCGACTCGGGGTGGTATTTGGTGATCCCGCTGATCGTCGCCGGGTGCGGTCTCGGCATGCTCGTCTCCCAGCTCAACAACTTCACGCTCGCACCGATCAGCGAGGAGCGAGTCAGCGAGGCGGCGGGCGTGAACTCGGCGGCAGGCTCTTTCGGGCTGTCCTTCGGGCTAGCCGTGGCGGGCGGCGTCATGCTCTGGGCCCTGGCGCTGAGCTTCACTCATCAGACTGAGGCCAGCGTCGTGATCTCACCGGCCCAGCAGCAGCAGATCTCCGCAGAGATGGAGCACGATGCCGAAGTCATGAGCAACACCGCTCTGCAGCAACAGATCGCTGATCAGCCCAAGGCCGTCCAAGACGAGGTCCTGGCCATAAATAAGCACGCCCGGGATCTCTCTCTGCAGATCGCACTACTGATCCCAGCGCTTGCGTCACTCCTCGGACTGGCCAACTCGTTCCGAATGCTTCGACTCCCCGACATAGCGCCTCAAGCAGACATCGAAGGAGTCGGCTTGGGATAGATAGGTCGTGCTAGGGCCCCTGCCGAACAACGAGAACCGGGCATGCAGCCTGCGACACACAGTGGGCACTTACCGATCCGAGCAGCATGCCGGCGAACTCCCCGCGGCCCCGGCTTCCGACGACGAGAAGATCCGCCCCCGAAGACGCTTCGATCAACACCGGAGATGGGTGACCCTCGACGACCCGTGATTCGATGATGACGTCGTTGTGTTCCCTGCGAGCCGATTCGAGTACCTCTTCCAATGTCGATACTGCATCCGTGTCCGGGCTAGAGGGAGGCGCCGAAGGTAGGCCCCACCCCGCCGACATAGGCCAGTGCCAGGCCATCACGACCAATAGGGACGCGTCCGTCAGTTCCGCTTGGTGGATCGCCCAATCGAGCGCGAGCAGCGAGGAACTCGACCCGTCGACTCCGACGACGATTTGATGAGAAGGGGGTGAAACTGTGTTGGTCATTGGATCCCTCCTAAGGCTCCTTTACTAAGGCTCCTTTACCAAGGATCACCTGAATCCCCTAAGCTAATGGGATTGAACCGCCCTGGGTTCTGTAGAGACATTCGCGCTTTGATTTACGCGGCCGGGCTGGCCTCTTCTTTGTCACGGTAGTAGTTGGCTTCGAACTCTGC
>JBKQRT010000229.1:0-3028 GCA_052143895.1 Acidimicrobiales bacterium | reverse complement strand
CCGCGTAGCCAGAGGGGTATCGGGATCGGCTGGATTCCTTCGGCCTGCAGACTCGGATTGGGATCATCAGGGGGAAGGCATCGCTCCAAGGCGTCGCTACCGCCCACGCCCGATGACAGTGCCTCTGACCGCTCAAAGCACGATTGGAGGCAGGTGTGGCGCCGACCCGCCGTGTCGAGATAGCGGCCATGGACTCCCAGTCGGGACCGCGGGTCGCGATCGAGATATTGGCGTCCTACACCTCGGTCGATAACCGCCATCGACCCGGCGGTCAGGGATACACCCATTGGCGACCGCTCTCACGGAAGGTCGAGCCAGGTCTCTGACTATTTGATGGAGCAAAACACGTAGACATCGCTGGTGCGCTGAGCGACCACCTTCACCTCACCTGGCGGTGTTGTGGAACACGGACTTTCGTTGTCCGCCAAACTGCCCGAAACCGTGTACGTGCCACTTGGAAGCGCAAAGGTGAACAGGCCGGTCGCTCCCACCCTCAGCGATTTGGAAATGCCGTGTCCGGTCACGGTTATGGTTCCGTCGGCCGATCGGGGGATCCCGGGAGCTGGGCCACCGTCTTCCATCAGTCTCCCCATCAGAGTTCCACCTTGAGTCGAAGCGTGAGATGAGCAGGCACTTAGCCCAAGGGCCAACAGGGCGATAGCGGGTCCGGCAAGTGCTCTTCGGGCCACACTACTAATCATGTCAGCCCGCAGCCACCTACGTCGGTGTTATCCACACGCCCGAATGTGCCGGTCGGTGACATCCTGCGGTATCCCCCTGACCCGAAGCTCCTATGGATGAAGTCAAGCCCTTCTGGAGGATTTTCGGACAAGAAGACAGCGGACAGACCAATGATGGGCCACTCTTTCCGGAGGGCAAGCTCTTATCAGGTCACGCGTCTCGGAGAACTCGGTAGGCCCGGACCATGGACCGGCAGATCGGTTAGAAGCCAGTCTCGATCGACGGCAGGTGTTTGGTGAGCCAGATCCAGGTCCGGGGATTCAGCCGCGAGGCAGTTGGCGGTAGACCTCGCGGGCGACGTAGCGCTTCAGCATGCGGATGATCTCGCGCTTGGAGCGACCGTCCTTCATTCGGCGCTCCATATAAGCCCGGGTCTCGGGATCGGACGCCAGTCGGGAGATCACGATGGTCCAGAGGGCCCGGTTGGCCTGGCGATCACCGCCCCGGTTCAGCCGATGGCGAGTGACCTTTCCCGAGGAGGCCTGGAGCGGTGAGACGCCGCACAGGTGGGCCCACGCCGCCTCTGACCGCAGGCGTTCCGGGTTGTCGCCGGCGGTCACGAGCAGGGTGGCTGCCGTATCGATGCCGACGCCATAGATGTTGAGCAGGTCGGGAGCATGGGCCTCGAGGAGTGGGGTGATCCTGGCGTCGAGCTGGGCGATCTCGTCGTCGAGCTCACCGATGCGGTGGGCCAGTGAGGAGAGCGATGCCTTCGTCGCCGCCATCACCGGACCGGCTGACCGTGTCGGCCGCAGCCCCTTGGCGGCGGCAATGAACTGAGGGGTGGGCAAGCCCTTGATGCGGGATTGAAGCTGATCAGGGGCGGTGAAGGTCAGTTGGCGCATCTGGGTGAGGGCCTTCACCCTGGCCTGGCGGGCCGACCGTTTGGCCACCACCAGCACCCGGATGGCTTCGACGGCACCGTCTCGCGACTTTGCCTTGCCCCGCACTCTTCCGGACAGGGCGGCGCGAGCGGCCTCGACGGCGTCGATCGGATCGGACTTCCCTTGGCGACGACGGTCCTGGCGGTTGTGCCGATCGACCTCGATCACCTCGACACCCGCTCGAGCGAGGAATCGGGCCAGTCCGGCCCCGTAGGACCCGGTCCCTTCCACACCGACCCTCCCGATCGCCCCAAAGCCGGTCAGCCACGAAAGCAAAGCCGAATAGCCGTTGGGTGTGGCATCGAACGACTCGGTGCCGAGGAGGCCGCCCACCTCATCCAGAGCGGCGGCAACGTGGACCTCACCGTGGGTATCGATACCTCCGGTGACAGCACGCGCAGCTTCTACGATGGTCATGGCCATCCCTTCCTTTCCTTTAGCGGGTTGAGGGGTGGCTCGGCCGTCCCGGAAAGGAGTGACGGTGCGGGTCGATCTGCTCGTAACAGACCGGCCCATCACCCCCCTCTGGAACGGGACGCGCCGCGCCTCGACTCTGTTGGTCCGGAGTCCCGACCGACGGGGCGCAGATGCCGTCGTGCATCTGCTTGATCTGAAGTCAGGCCGAGGACCCCGGTGCTTCCGAAATTACAAAGGACCAGCCGTTCGGCGGTGGACCCTCACAGAAGCTCAACAACATCATTGGTGTTCGGGATACTCACAAAGCGGAGCCCGGCCGGGATATTGAGACAGTGCGTGGATGAGCGATACCGAGGGATTGGCGCTTTCGGTTCGGGATACCTCTGCTCAGCGCTCGACGCGGTGCCCGGCGGCCTCCAAGGCACTGATTGCGTCGTCCCGCTGTAACTCTGGCAGTAGGAGGCAGTCGGTGTCATAGGTCGAGAGGGCGAATACGCTGATGCCCTTGTCCCGCAGTGGGTCCACCAGGGCTGCGAGGATACCCACGGCAGCCAGATTGAGCGGGCCGGTCACTCTGATGCAGAACCATCCCGTGGAGCGTTGAACGGAATCAGGAACCCACTCTTCGGGGCATACGATGGAGAGTTCGTCCTCCGTCCGGGTGATGCTTACAAGTGGCGCAACCTGTTGCGCCCAATCAGGGATCTCCGCTGTTGGATTCAGTCGTGCGATTGCCAGCCGACCGGGTATCGGGTGAAGGTCCATAACGGGATGCTATGGGTGCTCCGCTTGCGAGAGTTGCCCCAGGCCATAATGCCTGCTCCCGCTCGGGTCACGAGGTGCAACTTGGAAGCAAGGCTATCCGGTAAGGCGCCCAGGCCGTAGATATCGTGCGGCAATATGCCGCCGCCCGGCAACCGGCGGTAGAGGATACCCGGAACCCGCCCGGTGTCGGCACATCTTGCGCCGATGTGTCCGATCCAATG
>JBKQRT010000228.1:0-3348 GCA_052143895.1 Acidimicrobiales bacterium | reverse complement strand
CACCGGTGTAGTGCACCGTGGCCGTGCCCGTGCTGGTCTGAAGGATCAGGGTCCCCGATCCGGCGAAGCAGTCAGCGGGAGGGTTGGCCGCCGCGCCCACGGCGGGGCACGTCGTGGTCAACACCAGGGCCGGCAGGCTCTGCGTGCCGGTGAGGCTGCTCACGTTGATGCCGTTGGCGCCCGCCGCCGTGTTGCCGTAGGCAGCCAGGTCGTCCACGTTCTCGAGGATGGTCTGACCCACCGAGCCGGTCGGATTGGCCACACCGCTGGTGCCGCTGGCGTCGTTGACGCCGGTCAGACAGGCGACCGTCCCCGCCGCGCCACAGGTGGCGGCGGTGGTCGAGGTCCCCGTGAAGGTCAGGGTGGCGCTACCCCCGGTGGTGGCCACGGTCACCGAGCCAGGGGCTGTGAAGCCGCTCGTCGATGCCAGCTCGAGGATGCCGCCGCCCGTGTAGGTCGAGACGTTCGGGTTGACCTGGGTGACCGAGCCGGATGCGGTCACCGTGCCGGTGCCCGATGCCACGGTCACGCCCGTCAGGCACGCGGACGGGCCGCAGGTGCCGGTCGTCGTCGAGGTGCCCGTGTAGTTGAGGACGGCGGTGCCGCCGCTCGTCGCGACGTTCACCTGGTTCGTGCCGGAGTTGCGCAGCCCGTTCACCGAGGCGATCGGGAGAACTCCGTTCAGCTGTGTCAGGTTCGTCGACCGGGCAACCGTTCCGGCGATGAGGGCGTCGGTGGTGTTGCCGCTCACGATGCTCACACCGGTCAGGCACCCGCTGGTCGTGCCACAGGTGCCGGCCGTCGTGGAGGTACCCGTGTAGGCGACCGTGTCGGTGCCCGCGCTCGTCGTCACGGTGGCGTCACCCGCAGTCGGGAAGTTGGACGTGGAAGCGACGTACACGATGCCGTTGATGTCACCCAGCTGGTTGGCCCGGTTGACTGCGCCGCCCGTGGCGAGCGTGCCGCTGCCGGTGACGAGGTTCACCCCGGTGAACTTCCCCGTCGAGTCGCCGGTGTAGCTGAGCGTGGCGGTGCCGGAGCCGCCGGTCGTCGCCACGTAGAGGCGGCCCGCGGTCGGGAAGTTCGTGATCGAGGCGACGTTCAGCGTCCCGCTGCCGGTGAACGTCGAGACGTTCACCGCGTTCGACGTCGAGGCCACGCTTGTGGACGCGTAGGTGCCGAGCGTGGTCGACGCCAAGGTGCCGACCGTCGTGCTGCCACCCACAGTCGATGACGCCGATGCGCTGGTGCCGTTGGTCACGCAGCTGGGGCTCGAACTGCTCGACCCGGCCGGCGGGCCGAAGTTGTACGAGTAGTTGCAGGCCGCCGCCGCCGTGGCCGACGCCTGGCCGTAGCTGGTCGTGTTCAGGCCGGTCGACGACGTCGTGATGGGCCCGTTGATCGTGGTGCCCGCCGGCGCGGCCACGGTCAGGTTCTCCGAGTACGGACCCGAGTAGTAGCCGAAGTTGGTGGTGGTCCCGAGAATGGAGACGCTGCTGTACGTCGCTGCGGTCCAGCCGGGCTTGTAGACCTGCTGGTCGACGGTCAGGGTGTCGCCCACCGCCAGCTGCCCACCGTTGCCGGCCGGCGCGGTCACCTTCCAACTGGCTACCGGGCTGGTCGCCCCGGAGAACATCGGGCAGGTCGTCGACGTCCCCGAGTTGAGGAGGCTGTACTCGAGGTAGGTGTAGCCGAGGGAGCAGTTGTACTGGGCCGTGCCCGTGGTGTAGCCCACCGTCTGGTCACCGGGCTGGGTCACCGTGGAGGAGTTGGAGGTGCGGGCGTAGTAGCCCACGGTGATGGTGGTCGGGTTGCCGCGGGTGTCGACCGCGTTCACCGTGAAGGTGTGGTAGCCGGCGGTCGTGCTGATCGCGGCGCCGTTGGCCACCGTGCCGGTGCAACTGCTCAACGTGTATCCCGTGTTGGCGGCACAGGTGTAGGCCGCGTCGACGGTGGACCCGGTGATCACCTGCTGCCCGTTGATGGGCGAGGTCAGGTTGATGGTCGGTGGGACCAGGTTGTAGGGCGGTTCGATGACGGTGTAGGTCGATGTCTGTTGGCTCTGATAGCCCGAATTGTTGATACCGGTGACGGTCAGCGTGTGATTGCCGAGGGTGGCTGTGTTGATCAGCGCTCCGTTGGCGATGGCGTTGCCGTCGTTCGTGGCGCTGCAGCTGGCGATCCCGTCGCCGTAGGCGGGCGGGTCGATGCAGCTGAAGTTGGACGCCACGTGGGAGTTGATGACGACCTGGCTGTTGTTCGCCGGGCTGGCGATGGTGATGATCGGGTTGACGTTGTCGATGATGCCCGTCGTGACGTAGGCCGGCTGAGGGTTGGGCGAAGGCCAGCAGTTGAGCGCGGCGGTCACACTGCCGTAGAGGGGGACGCCGCTGACGGCCGTGGTGAACGTGACGCCCGGGTCGGTGCTCTGCGTCGCGCTCCCGACCGGGGGCACGTTCAGCATGTTCAGGCTGATGGTGTTCGACGTCGGGTTGGACGATGCCTTGAACGTGATGGTGAACGTCGGGGTCGTGTAGTCGTTACCACCGGGGATGTTCGTCGTCTCCGACAGGGTGATGATCTGACCACTCGGACTGTTGGAGTCGGCGCTGGTGGTCACGCTCCAGTTGATCGGCGTCGTCGAGGTGGGTGTGGCCGGGTTGTAGTAGTCGCCTGTCTGGGTGATCGTGGGCCCGGACGTGATGGTGGCTCCGACGGGGACGTCCCATTTCACCACCGAGTCGTACAGACCGGTGACCGTGTACCCACCCGAGCTCGACGGCACGTTGTTGTCGCCGGAGTCGGCGACCGTCCACGTGAACGTGCCCCCCGGAAGGACGGACGTCGGGTTGGAGGTGGTGGCGAAGTCCGTGGAGTTCGTGGCGCCCTCGGCCGGGCCGGCGCTCGACGTCGCCCAGCAGGCCTGGGCCACGGTCTGGTAGCCCGGAGGTGTGGCCGACGCAGGCGTCGCGACGCTCAGCGCCGCAATGACGCCGGTCGCGACGGCACCGAGCACGAGTGCGATGGCGAACAGGCCGTTGACCGCCCGCTTGAAAACAACCTTCGGACCGAACGTACCGTTCGAACCGCTACCAGTGTTCCCCACGTGACGCACGCGCCACCCCCTGACCTTGGACGGATCTCGCCGCCCCCATCCCCCTCCGGACTCCCCCTCCGGACGGAGAAAAGCTAGCTACCCCCACTGCGCCAGTCAAACGATTGTTCACATTTTTTACGGCATCTGAACTGGACTTTTGAATTTACGACCAAAATGCAGTCGCAGACCCGACTATGTGTGGCCGCGAAGGTGCTCGAAAGCCGCCCAGGGCGCGGGGCTACCGAGCGGGC
>JBKQRT010000227.1:0-3365 GCA_052143895.1 Acidimicrobiales bacterium | reverse complement strand
GCCAGCAGGAGACCCAGACCGGCGTCGAGATGCACCCCTCCGGGCCTACCCGACATCGACATCGACATCGATCCGGAGCCAGAGGTCAAGCCCATGGGGAACCAGTACATGAGAATCATGGCGAAGCTCATGACGGCGTGCACCAAGGCGTGGGGGACGTGCAGACCGAACCGCTGCACTGACTGGATGCTCCGGACGACGAACCAGACCATGAGCACGCCGAAGATCAGCTCCCAGATGGCATTCGGACCGAACGCCCACACGGGTACGAACATCCCGGCCATGGCGATCCCCATGAACGTGTGGGAGATGTCGACATCTCGTCCCGCCGGTCGTCGAGCAGATACGGACAACACCAGCAGTACCAAGCAGTAGGCGGCCACAGCCAGCATCAGTACGCCGAAGAGGTAGTAGAGCCAGGTCGGGGTTCCCATGTCTGTCAAACCTCCATAGTGGTAGACGTCGAGATCGACGCCGGGTGGGTCGGCGTCGCCCGTCTGTCAGATATTGGCCAGTACGCCAAGGCAAAGAGCAACACCGGGAGTCCCGAGTTCGGATCCGTCGCCCCCCCGGCCAGGATGCCGCCGAAGTTCTGGACGGCCACCCAGATGGCCGCGAACACCACGATGGCGAGGGCCAGTATCACCTGGGTCGCTTGAGGAGGCAGGAAGACGCCGACTGCCACGACTACGCAGACGGCGGCGAGCAGGATCGCCACCATGGTGCCGTGATGCAGGAATAGCGATGCGGAAGACCTGTCGATGTGGGCGAGCCATCCAGGCTGCCCGTTGTCGACTTTCGCCACCAGATCGTGCAGCGCCTGCGGCGACCGACCCGAACCGACCAGCGTCAAGACGGCCAACAACCCCCACACCGCCACCCAGATGCCCTTGGCCGCGTTGACACCAACCGCACGGGCCGCCACGAACGGCTGGTCCGACCCCTCGCTCGGCCACAGGAGCACGGCGAGCACGGCGTAGAACAGGACTCCTCCAGGGCCTCCTCCGAACGGAGTCGCGGCTCCGAGGAAGACTCCACCTGCTCCTTCACCGAACCACCAGACGCCGAGCGCCCAGACGATGGAGAGTCCGAGTGCGTACCTCGTCGAGCGCTTCCACACGATCCCGAAGGCGATGAGGAACTGGATCGACGCGAACGCCGTGTTGGTCAGGATCGGCTGGTGGTAGACGATCGAGCCGTTCCAGGTGATCGTGTGGGAGACCCATCCGGGGTTCCCACTGGCCAGTCCGTTCAGCATCCCGCTGAACCCGCTGGATCCCCGGGTGAACATGAAGGGCTGGAGCTGCAGCACCGCGTCGAGCAGCCAAACGGTCGCCAGAAGGAGCTGGAACGTACGCTGTAGATCCCTCGGCTCCTGCTGCACTACGACGGGGGAGTCGGACTCGTCGATCGTGACGCTGTCCGTTTCGACCTCGGCTATCGCCATGCTCCGTCCAACCCTTCGCTCTTGCCAGTCACTACTACTGGCAGTAGTTACTACCACCAGTAGTACTCACGCGCCAAGTGATGATGCCGGACCGGACCGGACCCCGGAAGTCGGGATCAGGCCGTAGGTATGGTCCGAGCCATGATCCAGCCGAGCGATGCCAAGGCCTGATCCACGGTCCACGCCGTGCCGGCCGGGTGCTCCAGGTGGCGGATCCCACCCTGATCGAGGAGCTGTACGGCACCAATATCTCGATCCCGAACGGTGATCCCGACCGGGAGTCCGTCTTCGCCATCGCGACGCAGCAGTCTCGGCCACGCCTGCTCCGTCCGGGCTTCCAGAGGCCACGAATCATGGTTTTCCGGTCATTCGCTCTACCGGCGTGAAACGAGCTGCCCCTCGATAGTCCCAACTCCAGTCTGCCGATGGAAGAACCCCGCCGTCCCCATGACCCTCTGACTATGCGGCCACCGGGTGGTACTCGTGGATGAGCCCACCGAGAACGTCGTGTCGAACGACATCGACCGCTGGGCGTGGAGTGTCGAGAGCGTCGGCGGGTGCGGGCACGCCGAGGCCGATGCCGCGGTGGGGTCGCTGTCGGTTGTAGTGGCCGACGTACTCCCGCAGCACTCGTTCCAGGTGGCCCTGGCCGAGGATGAGCATCCTGTCCAGGCACTCAGTCCGCACGGTCCTCACCCAACGCTCGGCGTAGGCGTTGGCACGAGGGGACCGGACCGGGGTCTTGATCACCCGGATGCCCTCGGAGCGGATCACCTCGTCGAAGCTCGCCGTGAACTTGGTGTCCCGGTCCCGAATCAGGAAGTTGATGGAACGACCGCGGACGACCAGGTCTGCCACCAAGTTGCGGGCCACCTGGGTGACGAAGGAACCGGTCGGATGTTCGGTGACCCCGAGGATGTGCACCTGACGAGTCGACAGTTCGATCACGAACAGCACGTAGAGCCGTTTGAGTGACACGGTGTCCACGGTGAAGAAGTCGGTGGCCAGCACGCTGTGTGCCTGAGCGCGGAGGAACTCCGACCAGGTGGGTCCACCCCGGGGAGCGGGTCCCAGGGCATGTCGGCGCAGGACTCTCCGCACCGAGGTGGCCGACACCCGAATCCCGAGCTTTCGTAGCTCACCCTGGATGCGGACGCACCCCCAGCTCCGGTTCTCACGGCCGAGACGGATGATCAGATCAACCAGCTCGTCGCTCATCGGCGGTCGACCGGGGCCACGACGCTTCCTCCACCGACGCCACTTGTGTTTGGCCGCCTTCTGGTGCCAGCGGAGCAGCGTGTCGGGGGTGACCAGGAAGGAGCGCCACCGGTCGCGAGGCAACAGTCGGCTGAGGGCAGCGAGGATCGCTCGATCGGCAGGCCGATAGCGAACCCGTGCGTGAAGCTGGCGTTCGAGGATCCGCACTTGGTGGCGGAACACCATGATCTCGATGTCCTTGTCCGACTCCGTGCGCCGGGACGATACGACGAAACCGAGGAATCGGCACAGCCCGATATAGAGGAGGGAAAACACAGTGCATGATGCCCTGGCCCAAGAACAAGTTCCAGTCCACGGGCACAATTGGGATTTTGGCGCCCTATACCCCGAATGCGAACGCCTTCGCGGAGAGGTTCGTGCGCACCGTGAGATCGGAATGCCTGGACCACCTGCTGGTCGTGAACGAAGCACACCTCGAGCGCGTCCTGCGCGGCCACGCCCGCCATTACAACGGGCATCGCCCACACCAAGGAATCGCCCAGGAGATTCCGGCGCCGGAAGAGCCTGCCCCCTTGGCGGTGGTGCCCACCATTGACAGTCGACACCGGCATCACCGGCACCGTCCACCACGGATTCGTCGACGCGACCGGCTGGGCGGACTGATCCATGAGTACGAACTGGCGGCATGAGGCGAGGTTTG
>JBKQRT010000226.1:0-2694 GCA_052143895.1 Acidimicrobiales bacterium | reverse complement strand
GGCCACCAGGGTCGGGAAGTCGGCGAGGGGGTAGGTGTCGCCGAAGGCGCTGTAGGTGCCGTCGGGGGTGAACACCTCGACGACCGCGTCGACGTCGTCCCTGGTCATGCCCACGGCGTACCGGGCCAGCAGTTGCTCGAGCTCGATGACGTCGGCGACGGGTGGGCTACCCATGACGGATCCTCCTGGTTGTCGTGACAGTGATCGCCACGCCGGCCGACGATAACGAAGTTCTCCTGCATCGGCAATGACGGTGGCGCACGGCCGGGTGGACATGCGAGAGTGGCCGTGGGACGGGTCGGACGAGGAGGGTAACGTGGGGGAGCTGGGCGAAGTCGGCGCGCGCTGGCGGCTACGGACGGTGCCGGAGGACCGGGCGCGCCGGTACCGGGACGAGGGCTGGTGGACCGACCAGACCCTCGGGGAGATGGTCGACGCCGGCCTCGGCCGGATGGGCGGCGTCCCCTTCCGGGTCCGCTCCGCGGTGCGCCCGTGGCAGGGCACCTTCGCCGACGTGGACCGGTCGGCGCGGGCACTGGCCGGCGCGTTGGCCGCCGACGGGGTCGGGCCGGGGGACGTCGTCATGTTCCAGCTCCCGAACTGGGTGGAGGCCGGCATCGCGTTCTGGGCCGCCGCCTACCTGGGCGCGGTCGTCGTCCCCGTCGTGCACTTCTACGGGCCCAAGGAGGTCGACTACATCCTGCGGACGGTGTCGCCCGCGGTGGTGGTCACCGCCGACCGCTTCGGCCACAACGACTATCTGGCGACCTACGGGGGGCTCCTTTCCGGCCGACCCGGTGCCCGGTGGCTGGTGGTCGGCGGACCACCCGCCGGCGGGCTCCCGCCGGGGGCGGTGCCGTTCGAGTCGCTCCTCGGTGCCGATCCCCTCGTCCACCCCCTGCCCGCCGACCCGGATGCGCCGGCGATCATTGGCTTCACCTCGGGGACGACCCGCGACCCGAAGGGCGTCATCCATTCGCACCGCACCATCGGATGTGAGACCCGTCAGCTCGACTACATGTTCCCCAAGGGGGGACCGCCCCAGATCACGGGGGCCCCGGTCGGACACTTCATCGGGATGCTCAACGCGTTCCTGGTCCCGCTGCTGCGCGAGCGGTCGGTCAACCTGATCGACGAGTGGGACCCGGGGGCCGTGCTCCGGATGATGCGCGAGGAGGGCCTGGGCGTGGGGGGCGGGGCCACGTACTTCCTGACCAGCCTGCTCGACCACCCGGACTTCACCCCCGAGCACCTGGCCCTCATGCCGTTCGCCGGCCTGGGCGGCTCGCCCGTGCCGGCGGCCGTGACCCGGCGGGCCACCGACCTCGGGATCATGGCATTCCGCTCCTATGGCAGCACCGAGCACCCCTCGATCACCGGCTCGCTGCTCGACGACCCGGAGGAGAAGCGGCTCACCACCGACGGCCGGGCGCTGCCCGGGGTGGAGCTCCGCCTCGACGCCGACGGTCAGATCCTCAGCCGCGGCCCCGACTGCTTCGTCGGCTACATCGACCCCGGGCTGACCGCCGCCGTGTTCGACGAGGACGGCTGGTACCGCACGGGCGACGTGGGCGTTCTCGACGACGACGGCTACCTCACGATCACCGACCGCATCTCCGACGTCATCATCCGGGGTGGGGAGAACATCAGCGCGGCCGAGATCGAGGAGCTGCTGATGGGCATGGACCAGGTCGCCGAGGTCTGTGTGGTGGCCGAGCCCGACGAGCGCCTGGGCGAGCACGCCGCCGCCGTGGTGCGGGTGCGGGACGGCATGGCCCCGCCGACCATGGCGGAACTGCGCGGGCACCTGGCCGGTGCTGGGCTCACCCAGCAGAAGTGGCCTGAGGCCCTCTACCAGGTGGACGAGCTCCCGAGGACGTCGTCGGGGAAGGTGCAGAAATTCCTGCTCCGCCAGCAGCTCCGCGAGGGGCGGTTGGGGAGCGCTCCGCTCGCCGACCCGGCCTGATAACAGGCTTCTCTTTTCTGGAGATCAATGATATCGTGACCGAACCGGCCCAACAGGAGGATCTTCCGCATGGCGCACTTCCCGAAGCCAGCTGAGGGAAGCTGGACGGAGCACTACCCCGAGCTGGGTACGAGCCCGGTCAACTACGAGGACTCCATCTCGCCCGAGTTCTACGAACTCGAGCGCAGGGCGATCTTCTCGAGGACGTGGCTCAACGTCGGTCGGGTCGAGCAGGTCCCCCGCGCCGGCCGCTACTTCACCAAGGAGCTCCAGTGCGCGGGCACCTCGGTGATCATCGTCCGTGACAAGGACGGGGGCGTGCGCGGGTTCCACAACATCTGCCGGCACCGTGGCAACAAGCTGGTCTGGAACGACTACCCCAACGAGGAGACGAGCGGCACCTGCCGGCAGTTCACCTGCAAGTACCACGGTTGGCGGTACGACCTCGACGGCTCGCTCACCTTCGTCCAGCAGGAGTCGGAGTTCTTCGACCTCGACAAGGACGACTACGGGCTGGCGCCCGTGCAGACCGAGGTGTGGGAGGGGTTCATCTTCGTGAACCTCGACCCGGACAACACCACGTCGGTCAAGGAGTACCTCGGTGACCTCGGCGCCGGGCTCGAGGGGTACCCGTTCGGGGAGATGACCCAGGTCTACAAGTACCGGGCCAACGTCGGGAGCAACTGGAAGCTGTTCATCGACGCCTTCGCCGAGTTCTACCACGCACC
>JBKQRT010000225.1:0-8952 GCA_052143895.1 Acidimicrobiales bacterium | reverse complement strand
CCCCCCCCCCCCCCCCCCCCGCCACCCGGCCGGCAGGTCGGCGAGGGTCAGCAGCACCCCCTGGGCCAGGCGCTGGTCGGGGGACGTCCGCACCGCGGACGCCCGGGTGGCCGGGCGGACGCTCCGGGGCAGGGCCGCGGCCAGGGCGATCCCGGCCGCCACCAGGGCGATGCCGGTCACGAGGGTGGCCACCCGACGCCGAGGGCGCCGTTGGAGCGTGCCGCTGCGACGTCCGGCCGGTGCCGCGGGCACCGGTGGGGGGGCACCGTGCCACCCGTCCGGCCCGTCGAGGGGGAAGGACGGGACGCCGGGCGCGGTGGACCAGCGGGCAAGCTGCTCGTCGAACGCTGCGATGCGCACCGGGCGTGCCGCCTCCGAGTGGATGACGAACCGGAGGATCCCGCCCCGATCCTCCACCTCGAACGGGGTGGTGCTCCCGAACGGCCCGGGTGTGGTCACGCCGAGGGAGACACGGTCGACGTCCGACCAGGGGACGCGGATCCGGTCGCCCCATGGCGCGCCGGTCGCCTCCAGGCCCTGCCCGTCGACCGTCAGGGTGAGCGGACCCGCACGCGGCGGTGGCCCACCGCGGGTACCGGCCCGTTCCACGCCGTCGAACCGGAAGGAGGCGAGCTCCGGCACGGTGCAGGGCGCGCCGGTGGCCCGGTCAGGTGGCGACGACATCCATGATGGCGTGCGAGGCCACGTCGAGGGCGAGCTCGAGCTCGGCATCTCCGTGGGCCATGGAAGGGAAGGCGACCTCGTAGGGGCCCGGTGCCAGAGCCACGCCCCGGTCGAGCATGGCCCGGAAGAAGCGGGCGTAGACGCCGGTGGCGGCCGATGCGGCGGCTTCGTCGTAGCCGCAGACGGGCCCCGATCCGACTGGGACGAAGAACAGGCCGAGGAGCGGCCCGACCACGGGCACCTGGGCTTCGAGCTGCTCGCCATGGGCGTTGCTGGTGCCCGCCTTGCGCAGGGCGGTCGAGAGGATCTCGGCCAGCGCCGCACCGAACCGGGCCACCCGGGACGACAAGGCGATGTAGTCGCCGAGGTCAAGCGCACCGAGCACGGCGAGACCGGCCGCGGTAGCCAGGGGGTTCCCCGACAGGGTGCCGGCCTGGTAGACGGGGCCGGTCGGGGCGAGTGCGGCGAGCACGTCGCCACGCCCGCCGAAGGCGCCCACCGGCAGGCCGCCGCCGATCACCTTGCCGAAGCACCACAGGTCCGGGCGCACGCCCGACCATCCCGACGCGCCCGACGGGCCGAGGCGGAACCCGGTGATCACCTCGTCGAAGACCAGCAGTGCGCCCGCCGCGTCGCAGGCGGCGCGCAGGTCGCGGAGGTACCCCTCCCCTGGTGCCACCAGCCCCATGTTGGCGGCCACCGGCTCCACGATCACGCAGGCCGTCCGCTCTTCCACGTCGGGGACGACGTTGTACGGCGCGACCACCGTCTCGGCCACCGCCACCTCCGGCACACCGGCCGAGTCGGGCAGCCCGAGCGTGGCGACGCCGCTCCCGCCCCCGGCCAGCAGCCCGTCCGAATGGCCGTGGTAGCAACCGGCGAACTTGAGGATGCGCGAGCGCCCGGTGAACCCGCGGGCCACCCGGACGGCGCTCATCGCCGCCTCTGTTCCCGAGGACACCAGCCGGACCTGCTCGCACCCGTCCACCCGTGCGCAAATCGCCTCGGCCAGCAGCACCTCGCCCTCGGTCGGCGCCCCGAACGTGGTGCCACGGCCGGCGGCGTCGGACACCGCCCGCACCACGTCCGGGTGGGCGTGCCCCAGGATCGACGCCCCATAGGACTGCACGAAGTCGAGTAGCCGGTTGCCGTCTGCGTCCCATACGTAGGCGCCCTCGCCCCGGGCCACGAAGTAGGGATGTCCCCCCACCGAGCGGAACGACCGCACCGGCGAGTTGACGCCACCCGGGATGACCCGCCGGGCGCGCTCGAAGAGCGCGTCCGAGACGGCGTGCTCAGCCACCGAGGGCCTCGGCCAGCTCGTCGGCGAAGTAGGTCAGTACGAAGTCGGCACCGGCGCGCTTCACCGCGGTGATCTGCTCCATGGCCACGGCGGGGCCGTCGATCCACCCACGTTCGGCGGCTGCCTTGACCATGGCGTACTCCCCACTCACGTGATAGGCGCCGACCGGCAGGTCGAAGGCGGCCCGCACGTCGGCGATGACGTCGAGGTAGGTGAGGGCGGGCTTGACCATGACCAGGTCCGCACCCTCGGCCACGTCGAGCGCGACCTCAGCCGTCGCCTCGCGGCGGTTGGCCGGATCCTGCTGGTACCCCTTGCGGTCACCGCCGTCGGCGATCGCCACCTGGGCTGCGTCCCGGAAAGGGCCGTAGAGCGCCGAGGCGTACTTGGCGGCGTAGGCGAGCACCGCGGTGTGCACGAATCCGGATCCGTCCAGGGCCGCCCGGATGGCGGCGACCTGCCCGTCCATCATGCCGCTGGGCGCGATCATGTCGGCACCGGCGGCGGCCTGCGAGCGCGCCAGCTCGGCGTAGAGCGGGAGGGTTGCGTCGTTGTCGACCTCGCCGGTGACCGGGTCGACCACCCCGCAGTGGCCGTGGTCGGTGAACTCGTCGAGGCAGCAGTCGGCCATGACCACCACGGTGTCGCCCACCGCGTCGCGGACCGAGCGGAGGGCGCGCTGGGTGATGCCGTCGGCCCGGGCGGCATGGGAGCCGAGGGCGTCCTTGTCCTCGGGGCGGGGCACGCCGAAGAGGATCACGGCGGGCACGCCGAGCGCGCACAGCCGCTTGACCTCGCCGGCCACCGAGTCGACGGTGTGCTGGACCACCCCGGGCAGCGAGGCCACCGGCTGCGGTTCGTCGATGCCGTCGGCCACGAAGAGGGGGGCCACCAGGTCGTCCACCGACAGGCGGGTCTCGGCCACGAGGCGGCGCATGGCCGGGCCGCGCCGCAGCCGCCGGGGCCGTCGCGCCGGGAATCCGGCGGACGGGCCGGGGCGGGCGTCGGGAACGTGGTCAGTGGACACTGGCTGCAAGCCTACGGCAGGTTCACCGGGGCGGCGGCGTTGGCCGGTCCGGCGCGAGTACGGCGACCAGCGCGTCCACCACGCCCTCGACGGTGTGCGGGCTCGCCTCGGCCGCCACCTCGAGGCCGGCGGCGCGGGCCGACCCCGAGGTCACCGGGCCGATGGTCACGACGACCGGGGGGATGCGGTCGGCACCCAGCAGCTCGACGGTGCGTTCCACGGTGGACGACGAGGTGAAGGCCACGGCGTCGGCCGCGACGGCATCGGCCGCCGCGCCCGCGGCCGGCCGGCCGGCCGCCGTGCGGTAGGCCACCACCTCGTCGACCGGCCACCCCTTGGCCCGGAGACCGGGGACCAGCGCGCTCCGGACCGTCTCCGCCCGTGGGAAGAGAACGGCAGTGCCGAACGCGGCTCCCTCCCCGGTGGCCGACGACCCTGCCGCGACAGCGGAGGGGAAGGCCTCGGCCACCGCATCGGCGACGGCGACGTCCGGCACCAGGTCAGCGGAGAAGCCGGCGTCGGCGAGCCGGCGGGCCGTGCCGCTCCCGACCGCCGCCCACCGGAGCGCGGCGGGGACCGGCCGGCCCCCGAGCGCGGCGAGGAGCCGGTCCGCCGCGTTCGACGACGTGAGCACCACCCAGCCGTAGGCGCCGGCCACCAGCCGGTCGGCCGCGTCCGCAAGCGACCGGCCCCCGTCCTCCGGGTCCTCGACGGCGATGACCGGCAGTTCGATGACGGTCGCCCCCAGGGCGGTGAGGCGGGCGGCCAGCCCAGATGCCTGGGCACGGGCCCGGGTGACGACCACGCGCCGGCCCCGGAGCGGCGTCCTCGTCACCGCGGTCCCACGTCGCCGGCGGCCGGACGGAGATCCAGCTCGGCCACGGCACCGACCACGATGGCCGACGGCGCGGGCAGATCGACCGAGGCCAGCCCGGCGAGGGTGGTGCGGACAACCTGCTGTCGCGACGTCGTCCCCCAGTGCACGACGGCCACGGGCGTGGCCCCGTCCCGCCCGGACGCGATGAGGGCCTCGGCGATGCGGGCCCGCTCGGCCATCCCCATGAGGATCACCAGAGTGCCGCCGGCACGGCCGAGTGCGTCCCAGTCGACGCCGCCAGGGGCGGACCGGTCGCCGACGGTGCCGGTGACCACGCTCACCGAGGTGGCGAGCCCCCGGTGGGTCACCGGGATGCCGGCCGCCGCCGGGGCAGCGAACGCCGAGCTCACGCCGGGGACGACCTCAAAATCGACACCGGCCCGGCGCAGCGCCTCGGCCTCCTCGCCGCCGCGGCCGAGGACGAACGGGTCACCGCCTTTGAGGCGCACCACCCGGCGTCCGGCCCGACCGTGGGCGACCAGCAAGGCGTTGATCTCCGACTGGCTGACCGGCGCCCCCGGCGCCTTGCCCACGTCGACCAGTTCGGCGTCGGCCGGGGCCATGTCGAGGAGGTCGCGTGCGACGAGCCGGTCGTGGACGACGACCTCGGCGCGGCCGAGCAGCTCGGCACCCCGCACCGTGAGCAGGCCGGGGTCGCCCGGGCCCGCCCCGACCAGCGCCACCGTCATGTCGCCACCGGTTCGGACCCGGTGGGTTCGCCCGGGCCGCTGGCCCAGTCGCCGAGCTCACGACCCCCCGCCTCGTCGAGCAGGTACCGGGCGACGGCCGCGCCGAGCTCCTCGGGGTCGGCGCCGTCCTGCCGGTGCCGCAACACGATCAGCCCGTCCGGGGACGCCATCATGCCGGTGACCGACATCGGCGCGGCTGCGTCCCGGGACGGGCCGTCCCCGATCCACGTGGCCTGGGCCCCGACCGGCAGGGTGCACCCCCCGCCCAGCGCGGCCAGGAAGGCCCGCTCGGCCGTGAGCAGGGGACCGGCGGCGGGGTCGTCGATGGCACCGAGCACGGCCCCGGTGCCCTCGTCGTCCGTCCGGCACTCCACCGCGATCGCCCCCTGTCCGACCTGGGGCAGCATCCTCGGCGGGTCGAGGATCTCGACGGGCACTCCCTCCGGAGGTACCCATCCGATCCGGTCGACCGCCGCCTTGGCCACCAGCACGGCGGTCACCCCGTCCACGCCGACGGCGGCGAGACGGGTGGCCAGATTGCCGCGGAGGCCGGTGAAGGTGAGGTCGGGCCGGAGGTTCGCCAACTGGGCGCGACGCCGCGCCGACCCGGTGGCCACCAGCGAGCCGGTCGGGAGGGTGTCGACACCGCCCCCGACCAACAGGTCCCGCGGATCGGCCCGCTCCGGCACCGCCGCCAGCACCAGCCCGGGAACGGCGAGCTCGGCGGACGCCGGGAGGTCCTTGGCCGAGTGGACGGCGGCATCCGCCTCGCCGCGGACCACCGCCGCCTGCACCTCCTTCACGAAGACGCCCTGTCCCCCGAGCCGGTCCAGCGGGACGTCGACCCGACGGTCCCCGACGGTCTCGACCACGACGAGCGAGGAGGCCGTCCCACCCTCGGCCAGCAGGGCGGCGACCCGGTGGGCCTGCCACAGGGCCAGCGGTGACCCGCGGGTGGCCAGCCGGAGTGACTGCCGATCGCTCACGACGCGGACGACCGGTCCACCACCGGCTAGAGGTCGAAGAGGGTGCGGAGTGACTCGACCAGGCGCTCGCCTCTCGGCGTTCCGGCCGCGTCCTTCAGCGCCACGGTGGGCTGGTGGAGCAGCTTGGCCACCATCGCCCGGGTGACGGCGTCCACCTGTTCCCACTGGGCATCGGTGAGGTCCGAGCGCTTGCCCTGCTGCCGCTCAAACTCGAGCTGGCGCGCCGCTTCGACCCGCGATCGCAATGCCGAGACCATCGGCGCGGCATCGCGGGCCCGCGAGGCCACCCGATACCGCTCGACCTCGTCGCCCACGATGCGGGTGGCACCGGCCACCTCGTCCTGGCGACCGGACAGCGCTTCGGCGACGGCGGAACGCAGCACGTCCATGTCGAGCAGGACCACGCCGGCCACGGCGGCGGCCGCCGGTTCCACGTTGCGGGGCACGCCCAGGTCGACCACCAGCAGGGCCGGCTCGCCGTGCCGCCCGGCCGCCGCGGTCGCCAGCATGTCCCGGTCGATGATCGGGTGGGTGGTCCCCACCGAGGTGAAGACCACATCGGAGGAGGCGAGTAGCGGACCGAGCCCGCCGAGGGTGGCGGAGCGCACCTCCTCCGCGATGGTGTCCGGCAGGGCGGATACCAGCGCCCGGCTCCGCTCCGCCGAGCGGTTGGCCACCACCACCCGGGAGGCGTGATGGCCGTCGAGCGCCTGGGCCACCCCCTCCCCCATCTCCCCCGCGCCGACCACCAGGACGTGGGAACCGGCCAGTCCCCCCTCCCGCCGCCCGGCGGCCAGGGCCACCGCCCCGTGGGACAGCGAGGTGATGCCCCGGGCGATCGCCGTCTCCGAACGGACACGCTTGCCGACCTCGACGGCGTGGCGGAACAGTGCCCCGAGCACCGGACCGGAGACGCGCTCCTGCTGGGCCTTCTCCCACGCCCGCCGGACCTGGCCGAGGACCTCGGACTCGCCGAGCACGGCCGAGTCGAGCCCGGCGGCCACGGTGAAGAGGTGATGGGCCACATCGTCGTCGAAGCGGATGGTCAGGATATCGGCCAGGCCGTCGACGGAGCTCCCGCTGACGGTGGCGAGGAAGTCCTGCAGGTCGGCGACGCCGTCGTGGAAGCGCTCGACCACCGCGTAGACCTCGGTGCGCAGGCACGTCGAGAGGATGACCGCCTCGGACAGGTTGGACCGGTCCCGCAGGGAGACGAGCGCCTTCGGCAGGGCGCCGTCGGTCACTGCCACCCGTTCCAACAGCTCGAGCGGAGCGGTGTCGTGCTCGACGCCCACGACGATCACCGACATGCAGCCACCGCCTCATCCGCCGTCGAATCCACCTGGCGGCACTGGTCACCGTCCCACTCGGTCGGGCGTCGTCGGCGCGGGTCCACCCCCCAAGAGTAGGTCGGATCGCCGCGGCCCCAGGCAGCGGGGGATCAGTCGGACGAGGAACTGGTGAGCCCGATCGACCGGATGACCGGCATTCCGGCGTCACCGGCACTGTCGGCCAGCCTCGACTGGTAGAAGCTCATGACCTGGAGCTCGATACTCAGATCGACGTAGCGAAGCAGGACGTCGGGGGGCACCTCGAGCACGCGGGGTGCGAAGTTGAGAATGGATCGCACGCCCGACCCGGCCATGATGTCGGCGACCCGCTGGGCCACCGACGCCGGGGTGGTGATGACCCCGATAGCCAGCGGGGTCTCCTCGGCGATGAGGGGCAGGTCGTCCGGATGGTGCACCGCCACGCCGTCCACCAGCTCCCCGATGATGGCGGGGTCCGTGTCGAGCAGCGCGGTCACGCTGAAGTTGCGGGCCGCGAACCCCTGCGACCGGGCCAGCGCCCGTCCCAGGTTCCCGATGCCGGCGATGACGACCGGCCAGATCCGGTCGAGGCCGAGCTGGCGGTCGATCTGCTCGATGAGGAAGGCGGCGTCGTAGCCCGCGCCCCTGGTGCCGAAGGATCCCAGCAGCGAGAGGTCCTTGCGCACCTTGGCCGCGTTGACGCGGGCGGACGAGGCGAGCAGCTCCGAGGAGACGGTGGTGGTGCCGGAGCGCAGGAGCTCCTCGAGGATCCGCTGGTAGACGGGCAGGCGGGCCACGGTGGCCTCAGGAATCCTCCGGGGTGGCGGCACGGGTTGGCCGTCCCTCTGGCTCGGCGTCGATGACGGGTCCGCAGGCACCGGTCGGATCGTAGGACCTGGGAGGGTCCGCCGGAAAGCCGGATCGTCCGGCCGGTCAGTGGCCGGTGGCGTCGGCGGCAGCCGGTCCGATGCGGACGACGTCCCCCGGTCCGGAGAGGCCGAGGTGTCGGGCGGCCGAGGCGCGGTCGAGGACCACGGCCACACGACCGGCACTGTCGAGCAGCAGTCCCAGCTCGCCGGGGCCGAGGTCGCTGAACGCCCGGACGAGCCGCACCCTGACGGGCCTCCCTGGTCCGGCCGCCGACCGGTCGATTCCGGCCCGGCCGGCCGGGCCCTCGTCGGCCCCGTCCGCTTCGATCACGCACACGAGTCCCGTCCGGCCGGTGGTGAGCCCCGTCGCCGCCAGCGCCGCCGGCTCGAGGCCCAGCTCGACATTGCCGAACCGGTCGACCCGGCGCACCGTGGTGACCGCCACCGGGCCCGCCGGGCCGTCCTCGATCCGCTCGGCGGCCCGGCGAGACGTGGCCGGCGCCCGGACCAACGAGCCGGGATCCGCCGCCGGACCGAGCTCCTGCGGATCGCCCCCCCGCACCAGGTGGGCGGCGGCCGGTGCGAAGACGTCCCGGCCGTCGAAGGTCCGGATCGTCCGGTCGGACCCGGCGGGCACCGGTCCGGCCCGGGCCGGACGGGCCGCACCCGGGTCCAGCTCGACCAGCCGGCGCGGACCCCCGAGGGAGACGGCCAGCGGGGTCAGCAGACCGTTGTCCGGCCCGACCAGCCAATCGGGCCCACCGGGGTCGAGGCCGACGGCGACCCCTCGCCGATCGGTGCCTACGCCGGGATCGACCACAGCCAGGACCACGCCCGCCCCGAGGTACGGCGCACAGCGCGCCAGCAGCAATGAGCCGGCCTCCACGTCGAAGGGGGCGACCTCGTGGGTGAGGTCCACCACCGGCACACCGTGTGCCAGGCGAAGAAGCACGGCGTGCACCACCCCGACGTACTCGTCGGCCGTGCCGTAGTCGGAGAGGAAGAAGATGCCGGGCTGGCTCATCTCGGACCGGTCAGCCGGAGGCCGGCGCCTGCTCCCCGGTCGACCGTGGCGACCGTGGCGACCGTGGCGACCGTGGCGACCGTGGCGACCGTGGCGACCGTGGCGACCGTGGCGACCGTGGCGACCGTGGCGACCGTGGTGGCCTACCGCAGCTCATCGGCCCAGTTGCCGCGAGCGCTCGGT
>JBKQRT010000224.1:0-71941 GCA_052143895.1 Acidimicrobiales bacterium | reverse complement strand
GCGGCGTTCGCCGGCGGCTGGTTCCACACCGGGGACATCGGCGTCCGCGACGAGGACGGCTACCTCTTCATCGTCGACCGCCTCAAGGACATGATCGTGTCGGGCGGGGAGAACATCGCCAGCTCGGAGGTCGAGCGGGTGCTCTACGAACACGAATCGGTTCTCGAAGTAGCCGTCGTGGGCCGTCCCGACGACCGATGGGGCGAAGTCCCGGTGGCGTTCGTGGTCCTGCGCGAGGGCGTGACCGTGACGACGGAGGAGCTCCTCGAGCACTGCCGCGCCCAGCTGGCGCGCTACAAGGTCCCGAAGGAGATCACGTTCCTCGATGCGCTGCCGCGCAACCCGTCCGGCAAGGTGCTCAAGCGCGAACTCCGGGCCGGATGAGCCGGTTGGTCGGTCGCTGAGCGCCACACCCGGATCTACGCGCTCTGCCTGACGTTCGGCCCCGCGGCGGGCCCACGGGGCTACGGCATTCCGCCCCGTCCGGCATCACCAAGAAGGCGCGCCACCAGGGCACGCGTCTCCGCATGGCCGGTTGCGATCCCCAACCCCTCCTCCAACACCAGGATCTGCGAGACGCTCGTCATGACGGTCATGATGGCGACAGGAGGGAAGCGATCGGTGTCGATCCCCTGCTCGTCCATCACCGTGGCCAAGGCCTCCGTCTGCTTGGCGCGAAACAGCTCCGCATAGTGGGCGATCTCGGACCGGATGGACTTGCGGTGATTGGCCAGGGCGACGAACTCCATGTTCAGCGCGGTGCTCGTCGGATCGTCGCCGAATGCCCAGAGCGCCCGCAGGGGTTGCCCGGAGGTCAGGGCCTTCGACAGATGCTCGAGACCGACCTCGGCGCGTCGGCGGAATGTGGCGAGGAAGAGGTCGTCCATCGTCCGGAAGTAGTAGTGCACCAGCTGCGGCTTCAGGTCGGCCCGCTGCGCGATGCGCCGAGAGCTCACCGCGGCGTAACCCTCCTCCAGCATGATCTGCTCGGTGGCGTCGAGGAGCGCGGCGCGGCTCTTCGAGTCCTCGGCGCCGATCCTGCGGTTCGAAACCATGTCCCGTCACCCGTCGCTCGTCCGAAGGAAGGATGGTGAATCCGCACTCAGCATCCCAGAGCGTCGGCCCTGGCACCCATACCAGCCGACCTTCAGGCGTTGTTGACCTCGCTCCGAGCCCATGCTAGGCAATCGCTCAGCATCGACAACAGGAGAGCAGGGCATGAGCAATTACGAGGCGGTTGACTTCTTCATGGACGAGTCGCTGATCGAGGACCCGTACCCCTATTTCGAGTATCTCCGCTCGAAATGCCCGGTGGTGGCGACGCCGCACTACGGCGTGGTGGCGGTGTCGGGCTACGACGAGGCGACGGAGGTCTACCGGAACCTCGAGACGTTCTCCTCCTGCATCTCGGTGATCGGCCCCTTCGCCACGTTCCCCGAACCGCTCGAGGGGGACGATGTCAGCGAGCTCATCGAGCGTTACCGTGACCAGCTCCCGATGAACGAGCACATGGTCACGATGGACCCGCCCATGCACACCAAGGAGCGGGCACTGCTGATGCGGCTGATGACCCCGAAGCGGCTCAGGGAGAACGAGGCGTTCATGTGGCGCGCTGTCGACAGGCAGCTCGATGAGTTCATCGCCGACGGCCACTGCGAGTTCATCGGAGCGTATGCCCAGCCCTTCGCCATGCTCGCCGTCGCCGACGTCCTGGGCGTGCCCGAGGAGGACCACCCGGAACTCCGTAAGATCTTCGGATTGAGCACAACGCCTGGGGAGATCGGCGCCGCGCACGACCAGTCGGGTGTGGACGACGAGGATCCGTCCTCGCTCAATCTGCTGTCGTCGCTCGACGACTGGTTCACCAACTACATCGAGGACCGGCGGGACAACCCGCGCCACGACGTCCTGACCGACCTCGCCCTGGCGAAGTACCCGGACGGGTCGACCCCTGATGTGGTGGCCGTCGTCCGGACCGCCGGGTTCCTCTTCGCAGCCGGCCAGGAGACGACCGCCCGCCTCCTCGCCACCGGGCTCAAGTACCTCGCCGAATACCCGGAGCTGCAGGACGAGCTACGGACCCACCGCGAGCGCATCCCCGACTTCATCGAGGAGGCACTGCGGATCGAGAGCCCCGTGAAGGCCGACTTCCGGCTCGCCCGCCGGGCGGTCAACGTCGGCGGGGTCGACATTGCGCCGGGGACCCCGGTCATGCTGCTGAACGGCGCAGCCAACCGTGACCCCCGGCGGTTCGAGGATCCTGCCGAGTTCAAGGTCGACCGGCCGAACGCCAAGGAGCATCTCGCCTTCGGGCGCGGGGCCCACTCCTGTCCCGGGGGTCCCCTGGCCCGTGCCGAGGGCCGCATCAGCATCGAACGCATCCTCGACCGGATGCGGGACATCAGGCTCTCCGAGGAACACCACGGCCCACCCGGCGCCCGCCGGTTCGAGTATGAGCCAACCTGGGTGCTCCGCGGGCTCCACGACCTCCACATCGAGTTCACCCCGACGGAGGCACCAAAATGAGCGCCCGCGTGGCTGTCGTCACCGGGGCGGCATCGGGCATCGGGCTGGGTGTCACCCACCGGTTGGCCGAGGCCGGGCATGCCGTCGCCCTGCTCGACCGCGACGGCGCCGGAGCGAAAGCGGCAGCGGCCGACCTGTCCGAACGAGGGTCCCGTGCCGCTGCCTACGAGGTCGACGTCGCTGACCGGGGGGCGCTCGAGCAGGTGTTCGCCGAAGTGCGGGCACAGTTCGGACCGGTCACGATCCTCGTAACCAGCGCGGGCATTGAATCCTTCGACGCGGTGGCCGACATCACGTCCGAGAAGTGGGACCACATCCTGGCCGTCAATCTGACCGGAACCTTCGTCTGCATGCAGCTGGCGGTACCGGACATGGTCGCCGAGGGCTGGGGCCGCATCGTGACAATCTCCTCGTCGAGTGCCCAGTCCGGAGCGCCCCACATGGCGCACTACGTGGCATCGAAGGGCGGCGTGATCGGACTCACCAAGGCGTTCGCCCGGGAGTTCGCCGCGCAGGGCATCACCGTCAACACCATTCCCCCGACGATCGTCGACACCCCGATGGCGAGGCATGCCGGGGAGAAGGGGGACGTGCCGAGCATCGACGTCCTGGGGGCGATGGTCCCCATTGGGCGCGCGGCGACGCCGGACGACATCGCAGCCACCAGTGAGTTCTTGTGCTCCGAGGACGCGGGGTACATCACCGGGCAGATCATCGGCGTCAACGGCGGGATGTACATCTGAGCGGTCGGTCCGCGCGCCATGTTGATTGCGTTGCATGCAGTCTTGGGAGTGGACCTCATCGTCGTCGTGGCCTTTGTCGTCGGACGCAGACGCTGGCTGAAGCGCCAGCCCGGTGAGTTCAGCAGCGCAATTCGTGTCTCCGATGGTGAGCTGCCACGGTTGCAAGCAAAGTGGAAGCGGGGCCCGGGGCGCTGGCTCAACAACGTGCTGTTGTGGTCGAAGGCGGCATTCATGTTCAGAGATCAGCTCGTTGTGGCCGACGTTCCGCCCACGGAAGTTGGTAGCCCGGCCGAAGCCGTGAAGCGACTGGGGGAGCACCCAGTGGTTTTCTCAGTCCAGAACGGCAAGGCTTCGATCGAGATGGCCGTCAAGGCGGAAGATCGGTCTCGTGTAGCCGTCGAGTCCTTTCACAACGATCTACTCGTCACCGAGCCTGACCCGCATTCCTGAGCACGAAGAGCCCGATCCCCTGGCCAGTTCGCCGATCCTGGAATCATGGCTTCCCCGCCGGAACTCGCCATGCTCAACAAGAGCTCGAACATAGTCCCATCTCTTCCGGCGCCGACGTCGCTTCACACGGCTTGAGCGTTCGGATTCAGCCAGAATTGAGCCTCACGCTCCACGTTCCCCCAGTTCAAGGACCTAACGAGGGGTTCGAACATAGTCACACCTCCGCCCGTTGTCAGAGTCACAACGTCTTCCCTGCCGGGGCGTTGGCCGAACTCATCGGTCATGAGGCACCCACGCCGGCGACCGCTTCTCCATGAACGCTCGCATGCCTTCACGCGGTTCCTCTGAGTGCTCTAGCGCCCAGAACATCGTCTGGTAGTCGATGAGCCCGTAGCGCTCGTTCATCATGCGCTTCACCTGCGCCCGGGCCATCGGTGCGGTCCGCAGCACCTGACGGGCGGCCTCCAGGGCCGCGTCTCGCAGATCATCGTGCTGGCAGACACGCGACAGCACGCCCATCTGAAGCGCCTCAGCCGCATCAAAAGAGCGGGCTGAAAGCAAGAGGTCTCTGGCCATCGCCAGGCCGACGTGGGCCGGCAGAGCCGCCGCAAAGGTCGCGTCGGGTATCCCCCTCAGGAGTTCCGGCACGCGAAACGTCGCCCGGTCGCTCGCAACTGCGATATCGGCCATCATGGCGACCAGCAGACCGCCGGCCTGACAGATGCCGTTGACCGCGGCGATGATCGGCGCCTGGCTGTCCCGGATCGCGAGGAACGGAAGAACGTCGTGGCCCATCGCGTCGGGTGACGACTCTCCTTCTTCTCTTCGACCGCCCAGGTCCCCTCCCGGTGCAAAAACGTCGCCGACGCCGGTGATGATCAAGGCGGCGAGCTCGGGATCGGTGTTGACGAGCCTGACGGCTCGTTTGATCCCGTAGTACATCGCGGGGGTGAACGCATTCCTGGCTGAAGGACGGTCAATAACGCACCACGCGATCCGTCCCTGCCGCTCCAGCCGCAGATTCGGTGTACCTAGGTCATCGCTCATGCGCAGGCGTTGATTCGTGCCCAGGCGCTCTCGACTACGTCGCTCAGTGCCTCGCCCTTGGCGAGCCCGCAGTATGCCGAGAACTGCAGAACGATCTCATCCATCTCCGTTCCGGCGATATCGCCGGACTGGGGGGCTGGCGAAACGTGCGCGGCATAGACGTGGGCATCGATCGGTTCGGGTGCTTCGGCGGCCGCCACGCAGGTAAGTGTCGCCCATCTTCGATCCCGCCGGCTCAACCCTGGACGGGTCCAGATCTCGCTAAAGAGGAAGTCGCGCGTCGGCACGGAGTACGGGGTTGATGGCGTTTGCGGCTCGAGGCGCATCACTTCTCGGTGTGTCCGCCCTGCCTCTGCGAGGTCCATCGCTGGCCTTCCTTTGATTGCGGAACAGCTATCTGAAGAAAGGAGGGTCGAACACAGACCCACCACTTCCGGCGCTGACACGGCCTCGTCCGGCTCGGTCGGTCACTTTCCGCCGATACTCAGTCGCACCTGTCACCTTTCCCCAGTTCAGCGACCTGCAAGGGGTTCAAGCTTAGAGGCCGTGCGGATAGGTGACCATCCACCGGTCGTTGTGTAGGCCCAGATTTGATTCTGGGTGCGTCCCAACCAACGACCAAGTGGAGGTCACCGACTCATGCGCGCACTCGAGCCCGAAGTGGTAGATACCGTCTGGGCAGCAGTGGAACCCCTGACCCCGTCCCGGACCAGTCCCACCCGCTGGGGTGCCATCGACCAAGGATCCCCGACCGGATCTGCTTCGAAGCCATGCTCAACCGACTGTTCACGGGCTGCTCGTGGGTGGATGCCGAGCAGCTGGTCGGCGGGGCGGTCTCCGACACCACCCTGCGGGCCCGCCGATCGGTGCCAGGTCCGTACTGACGTGGTGGAGATCCGGATCGAAGCCACCGACCTTCCTGGTGGCTCCTGCAGGCCCGGCACCGATGCTCCTGATGGTCACCGGAACATCCACATCGGGATCCAGCGACGGGGACGACCGCGCCGTGGTCACGGGGCTGTTGGTCGGAAGCCTCGTCCGGACCGAATCCCAGGGAGGCCCGTTGTGCGCCTCCGTCCGACCGCCGTTGATCGAGTTGTGCACCACGCCTGCCGCATGATGGCGTCGTCCTGTACTCCTCTGAAGGCCGACCTGAGATGTTCACCTCGGCACCAGCTGGCGGCACCCGGCCGCAGGTGGCTGCCAGGCTGCAGGATGATCCGTCCGGTCTCGAACATCCAGTACCTCTCACAATGGTTACACGCTCAAGGCGGCTGGGTCCGGCGACGATACTCCCGGTAGGGCCTCGAGATGCCCGGCAAAAGGCGGGATCACGATGAGCGACGCAGGGCTGGGGGACGGGCAGGAGACGGTTGGCAACGGCGAATCGTCTGTATCCAGCGTGAACCCGAGGGAGGCGGATCCCGAAGAGCACGCTCCGTCGGAGTCCGGGGACGCCCATCACGACCCGGAACAACAGTGGCCGGTGCCGCCACCCCGGTTGATCCGCGACAGCGAGCTGTGGGTGTGGTTGTGGGTGATCGGCGCAGTCGTCCTCCTGGCGATCATCATCGTCGCGGTGATGACGCTTCCGTCGAAGAAAAGCGTAGGTCCTGTCCACCGCACTTCCGGTGCGATGGTCCGGACGGTTGCTCCTCCGACTTCTGCGGAATTCCGGGCATCCGGAGCGGACGGTGGTGACGCCCGTCCATCCGGGTTCACGGGGACTGACGCCAGGTGAACTCCCCGATCGATGGACACTCGGGACACGGCTTCGCACCAGGCTGGTATCGGGATCCGTGGTCGATGGCCCCGCTCCGCCACCACGACGGCGCCCAGCGGACCGCGGCGCTCGGGCCGGCGCCCGATCGGTATCCGGCCGGCTGCCTCGATCCGTCGGATGCAGCTACGCGGCTGCTCATGCCCGTCGGCCTGACCCCGCTGTCGATCATTGCCGGATACGTCGGCCTGTGCTCCGTCCTTCTCGCGCCGGCTCCCCTGGCGCTGGTCCTCGGCATCTGCGCGCTGGCGCAGCTCAACCATCGACCAGGCGCCTACGGTCGTGGTCGTGCCATCTTCGACATCGTGATGGGCGCGCTCTTCTCCGTCGCCCTCGGCGCCCTGATCGTCCGCCAGAACGCCTGACTCCATCGGGTCAGTGCCGGAGCCAATAGGTGACGATCAGCAACCCGTAGACAGAAAGCCAGCACGCGGCCAGGACGAACGGCAGAGCGAACAAGACAAGTGAGATGACCAGCAGGGTCCGGGCTGCACCGTCCCGCCTGATCGCACCCGGATCCGCGCGCTCCGGACCCCGATCAGCAACAGCGGCCACCGGCACTACCGGGCGTTTCGACATGCGAATGGCGCACCGCGCCAGAGCGGCGGAACCGGCTAGGAGCGGAAGGACCACCCCGAAAAGCCACGCCATCCTGGATCCGTAAACGGCCGTGGTCACGATGACCCCGAAGGTGAACACGGCAGCCGCAGCGCCAAGGGCCATCAGCGAGCTGCACAGCAGGGCGGTGCTCCCGGTCGTCCATCGAGCTGTCATCGTGTCACCCGCCGGGATCGGCCACTCGGGGGTTTCGTTCACGGACGTCGTCCGGCGATCATGGCGTGCCCGGTCCGTGAGCTGGCGGCGGGAGCGCTCCGAGAAGCGGGGCCAAGCGTTCGACATGGGAGAACAGGTCGATCGCGTGGGTCCGGTCTCCGTCGAGATGGGTCAGCATCTCGAGCCCGAGATAGAGGGCAAGGAGTCCCTAGGCAATGTCCCCGAAGGGCACGACGGTACCGAGCGTTGAGTCGCCGAGCGCCCGTTCGATGGCGTCCCGGGCGAACAAGAACCAGGGTCGATGCGTGCGGCCACCTCTGGTCCGAGCCCGGGGTCGAGGAGGCACCGGCGATCATCTCAGTCAGGACGTCGACGTGCCCGGCGTCCAGTTCCTCACGGAAGATGGCGGTCGCCACCGCGACGAGGTCCGTCGGGCCGGGAACCTCGCCGAGCCGGGCGCGGCTGTGCCCCATCCGAAGGGCGCTCACGTGGTCCAGTGCCGCCAACAGCAGGTTGACCACGGACCCGAAATGATGGGAGACCAGCCCCTGGTTCGCGTGAGCCCGCTCGGCGATGACCCGTGCGCTCGCGCCGGCAGGTCCATGGACCTTGAGCGTCTCGATCGCTGCCTCGATGAGCCTCTGACGGGTGCCTGCCGATCGACCCGAGGTCCGCCCTCCCACCCTGCTCGCAGTTCCAGCTTTGGCCATGGTCCACACCTTATTTGAGCATTAGCTCAAAGTATATGCTTAATACTGGAACCGCGGAAACTGGCCCCGATCCCGGTACGAAGGCACGGGGAAGGTACAGGCAGATCCAGAGAACCGGGCTGATCGACCGGACCCAACGGGTGTCTTGAGCGGACGGGAGCTCGACTACTCCCCGCCGGCGAGTACGTGGCACAGTGACCGGCACCACGACGCCTGGACCTCGTCGCCCCGCTGGTCGCTGCGCACGGCGACCTCCTCGATCAGGCTGACCGACGTCAGCAACGACCGGTCGTGCACCGCAGGCTTGCCCATTGCCGCGTGACGGGAGTGCGCAAGGATCTCCGTCGCCAACTCGGTAACGAGCTGGAGGGCGTCGGCAGTATCGCCCAGGGCGCGGTACTGGTGGAACTCGACAGCGAGGTGGCGGTCTTCAGCAATCACCACGGCGAACTCTTCCGGTGTGACGGTGCGGGCCGCCATCGCATCCCGACGCTCGTCCAGCACGCCTTCGCCGCCCTTCTGGCCCCACGGAGGGATCCCTCCTTTCCATCGGCAGACGGCGACGCCGGCTTGAGGTCACCCGAGCAGCACACCGCTCGGTTCGGCACGGACCGCTCACATGACGGCGAGCGTCACCCCGATGTTCCCTCGCGTCGCGATGGAGTACGGGCAGACCTCGTGGGCAGCGGCGGTGAGTTCCTGGGCCGTGTCGTCGGGCACGCCGGGGAGATGCACGGCAATCGCCACCGCCAGCCCGAACCCACCACCCTCGATGGTGCCGATGCTCACCTTCACCTCGACCGTGGATCCGTCGACGCTGACCTTCTTCCGCCGGGCGACAACGCCCAACGCGCTCTGGAAGCAGGCCGCGTACCCTGCAGCGAACAGCTGCTCGGGATTGGTGGCACCCCCCGGCCCACCCATCTCCACCGGTGGTTGCAGGTCGACCTCGAGCAGCCCGTCGCTGCTGCGGACGTGGCCCTCACGGCCACCGACAGCCGTCGCCTCTGCCGTGTAGAGCGGTTTCACCAGCGTGGTCACCATGGTGCGACTCCTCTCAGGATCGAGTCGCGATCGCCACGATCGAGACTCGAACCGTCCAACCCCTCCCCCGGGCCGCCTGTTCCCGCCCGCCACGCCGCCGGCCGCCACGCCGCCGGCCGCCCTTCCAAGGGCCCCGTGTCCGGCGGGATGTTAGATTTCCGCCGCGACAGCGGGTGCGGGCACCACCGCCTCGCCACGCCTGCTGTGGGAACGACGACCGAAGGGGGACGACCATGCACGCGCCGACCGGCTGCCTGGACTTCCCGTCGGACGAGCGGGACCGGACCGTCGCCGCATTGGAGGCGGTCAGTCGCCGTAGCCGTCAGGACACCGGATGTGTGGACCACTGGTGGTCCACGGACCTCGAGGAGCCCTGCCGGTTCCGTTTCTTCGAATGCTGGGAGTCCGAGGCGGCGTTCGATGCCCACCAGGCGCAGCCCTACGAACAGCAATTCATAACCGTCCACGTCTCCCACATCACCGGTGCCGACGCCCACGTGCTCGCCGTCGCCGATCGACGTTCCGCGTTGGGCGCCTGACCGGTGCGCGGCGTCAGAAACACCGACGACGGCATCCGGGTCGTGGACGTACCACCCCGACCTGACGGCGCCGTGCGGGTGCGGGTGGCGGCGTCCGGCATCTGCGGGTCCGATCTCCACCTGGTGTCGTTCGGACCCTCGGCGGTGACGCTCGGCCACGAGTTCTGTGGACGGTTGGACGACGGTTCACCGGTGGCCGTGCTCCCAGTCCGCAGCTGTGGCGACTGCGAGCACTGCCGAGCCGGCGACGAGCAGCTCTGTGCACAGGCCCTCGGCTCCCTGTACGGAATCAGCCTCGACGGAGGCCTGGCCGACGAGGCATGGGTCGATCCGCGGTGTGCCAAACCGCTCCCGGCGACGCTGGCGCTCTCCGACGCCTGCCTGGTCGAGCCCATCGCCGTCGCTCTGCACGGCATCAATCGTGCCGGCGTGACCGCCGGCGCCCGGATCCTGGTGATCGGCGCAGGCCCCATCGGGCTCTGCACCATCGCCGCCGCCCGCAACCTCGGCGCCGATGTCGACCTGGTGGCCAACCGGGTCCGGCGGGTGGAGTCGGGCGAACGTCTCGGCGCCCGCCCGATCGCCGGTGCGGGTGCCGGTGGCGGTGCCAGTAGCGGGTACGACATCGTGCTGGACGCGGCGGGCGTGCAGGGCTCGATGGACCGGGCGGTGGAGCTGGTGCGCCCGGGCGGCACGGTCGGCATGCTCGGCAGCTTCTGGGACCCGGTCGTCCTCGACCTCGGCTTCCAGATGAAGGAGGTCAACCTCGTGCCCGCGTTCACCTACGGCCACCACCACGGATCGTCCGAGTTCGAGGACGCCGTGCGGGTGCTCGAGGCGGTGCCCGAGCTGCCGGACCTGGTGATCACCCATCGCTTCCCCCTGGACGAGGCGGCCGACGCCTTCCGGGTGGCCGGCGACCGCCGGACCGACGCCATCAAGGTGGTGGTCGAGCCGTGACCACTGGGCGCACGGTGGCGACCGGGTGACACGGCTGCTCCTGACCGGCGCCACGGTCGTCGACGGTGACGGATCGTCGATTCCCGACGCCCATGTGGCCGTGGACGGCGATCGGATCACCGCCGCCGGTTCCGGGCCGCCCCCCGACACCCGGGGCGACGACCGCGTGGTCGACCTCGCCGGCCGGACGATCATGCCGGGACTGGTCAACTGCCACTTCCACGCCACCTACCACGAGCTCGGCGCCACGCCCGCTCCCTTCGGGCTCGAGGAGCCGATGGCGCTCCAGGCCGTCCGCGCCGTCAACAGCCTTGAGCTGCTCGTCACCAGTGGCTTCACCAGCGCGGTGTCGGCCGGAGCGCCCTTCGCCATCGACGCGTCGATGAAGATCGCCATCGAGCGGGGCCTCATCACCGGACCCCGCCTGGTGCCGTGCAGCCGCGACGTGAGCACCACCGGGCATGCCGGTGACCGGAGCTACCCGCCGCAGTGGCAAATCGGCGCCCTGGGGGCCATCCGGCCGAGTGACGGACCCGACGAATTCCGGCGCTCGGTGCGAGCCGAGATCAAAGAGGGTGCCGAGATCATCAAGATGTTCGTCACCGGTGGACACGGGACCATCGGCCCAAGCGAACGGCTCGAGATGACCCGTGAGGAGATGGCGGCGGGCATCGAGGCGGCGCACCTCCGAGGGGTGAAGGTCCGCGGCCACATCGCCAACCGCGAGGCGATCCTCATGGCCCTCGACCTCCACATGGACGTCATCGACCACGCCGACGGCATGGACGGCCAATGCATCGAGCGGCTGGTGGAGACGGCGACGCCGGTGGTGCCGTCCCTGATGTTCCCCGAACGGTTCGTCCGCTCCATGGGCAGTGCGACGCTCGGGTTCACGGAACGCATGAAGGCCGACATCGACGCCATGGCCGAGGTCCTCCCGCGAGCCAACGCCGCAGGGGTCCGGCTCGTGCTGGGGGACGACTACGGAGCCCTCCTCTTCCCCCACGGCCGGTACGCGGATGAGCTCGCCTTCTACGTGGACGAGATCGGGATCCCCTCGGCGGACGTGATCCGATGGGCGACCAGGCACGGCGCCGAGCTCATGGGCCGGGACCACGAGCTCGGGTCGGTGCGGGCGGGAATGCTGGCCGACCTGTTGGTGGTGGACGGCAATCCGCTCGACGACATCTCCGTGCTGCAGGACCGCGACCGTCTGCTCGCCGTCATCAAAGGTGGCCGGTTCGTGACGGACCACCTCCCCGATCGCGGGCGCGCGTCCCACTGACCCACGGACCCACGGACCCACTGACCCACTGACCCACGGATCCAGCAGCGCAGCGACCGATCGAGCAGGGGTCGACCGAACCGTTGCCGCGACGACAATTTCCGGATCGTCGCACCTAGGCTGTCCGCCAACAGGGGCAGCACGATGAGGGGGGCACGGGGGGATGGCAGGCCGGACAGTCGCGTCGGGTGGGGGCACCGACGACGCGATCCACACATCGGACTCGACGACGGATCGACGGCGCGCTCGCAGCGATCGCACCCGTCACGTTCTGGTCGAGGCGGTGATCGGGATGATCGCCGAGGGAGCGTGGTGCCCGACGGCGCCCGAGGTGGCCAGACGTGCCGGTGTGTCGGTCCGCACGTTCTACAACCAGTTCGCTGGGATCGACGCCCTGCTCCACGCCGCGGTGGAGCTGCAGGAGCGGCGCCACCGGTCACTGGTGACCTTCATCCCGCCACACGGTCCGGTCGACAACCGGATCCGGGCGACCTGCCGGCAACGGCGCCAGCTGTTCGAGACCATCGGACCCGTGCTGGCCGTGGCCTATACGCGCACGCGGGCCCCGGCGGGGTTCCGCGAAGCCTTGTCGGACCACCGCTCGCGGATGAGACGGCAACTGGCCCGGACGCTCGGTCCGGAGATCCAGGCGTCGGGAGGGCAGGCCCGGTGGCTGTTGAGCAACCTCGAGATGTCGACCGGCTGGGAGACCTGGCACTCGCTCCGGCTCCACAACGGGCACACCGCCCAGGTGGCGGAACGGATGATGGCCTTCACCGTGGCGTCGCTCCTCCGGTCGCCCGACGCAGGAGCCGAAGGCTCGGCGGTCAGGAGGGTGGCGCCCAGGGCGTCTCGTTGAACCGGTTCAGGACCGGTCCGGCCGCGCCCCAGGTGATCCGGGTCACCGACGCGGTCGCCAGGTAGAGGCGCCATGCCCCTTCGTCGCCGAGACCGAGAGCCCAACAGGTGGCTGCCTTGATGGGCGAGACGTGGCTCACCACCACAACCGATCCGGGGCCACGGGCCGCGCCGCCGTCCTCGTCGAACAGCTCCTCGCAGGCGGACCGCACCCGGGCCCCGGCCTCGGTCAGGGTCTCGCCGCCCGGCGGCCGGTAGCCGGGGTCCGACCGCCATCTCATCCAGACCTCGTCGGGGACGTCGCGCAGCGGGCGCCCGTCGAACTCGCCGTAGTCGACTTCCAGCCACCGGTCGTCGATCTCGATGGGCAGCCCGGTGCCGAGCGCCTCGGCGGTGTCCCGGGCCCGAGCCAGCGGGCTGGAGATGATCCGGGAGGCGCCAGCCACCGACGGACCGAGTGTGCGCGCCTGGGCGAGCCCCCGCTCGGTCAAGGGGGCGTCGATCCTCCCGAGGAGCCGGCCCTCGGCGTTCCCGGTCGACTCGCCGTGGCGGACGAGGATCAGCACCGGCGGCGTGGACGGTCAGGCACGGGCTCAGTGCACCAGGATGCGATCACACTGGGCGCACGTGGCGAACTCGTCGGGCGGCAGGTGCCGGATCCGCTCGACCTCGACGGAGGACAGCGTGAGATGGCATCCGTCACAGCGGTCACCGACGAGCCGGGCCGCCCCCACGCCGCCGAGCCGGGAGCGCAGCACTTCGTACCGCTCGGCGAGCTCCTCGGGAAGTCCGGCGGCGCGCTGGCGGCGCAACGCCTCCTCGTCGGCGATCGACGCCCTGATCTGCTCGACCGCCTCGGAGATGCCTGACTCGAGCTGGGCTGCGTCCGCCGCCAGGGCCTCCGCCGTGGCCTCGTGTTCGGCGAGCTGCCCGTCCAGCGGCTCCTCCTCCTCGAGCAGGAGGATCTCTTCCTCCTCCAACTGGGCCTGTCGGGCGGCGAGGTGCTGCACCTCCAGATCCATGGCCTGTAGCTCGCGGGAGGCGGACACCTCGCCCGAACGCATCCGCTCCTCGATCTCGTGGCGCCGCCGGGCCGACGTCGCGATCTGCTCCTCCAGCGTGCGCTGGCGACCGGAGAGGTCCTCGACCTCGGCGCGGACCTCGGCCAGCGCCGCACCGACCGCCTGGCGGCGCTGCTCGAGGTCGTGGAGCTCGGCCCGCTCCGGCAGGGTCGCGATCCGGTGGCGGAGCTGGTCGAGCCTGGTGTCATGGGCCTGCACCTCTATCAGGGTGTCGAACGGCTCGGCCATCACAGCTCCTCTCGATCCTGGCACATCACCACCCGTTGCCACCGGTGGTCGGCCCACCGGGAGCCTCGGCCAGCCTACGGGCGGCCACGAGGGCCCCAGCGAGCGCATCGTCGGCGATGTCCGCCGCCGCCTCCCACGTGAACCATGCCACGTCCTGGCTCTCGCCGGGGGCGGGCGACGGCTCGTCGTCCGGTCCCACGACCAGGTAGCGGAGGTCCAGGTGGACGTGCTGGCCGGCCGCTAGGTGCACGTCCACGTGGATGAGCGTCGGACCGGCCGGTGGGTGCCGGACGTCGAGCCCGGTCTCCTCGATGCACTCCCGGAGTGCCGCCTCGGCAGGCTCCTCGCCGGGGTCGACGTGGCCGCCCGGCTGCAACCAGCGGTGCAGCCGGCGGTGGAGGTGGAGGACCACCCCCCGACGGCCGACGACGATCGTCGACGCGGTGATGTGGGTCGGATCGGCGAACTCGTCGAACGGTGCGCGCAGGCGGTCGAACTCCGCCGCCATCACGGCCAGAGACAGTGCCTCGCGGTCGTCGCCGGGGCGGTGGGCGGCCAGGGTCTGCCGGAGGAGTGCCACGCCGGTCGGGGTCGGGGCAGGGCTCCGGGCCGACCGAGACACGCCGTCTGACCCGTCAGGCTTGGGCACACGGGCCCCCGAGCGGGGTCCAGCCACCGACGATGCGTCGCTCAGGCGGACTTCCGCCGCTGCCGGTGGATCCGGCGGCGCTCACGCTCGGTGGTCCCACCCCAGATGCCCTCGCGCTCCCGGTTGGCCAGGGCGTGCTCGAGGCACGCCTCTCGCACTGCGCATTGGTCGCAGACGGCCTTCGCTTCGCCGGCCTCCTCGTCGGAGACCGGGTAGAACACATCTGGATCGATGCCCCGGCAGGCTGCGTGCTTGCGCCAGGTGGCACTCATGGGAACGTCACTTCCTAGCTACTGTTGGGATCACTGGTCGAACCGCACGCCACATGCGCCGGTGACCTGGGAAAACGCGGCCTTCCAGCAAAAAACGGGCGGAACAGACAGTATGGCCCAGTCGGCCCGCCGGTGTCCACCAGCGGCGGGAGGCGCTCCTGCGGGTCGGGGTGCAGGCCGCAGGCCCGATCGGCCCCCCTGCGGGCGTCACTAGGATCACCCCGCCATCATCTAGGCATCACCCCGGCGTCACCTAGGCATCACCCCGGCGTCCCCTCCGGTGACGCCCGTCCCCGAAGGAGCCCTTCATGCCGTCCGAGCCGATCCGAGGCAGGTCCATCGTCGTCACCGGGGTGACCGGGCAGGTGGCGGGCCCGGTGGCGGTGGCGCTGGCCAGGGAGAACGAGGTGATCGGTGCGGCGCGGTTCAAGGACGCCGCCGCCCGGCGGCGCCTCGAGGAGGCAGGGGTGCGCTGCGTCCCCATCGACCTGTCCACCGGCGACGTGGGGGCGCTCCCCGCCGACGCCGACTACGTCATCAACTTCGCCGTGGCCAAGACCAACGACTGGGAGCTCGATCTGCAGGCCAACAGCGGCGGCCTGGCATGGCTGATGGAGCACCACCAGCAGGCCGAGGCCCTCGTGCACTGTTCGACCACCGGCGTCTACAAGCCGATGGGCCACCACGTGTTCGCCGAGGGTGACGAGCTCGGCGACAACCACGGGGTGTGGCCGTTCCTCCGCACCTACAGCATCTGCAAGATCGCGGCCGAGGGAACCGCCCGCTGGGCCGCCCGACGATTCGAGCTGCCCACCACCATCGCCCGGCTCTCGGTCCCGTACGGAGACCAGGGAGGCTGGCCGGCCATCCACCTCGAGATGATGATCAACGGCGGCGAGATCCCCGTGCACGTCGACGCCCCCAGCGTCTACCACCCGATCCACGAGGACGACATCATCGCCATGATCCCCGGGCTGATCGGCGCCGCCACCACGCCGGCGACCACGGTGAACTGGGGCGGTGACCGGGCCGTGAGCATCGAGGAGTGGTGTGGCTATCTGTCGGAGCTGACCGGTGTCCCGGCCCGCTTCGCCCCGACCGCCAACACCATCGACAGCGTGCAGATCGACCTGACCCGCATGCACGAGCTGGTGGGCACGACCGGCATCCACTGGAAGGTCGGTATGCGCCGGATGGTCGAGGCCCGCCACCCCGAGCTGCTGGCGGACAACTAGCGGTCAGTCGGCCTCGGGGGGGCGGTCGACACCCCCGACCAACCAGGACCTGCCCGTCCGGTCAGGCGCCACGGTCAGCGTGGAGCCCGTCTGGAACCGGAGCATCAACTCGCCCGCCGGGGTCGCCCACAGCCACCGGGCCGTGCCCGGGTACAGCGCCACGAGAGGTCCGAGCTCGTTCGACCGCCGGGAGTCGAGGTGGTGGACGGTACCGGCGATCTCCACCGCGAAGGGGCCGCCGATCGTCACCTCGGTGCGCCCGAACTGCAGCGTCGAGCGCTCGTCGATCCGGATGAACGAGAGGGAGGGCTCATCGAGGACGAACTCCTTCCCGCCGTCCGGAAGTTCTCTGATCAGGCAGCCCTCGACCATCGGCCCATGTTCGCGCTTCGCCGGCAGGGGCGCACATCCCCCGCAGCGTGTCCGGTGGACGGGCCGGGGTTCAGGGGGTCGCCCGGGCCTCGTCCGGCCACAGCAGGGCGACGAGCCGGTCGACGAGCTCGGCCAGTTCGAGGGCGGTGGCGCGGTAGCCGGCCAGCGGCCCGCCGTAGGGGTCGGCCACCTCGTCCCCGCCGTTGCGGTCGAGCAGCGACTCGCGGGTTCGGTCCCCGTGCGCTGACTCGATCCACGAACGAAAGCCCTGATCCGGACGCCGAGGCCCGATGATGCTGCCCCGTCGGACCAGCTCCTTGAACAGGAAGGCGTGGGGCAGGCTCGGAGGATCGAGCAGGACCGCCTCCTGCACGTGGCGGCGGGACATGCCGACGACCAGGTCCGCGCTCTGGAGGATCGCCGGGGTCAGCACCCTGCTCTCGTGGCCGTGCAGGTCCACGGCGTAGGGGGCCATCACCTCGAGCACCTCCTCGGGAACCGACCCTTCAGCGGCGCGCAGGCCTGCCGAGGACACCTCCACCGAATCGGTGTAGTTCTGGATCCGTGCGGCGAGGAGGGCCGAGGCCATCGGTGACCGGCAGAAGTTGGCGGTGCAGACGAAGAGGAAGTGGACGACGGAATTGTACCGGTACCAGTATGTCTAGACGTGTTTCAGCGCCGGATCCGTGCCCGGGCGGGCGGTCATCGCAGCCTCTGTCATGCTGAACGCATACGCTCAGCCCGACGGGGCACCGAGCTCTGCGGGGTACGCCCCGGCCCCGGGCCCGAAAGGAATGGGACGTGTCATCCAATGCCGACATCATCACCACAGTCACCGAGGCCCTGGGCAAGGGTGACCTCCTCACGGTGATGGGTCTCGTGACCACCGACGTCCGGTGGGCGGTGGCCGCCGCCGACCGGGAAGCGGCACCGTGGTTCAGGGTCTACGAGGGCAAGCGCAGCCTCCCCGACTTCTTCGCCGAGCTCTCCAAGGTGACCTTCACCGACTTCACTCTCAAGGCCGTGCTGTCCGAGGGGGACCTGGTCATGACCTGGTTGCACGTCGCCTTCACCAGTCCGAAGGGGCGACCCGTCGAGATGGATGAGGTCCAGATCTGGCAGCTGTCCGACGGGAAGGTGCAGTCCGTCGACACGCTGCTCGACACCGCCGCCGTGGGAGCCGCCTTCGCGTGAGCCACACCGACGACGTGGCGCTGGTCCACGACTACCTCACCCAGCGGGGCGGGGCGGAACGGGTGGTGCTGACACTCGCCAAGGGCTTCGCCGGGGCGCCCATCTACACGTCACTGTACGAGCCGGCCGAGACGTTCCCCGAGTTCTCGACGCTCGACGTCCGCACACTCCCGATCAACCGGGTGGGCGTGCTGCGCGCCCACCACCGGCTGGCGCTCCCGGTCCTGGCCCCCTCGTTCTCGCGGTTGCACGTGGACGCCGAGGTGGCCATCTGCTCCTCGAGTGGCTGGGCCCACGGGGCTCGGGTGCGCGGGCGCAAGGTCGTGTACTGCTACACGCCGGCCCGCTGGCTCTACCAGTCCGACCGCTACCTCGAGGGTTCCTCCGGCGTGTCGGCCGCCACCCTCTCCTTCCTGGCACCCCCGTTGCGGCGATGGGACCGCAAGGCGGCCGCCACCGCCGACCGGTACCTGGTGATCTCCCGGGCCGTGCGTGACCGGGTCGCCGACGCCTACGGCATCGACGCCGACGTCGTCCCGCCCCCGGTCGACCTCGACCCCACCGGCCCGGACGACCCGGTGGCCGGGATCGAGCCCGGCTACCTCCTCTGCGTCTCCCGGCTCCTCGCCTACAAGAACGTCGAGGCGGTCGCTGCCGCGTTCAGGCATCTGCCCGGCGAACGGCTGGTCATCGTCGGGAGCGGGCCGCTCCGCGAGCGGATCATGGCCACCGCACCCGGCAACGTGACCCTGCTCGGCCCGGTGAACGACGCCCACCTCCGGTGGCTCTACGCCTCGTCGGCCGGGCTGGTGGCTGCCTCCTACGAGGACTTCGGACTGACACCGGTGGAGGCGGCGAGCTTCGCCCGCCCCACCGCCGCCCTGCGGTGGGGCGGATACCTCGACACCACCGAGGAGGGGAGCACCGGCGTCTTCTTCGACGAGCCCCGACCCGGGCTCATCGCCGACGCGGTCGCCGCCCTGCGACGCACCGAATGGGACCCGGCCGTCCTACGGGAGCACGCCGCCCGCTTCTCGAGCGAGCGGTTCCTCCGGCGGATGCGCGAGGTGGTGGACGAGGAGCGCGAGCGGTCCTGACCGGTCAGGAGGCGCCGCGGCCCCGGAAGATGGTGCTCGGGGTCTGCCACAGGATCTGCATATCCCACCAGAACGACCACGAGGCCACGTAGAGGTAGTCGAGCCGGCACAGCTCGAGGTGGGAGAGCTCGTTGCGGCCGGACACCTGCCAGAGCCCGGTCATGCCCGGACGGGCCTCGAACCGCTTGCGGGCCCACCCCTCGATCTTCATCGCCTCGGACACCACGAACGGCCTCGGACCGACCAGCGACATGTCGCCCTTCCACACGTTGATGAGTTGTGGGAACTCGTCGAGGCTGGTCCGGCGCAGGAACCGGCCGACCCGGGTTACCCGAGGGTCGTTCTGCACCTTGAAGAGGGGCCCGTCGACCTCGTTGAGGTGGTCGATCTCGTGGCGGCGCTCCTCCGCGTCGCGGTACATGGTACGGAACTTCATCATGGCGAACGGCTGCTCGTTGCGGCCGGTGCGCACCTGGCGGAAGAAGACCGGCCCGGGGCTGGTGCCCTTGATGATGGCGGCCACGACCAGCCAGGCCGGCGCCAGGACCAGCAGGATGACCGAGGAGGCGACGATGTCGAACGTCCGCTTGAGGAAGCGCGACCCGGCGCTGAGCGATGCTGGGGCGATATCGAGCATCGGCAGGCCCGACAGATCCTCCACGTGGGAGCGGCTCGTGATCAGCTCGTAGTACCGGGGAACGATCGACACCCCGACCTGCCCGGCCAGGCTCTTGAGCATCTCGGTCGTGCGCTCGGGGTGCGTGCGCGAGAAGCAGACCACCACCCGGGCCACGTTGTACTTGCTGCACAGGTCGGGGAGGTCCTCGAGCTCGCCGAGGACGTCACTGCGGCCGAGCGGGTTGTCGTCCACGAAGCCGACGAAGTTCACGCTGGAATGGGCCCGCAGGTGGCTGGCCACCGTCTGGGCGAGCTTGCCCGTGCCCACCACGATGACCGGCACGGACCCGACCGAAGCCCGGCCGAGCAGGCCGAAGGCCACCACCCGGGCCAGGGGGACCGCGAACACGGCGACCAGGCACATCGAGGCGATCTTGGCCACCGTGACCGACTCGAGGCCGAAGTCCTGCCGGGCGACGTATGCCACGATGGCGTACAGGAACCCGCTGATCATCAGGCCGTGGACGATGTTCCGGAGGTCGGAGAAGACGCTCTTCGAGATGCGTCGGGTGACCCCGCGGTAGAGGCCGTAGACGGCGAACACGGCGATGAACACGGGGATCATCGCGAGGTCGAACTGGTAGATCTGGGCGCTGTGGCTGGCGGTGCTCGCCGGGTTGCTCGAGATGGCCGACAAGATGATGGGGCCGAGGAACGAGGCAAGCGCCAGGCCGGCCACGTCGGCCATCAGCAGGCGGCGCAGCGCGTGGCGGCGGACCCGTGCGACAGCTCCGACCCGGGTGCCCTGGCTCTCGGCCCGCTCGCGCTCCCGTGCGAGCGGTGGCATCGGGTCCCGGAGAACCCGCTGCACCTCAGGATCCAAAATCGCCATTCCAGCCGGCCTGCCCTTTCCTGCACCGGTGGTAAGCCGACGCTCCCCTTCCCCGGTGGAGCGTTCAGCCACTTGAACCACTTCCGCCGAGGTGCTCAATCGTAAACGCGCAACAAGGTCCAGCACAACTGCGAATTCCGACCCCGGCAGGCCGGGTGGCTAGGGCGAGACGCTGGCCGGCGTGACCGAGTTGAGGGCGCGGACCTGACCTCTCGGGACGTCCTCCGGCGACCCCTCTGGGCGGAGGGGGATCACGGTGCTCCCCCCGGGCGGGAGATGGAACCACGAATTGGCGGGCCGAAAGCCAGGCACGTCGACGCAGACGAAGTGCGCGAAGCGACGGGTCGAGACGGTCAGGGACCATGTCTCGCCATCGGCTCGTTCGACCCCAGCCTGAAGGCCGATTTCCGCCTGGAGCGGCCGGGCGGCACCGCCGGGGAGGTACCCGGTCTCCGCCAGCGTCCTGCCCAGCCCGTCGCTCAGACGGGCCACGACCAGCTCGTAGCTGCGGGGTCCGAACCGGTAGGCGTAGGTGAGGTCGCGGAACCCGTCGAAGAGGGAGTCGGCGGGCACGTCGATCCCACCCCGGGCCGGGAGCTCGACGTGGGCGGTGGCCTCCTCGGCCAGGTGGTCCCCGGTGAAGAGCTGGACGGTCAGCCGGCCGGGCACTGGCCTGCCGCCGTCGTTGACCAGGTGGAGGGCGAGCCCGTTGAGTCCCTCGTCCGTGGCCAGGACGGCCACCGGCCGGCAGGCCCGGGCCAGGGCGTACCACGGAGCCTTGGGGCGTCCGAGGGCGTCGATCACCCCCCAGCCGGCGCCGACCCGGAGGTCGCGCAGCCCGACGAGGAGCATCCCGGCGCACCCGGAGCCCGGGCGTCGCCACTCGGCGGCCGCCTCCGCCATCACCTGGGTGACCGCGGCGCGGCCGAGATCGAGCGCCCGCTCCGGGTCGTGCCTCCGGAGGGTGGCCGGGTCCTCGCCGAACAGCACGCCCACGTAGTGGTCCCGCACGTCCTCGAGGTCCCACGAGCCACCGGTGTCGTGATGCACGGCCCGCTTCCACGAAGGGTCGTGGCCGGCCTGTCGTGCCCCGCCGCACCGGTCGTCCACAGTCGCGCGCTCCGGCGGGATGGAGAAGGCCAGGCCCTCGCTCACGAACCTCGGTTCCGCGCGTCGCAGGTCGTCGAGCGGGCGCATGAAGACCCCCACGCCGGTGTAGTGGCTCACCCCGCGGTCGACGCGGAACGGCGGATCTCCTCCGCTCGGCGACGACGTCAGGTACGGAACGCCCGGGGCGCAGTCCGCGGCCAGGTCCGCGACGACCACGTGCGTCAGGGTCGACGGCCACGTGTCCCGGGACAGCCCGAACATGGCCGGCTGCTCCTCGAGCTCCTGGCCCCCGCACACCACGGCCAGCGAGGGATGGCAGGCGGCACCGGTGAGGACCCCGGTCAGCTCGTCGGTCACGGTGGCCAGGAAACCGGGGTCGTCCGGGGGATCGAGGAAGGCGAACATGGCGTCCTGCCACACCATGACGCCGAGCCGGTCGCAGAGGGAGAAGAACCGGTCTTCCTCGTAGACGGTGCCACCCGGGATCCTGACCATGTTCATCCCGCACTCGCGTACCAGCGACAGTGTGGCCCCGAGGTCGTCGTCCGTTGCCGTGAACGAGACCGGGTCGATCGGGTACCAGCAGCCGCCGCGGCAGAACAGGGGCACCCCGTTGACCGAGAGCGTGAAGCCGCCGCCGTCGTCGTCGACCTCGACGGTCCGGAAGCCGACACTCCCGAGCTCGAGGCGGTCGGGACCGACCTCCACGGCCACCGGGTACAGCGGTTGCGGGCCGTGGGTGTGCGGCCACCAGCGTTCGACCTCGACGAGGTCGGCGGAGCCCCGGATCGTGACCTGGTCCCCCCTGCCCTCCACGACGAGCGCACTGCGGGTACCGGCCACCTCGAGGACGGCGCCGGGCACCGAGTTCCCGTCCGTCGCGCACACGAGCTCGACGGTGACGGTCCCCCGCCCTTCCCCCGGCTCGTCGGCCGGTGGGCAGGTAGCGACGACGCGCTTCCGGACGATCCGGGTGCCCGGCGCGGAAACCAGGTGCACCGGTCGCCACGGCCCGACGGGTGCCGGGGTCGCCACCCACCCGGGCTGGCGCCCGAGGAGCGTCGTACGGAACCACCGGAGGCTCTGGTGGCTGGCACCGGCCGTCTTCCACCGCGGCCGGGGCCGCCGCGGACCGAGCAGCGGCTGCAGCGCCGAGCACCGGACCACCAGCTCGTTGTCGGCGGCCAGCTCGCCGATCCGGATCCGGTGGGGGGCGAACATCGTCTCGGACCGCACCAGGTGCCGCCCGTTGAGCCAGACGTCGGCGACGGTCGCCAACCCGGACAGCTCGAGCAGATAGGCACTCGCGGTGCCACTTCCGTCGGGGCCGGCTCCGGCCGCCGCCTCCGGCCCGGCGAACCGGCACCGGAACCACCAGTCCTGGCCGTCGAGCTCGGCCGTCGACCGCTCGGGGACCCCCGCCGCCCGGAGCGCGCCGGCCACCGTCCCGGGCACAGCGGCCGGAGTCCATCGGAGCGTGGCGCCCCCCAGGCCCTCGGGGCCGGCCAGCTCGCCGGCGGGCGTGCCGGCGCACTCCCACGCGGCCGCGGCGAGCACGTCGGCGCCGGTCCCCAGTGCACCGGTCCCCAGCCCGTCGTTCCCCAGCGCGTCAGTCCCCATAGTGGTCCGCCAGTGTGGCCATGGCCCTCGACCACTGCGCCTCCATCGGACCGAGGATCGTCTCCAGGTCGACCTGCCGTCCACGGACCACCCGGGCCATGGCGAACTGCAGGGCCTTGGCCCCCGCCGAGAGCCCCCTCAGGTCGGTGGCCGCCGACTCGGTGCCGGTCCGATCGAACCGGTTGAGCCACTCGACGAATGCCGAGGCCAGTTCGGCGGTGGCACCGCACTGACGGCAGGTGCCGAACGAGTAGAGATGGAACGTCTCGAGGTCCTGGCCCGCCAACCACGGGAGGTCCTCGGCCAGGCGGGCGCCCAGCCGGGTGACCGGGTTGTCCGCCGGGCGCCGGGCCAGGTGCGCCCTGGTGAGCGACACCACCCGCTCCACCAGGTGAGGATCGTCCCGACGCACCCGGTCGAGCCGGACGACCTCCACGTAGGGAGGCAGCCGGTCGGCGTCGGCATGGCGGCCGAGCCCGAAGACGCCATCGAATTCGTCGCCGTCCAGTTCGTAGTAGCCCGCATTGTGGAAGTACCCCAGCCGCCGACCCTCTCGGTCGAGCATCTGGGGCACGATGGTGCTCTTGACGTGGGCGAGACCGTGGGACACGCCCCGGGTGTCGGGTAGGTACCACGCGTCGGCCTCGACCGTGCACAGCCGGCCGAGATCCAATTGTTCTGCGACGTGCTCGACCACCGGTTTCCAGACGTTGAGTTCGGCCACCTCGAGCCCGTACAGCTCCCGGAGGTCTTCCGGGGGGTACTTGAAGAAGGTCCACTGGTCACCCTCGAAATCGGTGCTCAGCGTGAAGGCGGCCCCCGCCACCGGGTCGAGGCCCAGCGCGTGGAGCACCTCGATCCATACGTCCACGTAGCAATTGGTCTCCGTCCAGTCCCGTTCGGCGGCGTGGAGCTCGTGGCTCCGGTAGGACTCGGCAGTGAGCGGAAGCAGGGCGACGGTCACGACGAGTCCGGGAGTCGGCGGATCACGGCCACAGGGTGGCGCGCACGTCCGCTGGCCACTGGCCGAGGTCGGTGCCGTGCAGGTGGAACAGGGCGACGGTGATCCGGTCGATCCCGAATCCGAAGCACGAGGTGTGGGCGACCTCGCCGTCCGGCGTCTCGATGCCGTACGGCCTGGCGAAGTGGTCAAGATGGCAGTTCGACGACGCGATCGCCGTCGGGCGACCGATAGCGAAGGCCGGGGTCACGATCTCGTACTTCAGCTCCTCGTCCCGCTGGCTGGACGCCAGCATCCGACCCGGACGGCCGAAGAAGGGATCGTTGGCCACCTCCGCGTCCACGACCAGGCCGAGGCCGGACAGGTGCTCGAGTCCGCGTCCGATCCACTCGTCGCGGTGGTCCCGTGCGCCGTCGGGGGTCCCCAGGTACACGTAGTCGTGCTGGCGGAACGCCTGCATGCGGAACGGGTCGGTGCTCGGCTCGTGCCGGAAGCAGTAGCCGTAGATCTCGACCCGGCTGCCACCCTCGGGGAGCATGCCGGACATGGCTGGGTACAGCGGGTGGCACACGGCCGGGCACAGCACCATGTCGGTGGTCTCGAGCAGCGGAGCCCGGTCCTCGCGCTCCGCCGCCCGCCGGAGCAGCTCGGCGTGCTGGCGCTCGTCGCCGCCGAAGGTGTGCACGGATCCCATCTGGTCGGGGAACGACTCGAGGTAGCCGTTCCGCTCGAAGGTCTCCCAGGGCATGACCGGGGGGAACCGGACGGACGACGCGCCCTGGTCGGCGCCCGCCCGCAGTACCAGGCGGTCGAGGGCGTCGGCCACTGACTCGTACCGGCCCGAGTGTCCGTACAGTCCCTGCACCCCGGTAGGGATCAGGATCCCCTCGGCAATCAGGTGCTCGGCGAACGGCTCCCACGGCTTCCCGCCAGGTCCGCGGTCCGCATCCTCCGGCGGCGTGCCCATGTCTGCATCCGTTATGTGCATGGGGAGCCGTTCACTCGCCCCGGTGGACCAGCAGCATCTGCGCGTTGTTCCCCATGATCCGGTCATTGTTCACCATCAACGACGCACCCATGGCGTCTCGCAGCTGGCGACCGAGGCTGTAGGGGGTGTCGGTCAGGTACGACGCCAGACCGCACGTCACCATGCAGTCGCGCACGATGTCGACGACCAGTGTCGACGCCGACACCTTGAGCGCGTTCATGGCGATGGCGAACCCGAGCGAGGAGAGCTGGCCAGGATCGTCCTGGATCTCCTCGAAACGGCGGACCGACCCGCGGACCAGCTCCGACAGCTGCTGGTGCAGAGCGGAGGTGTCGGCCAACCGGAGGGCGGCGGCCGGCGTCATCCCCGGCCGTTTGCGGGCCTCGGCCTGCACGAACCGTCGAGCCCGGTCGACGGCCGACGCCGCCAGCCCCAGCCACAGGGAGCTCCACAGCAGATGGGCGACAGGAAGCATGGTCTGGGTCGAGAGATCGCTATAGGGGGTGTCGAGGACGGCGTCGGCGTCGCCGCGGGCACGCAGCACGAAGCCGGGGCTGCAGGTGCCCCGGAAGCCGAGCGCGTTCCACTCCCCCACCTGTTCGAGCTCGAGACCCGGAGGGCGGCAGAGGACGAGCACCTGGTCGTTCTGCGGGCTGTCCGCCGAACGCCGCGCCGTGACCAGGATCCCGTCCGCATGGTGCCCGTACGAGATGACCGGCGCCTGCTTCTCCAGGGTGAACGTGCCGTCGACCACCTCCACCGCACAGATGCTGCTGCCAAGGTCCCCGCCGGTCCCGACCTCGGTGGTGGCAGACGCCAGCAGGTACTGCCGGTCGGCCAGCTCCGCCAGGTACTTCCGGAGCAGGTCGTTCGTGGCGTGGCGCACCAGGCACGTCACCTGGATGTGGTGCATGGCCACCACCATGGCGCTGGAGGCGCAGTGACGGCCCAACGCCACCAGGCCCTCGGAGACGTCGCCGAAGGAGGCACCCATGCCGCCGAGCGCCGTGGGGACCAGGGCCGACAGCAGTCCTTCTTCCCGGAGCGCGCTGATCGTCTCGACCGGGAACCGGGCCTGTCGATCGACGTCGTCTGCGCTCGGGGCCGCCACGTCCTCGCCGATCCGTGCCATCGTCCCGACGACATCACAGCTACCGGCGTGACGGGCCGCCGCGCTCGTCACATCGGCCATCGCGTCACGCATCGCCCTGCATCTCGAGGACGCCACTGCGGATCGATCCGATCGTCTCGAAGGTGGACTTCTTGAGCATTCGCTCGGAGAACTCGATGTCGAACGCGTCCTCTAGCGCCAGCATCACGTTGACGCTGGCATGGGAGGTCATCCCGGCGGAGAACAGGTCGGTGTCGTCGCCCAGCGAGTCGACGTCGACCGCGAGTCGACCGTGTTCGGCCAGCACCTGTCGGATCGTCTCGTCCATCATCGCTCCTCTGTCCGATCGGTACCCAGCGAGGTGTCGCCCCGTCCTCCGGTCCGGCACACTGCCACCACCACGGCACCTGCCATCGTCGACTCGTGCGTGAGGCTGAGCGCCCACTGGTCGATCCCGGCGTCGGCGGCCGTCGAGGCGGCGCTTCCCGACAGGACGATCTCGCACCACCCGCCGCCGGCCCGTCGAACCTCGATGCTACGCCACTCGGGCCGTGACCCGACCGGGCGGAGGACTTTGACCACCGCCTCCTTGGCCGCGAACCGTGCGGCCAGCGCTTCGGTCGAGTACGCGGGACGCCGATCGTCCGGTGCCGGGCCCTTCAGACAGCACGAGAGCTCGTGCGGCGTGAAGACCCGCTGCAGGTACCGGTCGCCGAGCCGCTCGATCGACTCGCCGACGTCGGCCACGACCACCAGGTCGACTCCGACGCGGACCTCCGACCCGTCCGGTGGGCGGAAGGCTCCCCACGCCTGCCGCTCCAGGTCGCCGGACAGGGGTCCGGCGGACGGTGTCATCCGACCGACTCCCCCTGGTGGGCCCGGGTGGGCTCCGCCGGTGCATCGCGGTCGCCACGGGCCCCGCCACGCTCCCTGGCGTCCTGCCGGCCGTGGGCCAGCGATCGGTACACGTCCTGGTAGCGGCCGGCGATGACCGGCCACGCGAACGCCCCGACCCGGGACCGGCCGGCCCGGGCGATGGAGCCCCGCCGGTCGTGGTCGGCGAGCAGGTCGGCCAGCACCGTCGAGAAGCTGGTCGTGTCGGACGGATCGACGAGGACGCCGTCGATCCCGTCACGGACGAATTCAGGGGGACCTCCGCGATCGGTCGCCACCACTGCCACCCCGGCTCGCCACGCTTCGAGGACGACGATGCCGAACGGTTCCAGCCGGCTCGGCATCACGAAGAGGTCGGCGCCGGCCATCGCCACGGACACGTCCTGCCGGGTGAGCTTGCCCACGAAGTGGACCCTGTCGCCGAGCCCGAGCGCCTCCGCGTCGCGTCGGAGGGAATCCAGTGCGGTGCCGGTGCCGGCGATCACCAGGTCCACGGCCCGCTCCCCCGGTGCCATGGCGGCGAACGCCGCCAGCAGGAGGTCGAATCCCTTCTTCTCCACCACCCGGCCGACCGCGAAGACGTACGGACGGTCCGGCGCCCCGGACCACCGGGGCTCCCCCGCCGGGCCGGTCGTGCCGGGGACGTCGGCGAGCTCGACCCCGTTGGGGATGACCGTGCCGAGTCCGGGCTCCAGCCCGAAGCGCGACTCGGCGTCGGCCAGCGTGAAGGCGGAGCAGGCGGTGACCGCGGCGGCGCGACGGAGCGCCGTCCGCAGCGAACGGCGAAGCACCCGGGACGTGTCGAAGATGTCTGCGTCGTCCATGAGCGTCTCGCCCTGGAGGGAGATGACCAGGGGGAGGCCGGTCATCCGGGACAGCGGCTCGGCATAGGCGCCGTTGGGACCGAAGCACTGGACGTGCAGCACGTCTGGCCGGAAGGCGGAGACGGCGCTCCGCAGCGAGAACAGGCTGCGGACGCCGGTGGTCGCCGTGCGGCGGATGGCCGACCAGTTGGTGGCGGGCAGCGGCATGGGCAGCCGCCGGACCACCAGCCCGTCGCGGAACTCGACCGTCTCGGGCGTCGCGTCGTCAGGCTGGCCGGTCCACACCTCCACCTGGTCCCCGGCCGCACACAGCGAGAGCGCGAGGTGGCGCGTGAGTTCCTCGACGCCACCGAGCGAGGGTGGGTAGGAGCTCGGGATGAGGGCGATTCGGGTCATGGTGAACGTTGGGCATCAGGCCCACGGGCCTCCGAGGTTCCCGTACCCAAGACCGACGGTAACAGCAGGAGAGGACCGGGTGGGTCGGGCCCCCGAGGGGACGGGCCCGGGGGCGGTCCGGTGCCGGGGGGCTCGGTCAGTCGGTCGGCGCCACCGCCGGCGGGCATCGCGGTCGGCATGTCAGGGAATCGGCGGGTTGAACCAGGGCTCGACGGCGGCCAGGACCGCTCCCGTGGGCTCCGACGCGAGTTGGCTCCAGTCACCCACGCCGGGCGACCAGTAGTTGGAGAAGGCGGCGGCATACCAGCCCGAGAGGAATCCCTGTTCGGCACAGTCGCAGTCGGGCGCCCAGCTGGCCGGGTGGATCCCCAGGACGTTCTCGATCTGGGTCTCTCCTCCTTCGGGCTCGACCGCGGCGGCATCGACCTCGTGGCCGATCTCGAAGGCGGTGATCCCGGCGAGCTCGTCGACGGTCTCGCCCGGGTAGACGTACAGGTCGGACGTCCCTCCCGCCTGGCCCCAGGTGAAGGTGGTGTTCCCGTAGAACCCCGGTGACGGCGCATCGGAGATCGGGAGGAATTGGATGGTGTAGCCCGGGATGTCCTGCCACGGATAGCGCACCAGCGCCAGCGCCTCGGCCCCCATCTGCTGCGGGGTGAGCGCCACGTCCGGGGGCGCGGTCGTCGGGGTGGTGGCCGGAGGGGCCGCCGGGGCCGGGGACGGAGCCGGGCTCGCAGGAGCGGCGGCCGCCGACGGCGCGCTCCTGGTGGCACCGGCCCTCGACGGAGCCGCCACCGTGGTCGGCGTCGGCTGGTGCGTCGTCGAGGACGCGGCGGCAGGGCGGGTGGCCGACGGCAGTGTCGGCGAGAACGGATTGGCGGTGTGGGTCGGGGCCGACGACGCGCCCTGGGTCGGTGCCGATGACCCCGGGCCGGGGTCGGACACCGCAGCCGACCGGGACGAGACCGCGCCCGAGGGGATGAACAGGAGTGATGCCGTCACCATGACCGCGACCACCCCGAGAACGACGAGCTCCAGCCGGAGCAACGACCGGCGCTGCCGGAAGGTAGCGCGTCCCAGGCGGGCCCGGAGGCCGGTGGCCCGTCGGTCGGGTCCGACATACCCGGCGGAGAAGACGAGGTTCTGTTCGTGCAGGTCCGCCAGGAGATGGTCGAGGACCTCGGCGCCGGCGAACTCCTCCACATCGGGAAGGTCGCCGCCCGGGAGGGGTGCCGACTCGTCGGTCGTCGCACCGAGCGCTCCCTCATGCAACAGGGAGTCCCACGCGGAACGGTCTGTGCCACTGAACGGAGACATGGAGCCGTGATCTGTCAGGCCTTGCCCCATGCAGTCAGATCGGCACGAACCTGGCGGAGCTGAAGTTCACGATGGGACGACCAGGTGGGTTGGAGGAGGACCGGGGGTCGCGGATCGAATGGCCCGCAGCCCCCGCGGGCCTGGCCCGCGGGGCTCACCGGCGATCCGGGCGGATCGGGCCGCCAGGCGGGACGCCCGCAGTGCCTGGCGCGCCTCGACCACCAGCGCCGCCCGGTCGGCAGCGAGCTGGCGTGAATCGGCGCGGGCGGTGCGGAGCGCCCCAGCCGACTGGGCGCGGACGGCAGCCACCGCGCCGATGCCTCCGGTCACGGCTTCCTGGACCCCGTGCCGGGCCGATGGCGCACGCCGTGCCGCTCCCGCGCCGGCGGTGCGGGCCGACCGGACGACGCGGTCACCTGCGGCCGCCACCGCGCTGCGCTGGCTGGTCGGCGCCGTCGGCGAGATCGGTGCCGGCGAGGCGATCAGGGTAAGCGGGACCACCGCGGCCGTGGTCACCAGCGCCACCGCCAGCGCCTGCCTGGCCCGGAGCGACGGCCCCGGCCACAACGCGGTCCGGCGGCCGCGCCACCCCGGTCTCCGACGGTCGCGCCCGACGTAGTCCGGGGTGATGATCAGGCGTGGCTCGTGGAGGTCGGCCAGCAACTCGGGTGGGAGGCAGACGTCGGGCAGGTGCTCCGGGATCCGACCCGGCAGGCGGACCGGCCCGTGCGCCACGACCTGACCCATTCGTTGTACCGGCCGTTCAGCCCCGGGGGCCAGCAACGCGCACGCCGACTCTGCCGTCGCCGGGAGCCCATCGTTCAGGAGGTGTTGTTCACCCCTCGTGCCATACCCCACGCACCTTCATCGGCAGCTCCGGGAGCGGCCTGAAGCTCGCCCCGGCTGTGGACGGTGGGCCCCGCACCCTCCTCCGACGGTGGGCGATCAGACCTCCAGGCCGAGCGACCGGTAGACGTCGGCCGTCTCCTTTGCGGTGCGGGCCCAGCTCAACCCCCGGACCCGCTCGCTGCCCAGCCGCGCCAGGTCACGGCGCCGGGGCTCGTCGTCCAGCAGCTCGCGCAGCGTGCGGGAGAGCCCGTCGACGTCCCCCGGACGGAACGTCGACGCACCGTCGCCGACGAGCTCGGTGACCGCCGGAACGGGGGTGCTCACCACCGCGGCCCCGCAGGCCATGGCCTCGAGGGGTGGCAGGCCGAAGCCCTCGTACCGGGAGGCGTAGCCGACGAGGGTCGCCGCTCCGTAGAGGGCCGGCAGGTCGGACAACGGGACGTGTCCGATCTCCACCGAGCCCTCCGGGGGCTGGTGGCCCCAGAGCCGCTGACCGGTGAGGACGAGCGGGACCGGCACGGACCGGCAGGCTCCGGCGAGCGTGGCGATGTCCTTGCGGGGCTCGATATTGCCCACGTGCAGCACGAACCGCTCCGGCAGTGCATAGCACTGGCGGACCCGGGCAACCTCCACGGACGATGGGGCAACCATGCCCGGGCCGGGGGCCGAGTGCACGACGACGGCGTCGCGCCCGGTCAGCACCCTGACCCGCGCGGCGGTGAACGCCGACACCGCGACGATGGCATCGGCGCGCCGCAGCGAGTGCTTCAGGATCTGCTGCTCGCCCACGATCCGGCACTTCGGAAAGGCCCACGGCGTGTCGAAGATGGCCATGTCGTGGACCGTCGACACCATCGTCCCCGGTCGACGCAGTGGCAGGTCGACGTCGAGCCCGTGAGTCAGGTCGGCCGGGCCGAATCCGACCGCGCTGGCCAGCGCCCGTCTGACGCCGTGCGACGTGGGCTTCACCAGCGGGGTGATCCCCGGCGCCAGTTCGGCGAGGCCCTCGGGATGGACGGCTGCCGTCAGGTCGGCGTCGACCTCGGCCACCATGGCGGCCAGGAGCTCGCGAATGTACGTGCTCACGCCACCGCCGTTCGGATCGAGTGGGAGTGCGTTGTAGACGAGACGCGGCAGACGGTCGGTCACTGGCCGTTCAGCGCGCCGGGACGAGCCGGCCCATCAGCCGTGCCATCTCCGCGGTCGCCGTCCCCGTCGATCGGCGGACGGCGACGAACGACCGCTCGAACGCGAGCGACCCCCGGTGGACGGCCCGGCTGCCGCGACCCGCCGGGCCTCGGTGACGCCCAGCCAGGTCCTTGGTACTCCCGTCGGGCAGCAGCCAGGCGTCTCCGGACCGGTGCAGGTCGGCGATACCGAGCGAGATACCGGCGATGATGAACGGAGCGATGGACGACGCCCCGATCCAGAAGATGTCGAAGAGACCGTCGACGTAGTGGGCGAGGAGGACGATCATTCCCAAGGTCCCGTAGACGTACGGGATGCGGATCAGGGTCCGCATGGTGACGAAGACCATGAAGAGGAAGGCGAGTGATCCGACGATGCCGGTCGACGCCAGGTTGTCGATGAACACGTTGGGCGGGGCGGTGACGAAGAGGAACTGGGGAAGGTTGTAGAAGCGCATCCCTTCCCCGAACACAGGGCTGAGGTGCCAGACGTGGAAGGCGGCCGAGATCTGGTCGACCCGGACGGACACCGAGTTGAACTTCGGGTTGACCCGGGCGTTGATCGTGAAGCTGTAGTACAGGGCGACGACCAACGGGACGGCGCCGGCCAACAGGAGTTTCGACCGGCTCCGCAACTCCGGGTTCAGGAAGTAGGCGAGCGCCAGGGCCAGGATCAGCAGGATGGCCGCCTGGCGCGACTGGGATGCCAGCAGGCCCCCGACGCAGAGGTACTTGTTCACCCGCGCCTCCCGGCGGCCGATGCCGGTCCACGGCGGGTTGATCTGGGCGATCAGGACGGCGATCAGCATGATCGCCCCGATGGCGTTCTTCTGGTAGACGCCCCACTGGGCCGGGACGAAGCCCTGGGTGACCGCGTGCTCCATGGCGATCAGCGCGATCACCGAGGCGCCGAGCAGGTAGATGCGGACTGCCTGCTTGGTGCGGCCGTAGGTGGCGATGGCCCAACCGACCAGGACGCTCCCGCCCAGGTAGGACCAGCGGTGGAACCACTCCACGATGTTGTAGCGGTTGGGGTGGGCCACCAGCACCAGCACCAGCACGGCCTGGAACCAGACGATTCCCCGCAAGAACTCCCGGAGCGTGGGCGCCTCGCTCCAACGGATGAAGAAGAGCGAGACGAGAGCTCCCACGAACACCAGGAGGTCGGCGGCACTGAGGTTGGTGCTGCTCCCGCCGATCCGCTGGATCAGCAGCGACCCGGGAAGGGCAATCACCACGAGCAGGAGCGGGTCGGCGATGAGGACGCCCACGCCGAGCACCAGCGCGGCCAGCGCAAGACCGACGGCCCGGCTCCGCTCCACGACCACTCCGACGGCGGCGGCGACTGCGAGCACCCCGAGCCATGTCGCCGAGCTCCTCGCCAGTCGACGCCGGCGCGTTCGTGGGCGCCTGCGGCCGAAGATCTGGCCCGAGCGCTGTGTCGTTGTCCGGCTCATCATGGGTGTGCTCTCCGGCGCGGACGGCCGCGATGCATCGGTGGGTACGGACTAGCAAGCGTAGCGCCCGACCTGCACGTGGCTCCGGACTTCAGGCCCGTCCGCTCGATTCGGGCCCGTCTCCGATCCGGTCCGTGGCCTGGTCCGTGGGCGGCCCGCCACAGGTCCGATGCTGGACCGATGCAGTACCGACGCCGGACCGACGCTGGACCGATGCAGTACCGACGCCGGTCGGTAGACGGCCGGTGACCGGTTCGACGCCGGTCAGGCCCTCGGGGGTGCTTCCCGCCGTCCTCACATCGAACTCAAGGTGAGCCGGTACGGTGTCGACGGTATCTACGATCCCGGTGCTACGGGTGGATCAGCGCCTTGCACACGCCACGGCGATCGAAGAGTAGACGTCAAGGGAACGGACATGGAGCGTGAGGGCACCGGGGAACGGACAGCGATCTCCAGCGAACGGCCGCCGGCGGCTCGGTCCCTGGTGGTCTGCTCCCTCGAGCCGTGGAGTGACGTGCGGCGCCGGATGCGCATCCTGGTCGACGAGATCGTCGACCTCGACCCCTCCGTAGACGTCCTGTACGTCGCGCCCGCCATCGACATTCCTCACGAGCTCCGGCACGGCACCACCCACGGCATTCTGGGGCCCCGGTTGGAGCGGGTCCACCCCCGGGTGCACGTGCTCCGCCCCCGCAAGTGGTGGCCCCGGTCGCTCGGCCCCTTCGCCGACCGGTCGCTCGGGCGGCAGATCCTCGATGCTGTCGACGCCTTGGGCCTCGAGCACCCACTGCTGTGGATCAACGACGCGTCCTATGCCGGGTTCGCCGTCCGGACCGGGTGGCCGAGCCTCTACGACATCACCGACGACTGGCTCCTCGCGCCGCTGGCACCCCGTCAGCGCGCCCGGCTCTTGTCGGACGATCGCCTCCTGCTGGAGCGGAGCGACGCCGTGGTGGTCTGCTCCAGCGATCTCGAGCGTTCACGCGGTACGAGCCGGGCGGTCGAGCTCATTCCCAACGGGGTGGACGTGGACCTGTTCCGGACCCCCCGACCGCGCCCGTCGTCGCTTCCCCCGTCGCCGGTGGCCGTCTATGTCGGCACGCTGCACGAGGAACGCCTCGACGTGCCGCTCGTCCTCGAACTCGCCCGGTCGTGCCCGGACCTCCGCGTGGTCCTGATCGGGCCCAACGTCCTGCCGGCGGACGTGACCTCCCAGCTGGAGCACGTGCCCACCGTGCACCTCCTCGGTCCCCGGCCGTACGACCAGATCCCTGCCTTCCTCCAGCACGCCGACGTGATCATCGTCCCCCATCTCGTGAACCCCTTCACCGAGAGCCTCGATCCCATCAAGGCCTACGAGTGCCTCGCCGCCGGACGGCCGACGATCGCCACGCCGATCGCCGGGTTCCGCGACCTCGGAGCGCCCGTGGTCGTCGCCGACCGGGACCACTTCGTCCAGGCCACCACCGACGCCCTAGCGCTGGACGCTCCGGCCGGTCTGCCGGCCCGCTTCGAGGACACCCCGGTCCCGTCGTGGCGAGAGCGCGCCCGAAGCATGGCGGCGGTCATGGACCGCGTCCGGAGCGAACATGCGGTCGCCTAAGCTCGCCCCTTCCAGCGGTGCCTCGGGCACCCTCGGCAGGGCCGGCCGCTCCGAGGGACCCCTGCTCGCACTGCGGTGCCGGCCCGGTGCACCGGGGTCGTATTGTCTGTATCCGTCCGACGCCCCTCCTGAATCGAGCCTCCACTGACCTTCCTCGAATTCCTCTCCGTCTTGTGGCGGCGCAAGCTGACCATCGCGGTCAGCGTCGTCGTCGCGGTCGTGGTCGCGCTCGGCTATTCCAAGATCCAGGCACCTCAGTACCAGTCCACCGCGCTGATCCAAGAGACCACCACGAGCCCCAATTCGAGCTCGACGACGCCCGCGGTCACACTTCCCGACCCGGTACAGGAGCTCGGCAGCACCGCCGTCCAGATGGGCGCGGCCAAGATCCTCGGGGAAACCGATGTGTCGGCGGTCGCCGCCGCGGTGACCGGCACGGTCGACCCGACGACGGGGACCCTCACCATCACCGCCACCGGTTCCGATCCGGACCGCGCCGAGGCGGTGGCCAAGGCGTATGCACAGGCCTTCGTCAACGAGACCCAGTCGCTGGTGCAGGCCCAGATCGACAAGCTCGGCGTCGCGATCGTCTCGCTCGGCGATCAGATCGCCGCGCTGCAGGCGCAGGGCGGCTTGAACGCGGTGACACAGGCCAAGCTGACCGGCCTGGAGAACACCCTCAGCACGCTCCAGACCCAGCAGAGCAACATCCAATTCGGCGAGCCGTACGCCAGCATCCAGGTCGCCCCCAACCCGGGCGCACCGACGGGCCTCAGTAAGACCAAGCTCGGAGCGATCGGGGTCGTCGCCGGACTGCTGGTCGGATGCGGCATCGCCCTCGGGCGTGACCAACTCGACACCCGGTTGCGCAACAGCCCCGACATCGAGGAGATCACCGACTCTCCGATCCTGGCCGAGCTGCCACAGGACAGCGACGTCCGGACCGGCAAGGTCTCGATCGCCATGGTCCAGGCGCCGCAGTCCCTAATGGCGGAGTCGGTCCGCGAGCTGCGGACCAGCCTCCGGGTCATCCTGGACGACATGCCCTGCCCGGTGATCGTCGTGACCAGCCCGGAGCCCGGCGACGGCAAGACCTTCGTGACAGCCAACCTGGCGGCCGCCTGGGCCATGAGTGGCAGCAAGGTGATCGTGGTCTCGGCCGACTTCCGGAGGCCGCGCCTCGAGGAGGTGTTCGGTCTGCAGACGTCGGGGCTCCCCGGGCTCGCCGATCTGATCCGCTCCAACTGGAAGAGCCCGGAACGGGACGGACGACCGGGCCCCTCACGCCAGGACCACGGATCGTCCGACCGGTCCGCGGGCGGCCCACGGGCAGGCTCGGCACCGGCGATGCCCTCGCGGGCGCGGCGGGACGTCAGGCCCGAACCCGACAAGTCCTCGGTGAGCTCGATGCTCGTCGACAGCGGGATCTACGGGTTGCAGGTGCTCCCCGCCGGCACCGAGCTCGGCAACCCGAGCGAGCTGTTCGGGAGCCCCGGCATGCAGCCGGTCCTGGACCAGCTGCCGCTGCTGGCCGACGTGGTGCTACTGGACACCCCGCCCGTGCTGGCCGTGCCGGACACCGCCATCCTCGGCAGCATGTCCAGTGGCGCCGTGGTGGTCGCGTCCGAAGGTCGGACCGAGCGCACCGACCTCGAGCGGACCATCCGCCGGCTCGAAACCACCCATTGCCGCGTCCTGGGCGTCACGGTCAACCGGGCGCGTCGGTCGAGCACCGACACCTACCAGTCGTACGCCTACAAGCAGTGAGGACCTGGGCGGCGGCACCGACTCGCCGGCCGCTCGCCCGCGACGAGGCCGACCGGCGTCGGGAGCTGATCGGCGGGTGGGCCGGCGACGCTCAGCTGGCTCACGCCTGGCGCGGGACGGATCGACCGCGCTGATGCCGGGGGACGTCGACGTAGTGGTGGTGGCCTACGGTGCGCCAGGCCTCCTCGACAGGTGCCTGACCGCCCTCGGACCGGAGCTACCGGTCACCGTGATCGACAACTCGTCGGATCCCGATGTGCGATCGGTCGCCGACCGCCACAGCGCCGTCTACGTCGACCCAGGTCGAAACCTGGGATTTGCCGGTGGGGTCAACCTCGGACTCGATCGGTGCCGTCCCTCCGCCGACGTCCTGCTGCTCAATCCCGACGCCGCCATCGAGGCCGCCGGTGTGGAAGACCTGGTCCGCTGCCTGCACGCCAGGCCCGACCGGGCGTGCGTCGCCCCTGCCCAAGTCGAGCCGGCCACCGGCCAGTCGGCCCGGGTGTCGTGGCCCCTCCCCACCCCGTGCGGGGCCTGGGTCGAGGCGGTGGGACTCGGCCGGCTGCGTCGTGGCCCCCGGTTCATGATCGGCTCCGTGCTCCTGCTCCGCCGGGCGGCGCTGACCGAGGTCGGCCGCTTCGACGAACGGTTCTTCCTCTATGCCGAGGAGACCGACTGGCAGCACCGCGCCCACGACCGCGGGTGGACGTCGAGCCTCTGTCCGGAGGTGGCGGCCACCCATGTGGGCGCGGGCACCGGCGGCGACGCCACCGAACGCGAGGTCCACTTCCATGCCTCCAACGAGCGGTACATACGGAAGCACCACGGCTCGGCCGGCTGGTTGGTCTTCCGCGCCGGCGTCATGACCGGCGCGCTGGTACGGGCCGTCTTCGTGCCCGGAGACCGTGGGAGGCGGGCGGCCGACCAGTTCCATCTGTACCGGCGCGGGCCCTGCCGGGCCGAAGCCGACCTCCGCCGGACTGCCGACGGGGACCGGCGGGCACACTGAGCACGCGAATAGCGACTCCGTGGTATGGGTGCCGTGGTATGGGTGCCGTGGTGCGGGTGCCGGTGCCGGTGCCGTGACGGCCCACGGGAATGCGGCCCTACGGGAAGAGGATGCCTTCCACGGTGCCCATGACCCGTTCCCTCCGGTAGGCGTCGACGGACGCGGACGCCTCCCGTCCCCATGCCGCCAGGTCGGCGCGGCCGGCCCTCTCGAGCAGTCCGGTCAGCTCGTCGACATCGTAGGGGTCGTCCTGGAGCAGGCCGGTCCGACCCGGTCGCACCGCCTCCGACGCGCCGGCCAGCCGCGTCGTCACCACCGGGACCCCGGCGGCGAGCGCCTCGACGATCACCAGGCCGAACGGCTCGTACTGGGTGGGCAGCACCAGGAGGTCGGCGGCGGCCAGCGGCCATCCCACGTCGGAGGAGGGTCCGTGGTAGTGGACCCTCTCGGCGAGGTGCAGCCGGTCGATCAATGACCGGTAGGGTCCCAGGCCCGCCCTGCCCACGACGTGGAGAGAAAAGCGCTCGTCGCCAGTGGCGGCCATGGCCCGGAGCACCTGATCGAAGCCCTTCCGGTGCAGTTCGTTGGCGACGAACAGCAACGCCAGCTCGCCCGGGGCGATGCCGAGGTCGGCCCGTGCACCGTCGCGGTCCCGCGCCCGTCGTTCCGGATTGAAGCGCGTCGGGTCGAAGGGGTTGGGGACGACGGTGGCCAGTGCGGGATCGACGCCGTAGAGCCGCTCGAGGTCGTCGACCTCGCGGTGCGAGGTGCACAGGATGCGCCGCGGGTGGGAGTGCCTGAAGTACTGCGACTCCATGGAGAGGAGGGCCCGGTGGTGGGGCATGGCGAACCGCATCCGTGCGGGCAGCACGACCGGGCCCATCGTGATCGTGCGGGCCGCCTCGAGCCAGGCGCGGTGCACACTCGGGACCCAGAGGACGTCGCCGGGGGGCACCACCGAACCCATGGTCACCGTGGTCCCTGCTCCGACCGAGGACATCGACCGTCCGATCCGCGCCCGGCGGATGAACATGCCGATCGTGCCGGGCTCCAGAGGTCCGGCCACCGGGACGAACGTCACGCCATCGGGGACGCCGTCGGGGGCGCCGGTGCCCACGAACGCCGTCCGGTGGCGCGGGGCGAGGTACTCCAGCAGATCCCAGCAGACGCGTTCGATCCCGCCGCGCCGGTGGACCTGCGGGAACACCACGGCAACCTCTGGAACGCTCACGGTCGTCCTCGCTTCGGGGTCGTGCCCCTATCCTCGTCGGTCGTCGGGGGCTCGGTCGGGCATGACAGTCAGGCATGATAGGAGCCGGACCGAGGGGAACCGGGTGAGCATCGACAACGAGGAGATGGCGGAACAGGCACCCGTGACGGGTGGGCCGAGTCCTCTCGCCGTCGTCCAGGTCGTGCGCAGCGATGCCTTCGCCGGCGTGGAGCGCTACATCTGCCAAGTCTCGAATGGGCTCGTCGCACGAGGGCACCGGGTCGTGGCCATCGGCGGCGACCCGTCCCGGATGCGCTCCGAGCTCGACGGGGAGGTCCGGTACCTCCCGGCCGCGTCGGTGGTACAGGCGGCTGGAGCGCTCGCCCGTCAGCGCCCGGCCGACATCGTCCACGTGCACATGACGGCCGCGGAGGGTGCCGCCTGGTTGGCACGCCCGCGACAACGGGCACCGATCGTGGCCACCCGCCATTTCGCCGGTCATCGGGGTTCGAGCGTGCAGTCCCGGCTGTTGGCGCGCCTCAGTGCTCGGGCCGTCCGCCGCGACATCGCCATCAGCCGCTTCGTGGCGGACCACCTGGAAGGGCCGTCGGTGCTCCTCTACAACGGCGTGCCCGAGCGCCCCCAGGCCCGGCTCGCATCATCGACGGCGCTCATGCTCCAGCGCCTGACCGGCGAGAAGGCACCCGCGGTCGGCCTCCGGGCGTGGGCGACCAGTGGACTCGGTGAGCGCGGCTGGCGGCTGGTCGTGGCCGGCGTCGGCGATCTCCGGTCGGCGATGGACGAGCTGGCCCATGACCTCGCCATCACCGGAAGCGTCGAGTTCATCGGCCAGGTGGCCGACACCGACCGGCTCCTGAGCGACTGCGCCATCCTGCTGGCCCCGGCCCCGGAAGAGCCCTTCGGCCTCTCCGTGGTGGAGGCGATGGCCCACGGTCTTCCGGTGGTGGCCGCCGCCGGTGGCGCCCACGTCGAGACGGTCGGCGACGACGGCCTGCTGTTCCCGCCCCGCGACCACGCGGCGGCGGCCCGCGCGCTGTCGGCGCTGGCCGGGGGCGCCGGGCTGCGGCGGCGGGGGGGCGAACGACTCCGCCGCCGCCAACAGGAGCTATTCACGCTGGACCGGCACCTCGACGGGCTCGAGGAGATCTACCGTGGCGTGCTCCGAGATCTGGACGCCGGGCCGCACTGACCGCCGGTCAGCGTCGGTCGCCGCAGCTCCTCGCCGACCTCAGCCGGCAGCGTCCCGGGCCGGGGGCGACACCTGCTCGTAGAGGGCCAGCTGATCCCGAGCGACGGTCGCCCACGAGAACCCGGCGGCGTGGGCGATGCCCGACGTCCGGAGGCGGCCCCACAACCCGGGCTCGTCGAGAAGGCGGGCCAGCGCGCGACCCAACGCCTGCGAATCGCCGGGGGGCACCAGCAGCCCGTCCTGCCCGACGACGTCGGGCAGGGCACCGCTCGCACTGGCGACGACGGGAACGCCGGATGCCTGCGCTTCGACCACCACCCTGCCGAACTGCTCGATCCAGCCGGCGAGCGGCACCGACGGCACCGCCAGCACGTCGAACCTCCGGTACACCTCGGGCACCTCGTCCTCCCGGACGAACCCGTGAAAGGTGACCCGCTCCCGCACCCCGAGGAGCTCGGCCAGCCGGGCCAGTTCGCCGGACGCCGGGCCGGCGCCGAAGACCTCCAAGACGAACCGCTCGTCGAGTGCGGCGGCCCGGAGGAGGACGTCGACCCCCTTGTGGGGGATGAGGCGGCCGACGAACCCGATCCGCAGGGTGCCGGTCGGAGGGGCGGTCGGTGCGGGGTGGAACCGATCGACGTCGACGCCCAGCGGCAGCAGGGTCCACACACCTCGGAACCCCTTGGCACGGAGGATGCGCCCTGCCTCGGAGTTGCAGGTGTAGGCACCGGCCGCCTCGTGCAGTGCGCGGCGCTCGAACCATCGGAACGGAGGTGGGTATCGCTTCTCGAGGTTCTGGGCGGATGCCACGATGACGGGTGTTCGGCGGCGACGGAGCCACCGCAGCAGGAGCGCCTCGGCCACGGCCAGGCCGAACGGCTCCTCGTGCAGGTCGATGAGATCCCACTGCTCCGAGCCGAGCAGGCGCCAGAGGGGCCGCGGGTCGTAGACGAAGAGATTGGGATGCCGCCCCACGGTGTGCACCGGGACGACGAACGAGTCCCCGGCCGGGTCGCACTCGACCTCCGACCCGCCCTCCTCCCAACGCACGGCGGTGACCAGCGTGAGCCGGGCCCCGAGCCGCAGCAGCTCCCGCTCCCGCTCCCGCCAGGCTGTGACCACCCCGCTGTGGGCGATGCGAAGGACCCGCGGACCCCGGTCACCCGTCCCGTCGCCCCCGACATGACCGGGGCCGGTCGGTTGGGTCGGGGGCCGGGCCACCCGGCGAATCGTACTCGGGGGCCCCGGATGCACCCTTCGTGCTCCGGCGGGCTTCTGGCGGGCTTCTGGCGGAGGCAAATCATCACTCTGTGTGGTGCGTTTTCTTCCTTTCCGTGGGTTTCTCCTAAAGCTCTCCCATGACCCGCCGATGGGGAATTGTGGAGAGCCCCCGCCGCCGGAACCCGCTCGCACATCCGCGGCGTGGCATCGTCATCGGTCTCGTCGCCGTGACCGCCACCGCCTCCGTGCTGGGGGCGGTGCTCGGCACCTCCCATGCAGTCGCCTCCGCTCCCCAGATCGCCGGCAGCGTCGCCGCCCCCACCGCCTCAGAAGTGAGTCCGATCTGCCAGGCACCCAGCCCGGCCGCCGACCTCGGGCCGGCGCAGACGCTTCCGTCCGATCCGACCTCCACGGTCGTCACGCCCCCTGGCGGTGTCGTCAATTTCGCGGCCACGTCGACCGACCTCTACGTCGACACCGGGAGCCAAATGATCACCTACTCGCTCTCGGGAACCCAGGTCGCGGCATTCACCCTGCCGTCGGGGGTCACCGGAAGCGTCAACATGACCCAGCCGGTGATCGACCCGAACGGGAACATCTACTTGGCGAGCTACTACGGCCAGAAGCTCGACAAGTTCTCGCCCACCGGAACGCTGCTCTGGTCCGTGGACCCGGCCGGCGGCATTCCCACCAGCTTGTTCTCGATCGGCACGGGCGCCTCGTTCCAGCTGGCGGTCGGCCTGGGCAGTTCTGGCACCGACCTGATCAACCTGTCCACCGGGGCGGTGTCGGGAACCTTTCCCCTACTAGACAATTTCGGTTATGTGACCCAGGAGGCGGACGGGAACCTCCTGTTCGCCAGCAACGGCTACGTCGAGACCGTCAGCCCATCGGGCACGGTGCTGTCCGACTTCGGGTCCAACCCGAATCCCAGCACCCCGGTGCACACCGGGTCCGGCACCCAGTTCACCTACACCGGTCAGGCGGTGCAGGGCCCGGACGGCACGATCTACACCGCCGACCCGCTGAACACCATCGAGTCCACCAGCCCCCAGGGCTACCTCGAGGGCTCCACCACGCTCGGCCAGAACAGCTACGGCGGCGACATCCTCACCATGGCCGGCGACAACTTTTACCTGGTGGGCTCCACCTTCTACTACCAGGGCGGTGCGCCCTTCAACGACCCGGCCGACAACATCCAGTCGATCTCGATGGCAACGCTGCAGGCTTACCTCGACGGCCCCCATGAGCCGACCAACTCGCTCGGCTGGGGAGCGGGCCTGTCGGCATCGGCCACCGCCAACTACTTCGCCCCGGGCACCACGCCGTCCATCACCGCCAACTTCGACCCGTGGTGGACCTCGCAGGCCTCGCACCTGCAGCTCTCCTACTCCGTCGAGAACAACGCCTCGATGACGGCGGAGACGGTGCCGACGGCCACCACCATCGCCCTCCCCACGTCGGCCGGAGGCCTCGCCGACATCCCACTGACCATCCCGCCCCAGGACCAGCTGCCCGGACCCTATGAGGTCCAGGCCTCGCTCTTCGACACCACCGAGTCGCCTCCGGCCCTCGTCGGCACCACGTGCATGCCCTACACGGTCGGTGCCACCGGGGACGGTCTCAACTTCTCCACCCTGCCGGCCGGCATCGGGGGTGGCGGTCCCACCGACTCCCGAGGTGTGGCCCTCAACGCGCAGCTCGGCCTCGATGGACTACGAGGGCAGACCATCGACTGGGGCACCTTCCTCCCCGACTGTTCGGCATCGAGCCCCACCACCGCCACCTGCGGTCCGTCGGCCATGACCTTCGCCTCCGCTTCGACCGATCCCTTCAAAGCGGCCTACGAGGCGAAGGCCGACCACCTGGCCTACTGGCTCCAGGCGAGCGGCGGCAGCACCGGCTCGGTGCCGATGGCAATCGTCAACGGCGGATGGTGGCAGGCGGACATCACCAAGCTGGTCAGCTACTACGCCACCCCCCCGGCCGGCTGCGGCCCGTGCGCCGGGGTGACCATGTGGGAGCCGTGGAACGAGTCCAACAACACAGGGTGGGGCAATGCCGCGCAGTACGTCACCGATGTGCTGCAACCGTTCTACGCCGCAGTCAAGTCGGTGGAACCCGGAACCTCCTCGACGGTCATCGGCGGTTCGTCGCTCGACGTGGTCGTCCCTTGGTGGCAGCAGCTGATCACCGCCGGAGGCCTCAAGTACATGGACGTGGCCGCCATCCATCCCTACACGGGTAACAACGACGCGTTCGAGGAGTACGGCAACGTCCCCGAGATCCAGCAGCTGGAGGGCCTGCTCGGTGCCACACCCCTCTGGTTCACCGAGGTCGGTTGGTGGGACGATGGCCCTTACAATTTCCTGGGCCAGGCCGACAGCGTCACCCGGGCCATGATCTGGCAGAAGGTGCTCAACATCCCCGTCTGGAACTACTTCTTCGACGAGGGGAACTGGGGGAACGACGGCGTGTCGTTCTCGCTCATCCAGACAAATGCCGGTGACGACTACGTCAAGCCGGCGGCCCTGGCCACCATGTCGACATCCAGCGAGCTGGCGGGTCGGCCCTACGTGGCCATGCCGACGACCGGCATCCCCCAGACCTACGAGGCCACGTTCGGGCCCGCCACCGGCGGCAACACCCAGCTGGCCGCCGTCTGGTCCGACGGGCTGGGCAACACCGCATCGGTGACCGTCACCGCTCCCGGCAATGGCGCCGTCCCGGTGACCGTGACCTCCGAGTACGGGGACGCGACCTCCGTGTCGGCCGCCTCGGGTACTGCCTACAGCCTGCCCGTCTCCGACCAGGTCACCTACCTCTCGTACCCGGTCGGCGACACGCTCGCCATCGGGCCCACCCAGAGCTACGGGACCAACCTGGCCACCACGGGGGCGGGGGCCTCCGCCAGCGCGACCTCCGGCAGCGCCTCGGGCGCCATCTCCGGGAGCGTCACCGGGTCGGGATGGACGTCTGCAGCCGGCGACACCACACCCAGCCTCACGGTGACGCTTCCTGGCGTCTCCACGATCAACCGGGTGGTGGTCGACACCCAGTCCAACGGCAGCACCGCCACCAGCCTGCGCAACTACACCGTCTCGGTGAACGAGCCCGGGACCGGATGGACCACCGTGGCTACCGAGGTCGGCCAGTTCCGTACCCACGAGCTCCAGTTAGCGTTCGCCCCGATGGCGGCGAGCCAGGTGCGCGTCACCGTGACCGAGATCGACTTCGGCGGCTACTACGGAGGCGGCATCCCACCGTTCTGGTCTCCCACGTCTCCCGGGAGCGCCTTCCTCCATGCGCTGCAGGTCTATGCCGGCACCGGGAGCGTGGATCAGATCGACGGTTCATCGTTGACCCCGCTGATCCCCGGCGGGTCCGGACCACCTCCCACCACGACCACCACCACGACCACAACGGACCCGTCCACCACCACGACCACCGTGCCGCCGACGACCACCACGACCGTGCCGCCGACCACCACGACCACAACGGACCCGCCGACCACCACGACGACCACCACGACCGTGCCGCCGACCACCACCACGACCACGACGGTCCCTCCGACCACCACGACGACCACCACCCCCCCACCGTCGTCATCACCCGGCGTCGGGAGCCCCCAGAAGCGCCTTCACTCCTTCGACGGGTACTGGCTGACCACGGCCGACGGCGGGATCTTCACCTTCGGGAACGTGTCCTTCTTCGGGTCGGCCGGTTCACTGACCCTCGACGAGCCCGTGGTGGGCATGGCACCTACGCCCAACGGCCAGGGCTACTGGCTGGTGGCCAGCGACGGCGGGGTCTTCACCTTCGGTGACGCCGGGTTCTACGGATCCGCCGGCGGTCTGGACCTCAACAAGCCCATCGTGGGCATGGCCACCACGCCCGATGGCAAGGGCTACTGGCTTGTGGCCAGCGACGGGGGCATCTTCTCGTTCGGCGACGCCCGGTTCTACGGCTCGACCGGTTCACTGCAGCTCAACAGGCCGATCACCCACATGATCGCGACCCCTGACGGCGAGGGTTACTGGATGGTGGCCAGCGATGGCGGCATCTTCTCGTTCGGCGACGCCTCGTTCTACGGTTCGACCGGCTCGATGCAGCTCAACAAGCCCATCGTGGGAATGGCGTCCACGGCCGACGGGGGCGGGTACTGGCTGGTCGCCAGCGACGGTGGCATCTTCACCTTCGGTGACGCCCAGTTCTACGGCTCGACCGGATCACTCGCGTTGGTCAAGCCCATCGTGGGCATGGCCACCACGCCCGACGGCAAGGGCTACTGGCTGGTCGGGAGCGACGGCGGCATCTTCTCGTTCGGCGACGCGACGTTCTTCGGGTCGACCGGCGGGATCAACCTCAACCGGCCCGCCGTCGCCATCTCCTGACCGGTCGCCGGGCGCAGGCGTCTGCCGAAGTGTTGGTCGTCTGCCTAGGTGCTGCTCGTCGCAGAGGTGCCCGAGCCGCGATGGCGGATCACCCTGGCCGGCATCCCCACGGCCACGCAACCGTCGGGAAGGTCGGTCGTCACCACCGCATGGGCACCGACCACCACGTTCGAACCGATAGTCACCCCCTTGGTGACGGTGACCTTCCCACCGATCCACACGTTGTCGCCGATGCGGACGGGAGCGGTATCCCGGCCCTGATCGATGATGGCGACGTCGGCCGAGGCAAAGGCGTGGTCGTGGTCACGGATCGACACCAGCTCGGCGATCAGACAGGCCCGGCCGATGGTCACGCTCTCGTCGGCGGCGATCGTGCAGTGGTGCCCGAACACGGTGCGATCACCGACCTCCAGGGTCCCGCGGCTCTCGACCACCAGCCCGTGATCGAGGACGCACCCGTCGCCGAAGCGCACCGCTCCTCGTCTCGATACCAGGAAGCGGGCACCGGACCGAACGTCGCAGCGACGCCCGAACTCCACCCGGCGGTGTCGCATCCGCGTGACGGCCAGACCGACCCGTCGCCGCACGTAGCCACGAGCCCATTCCCACGTACCGAACTCGGTGAGCGCTTCCCGTCGTCCGCTCCGGTCGTCGCCGGACGTGGTGGTGGTCACCCGCCAACCCTACCGGCAGGCGCGCGCCACGAGGGCCATCGAACAGCGCCGCATCCGGTGGGACAGTCCTTCCGCCGACCGCCGGCCGAGGTCACCGGCCGAGGTCACCGGCCGGCGGCACCGGGTCCACCCGCCGACCGTACAGGGTCACCGTCACCTTCCTCGTCATCGTCACCAGTCGATGGATGTCGGCGTGCTGTCGGCGAAGGTCCTCCCGTCCGTGGTCCACTGTTCCTCGGGGATGCGCGCCGAAGGGAACACCGTCATCGACCCGTGTCCACCGGGCATGCGGAACCGGACGACGACCGTCGCCGACGCGCCCTGCGCGATGGCCAGAGGAGCCGCTACCACCGAGGTCGGTCCGTCGGGACCGGCGACGGCCAGCTGGCCCGCACCGGTCATGGTGATGTCCGTCGCCGCTCCCGGGACGTTGGCGGAGACTATGCCGCTGTAGCCGCCGTAGCTGACGTCGACTCCGGGAAACGGACCAGCGATGAACTGCGATTCCCCCGACGGGGTGCCGTTGGTGATGTGTGTGGTCAGGGTGACTTCGGTGCCCGGTCCTGACGGAGCGGTGCTCACGCCGACGGTCACCGGCAGGTACTGGTCGAGCTTGTTGCCCCCGAGGTTGATCACCGAGATGCCGACCGACAGCGGGGTGAGGCTGCCGCTCACCCCGCTGACCTCCCACGCGGCCTGGTCCACCGGATCGCTCGACCACACCATCAGGTGACGGCCCTCCACCGCGCTGGTGACGGCGCTGGCCAGCGTACGAAGATCGGTGGACTGGCCCTCGAGCTGACGGAGCACAGCGCTCGTCAGGGAGCCGAGCGCATCCTGCCGCTGGGTGGACCCGGTCGAGTTGTCGGTCAGACCTTCGTACTGGTCGTGAAGGAGATACTGCTCGACGTTGTCGGCGCTGACGGTCTGCCCGTCGCTCTCGACCGGGCCGGTGGCCTCGAGCAGCTGACGCAGACCGGCCACGTCGATGGCGATGACGCCATTGACCTGCTGACCGGTAAGTGTCGTCCACATCCGTGCGGCCAGCGGTGCCGTGACGTCGAATTGCGGTGTCAGGCCCAGATTCCTCATGTCGAGGCTCGGGTGGAGCCATCCCCAGTTGCGCTGCAGATCGCCGGTGACCGCCACGGCACCGACCGGAAGAGCCGCCTCGCCCGACGGGCCGAGGTCGTTCACGGTGACCGATCCGTCGGTTGTCGTGGCCACACCGACGTCGAGGAAGGCGCCCGATCCGCTTCGCATCTCGGCGTTGTTGGCGGCGAGCACGACGTAGGTCTGCGGCCCCTGCAGGATGGAGGCCGCTGCCGCCGAGACCGCCGCCGCGTTGGTCAGCCTCGAGCGCGCCTCGTCGAGCTGGGATTCGAACTCGTCGTGCTTGACGGCGAGGGGGGACACCAGGGCCTGCGAGGGCCCCGTGTCGACATGGGCCAGCTGGGCCTCGGCCGATGCCGAGATGGCCGACAGCTCGCGCAGCGATGCGACCCGCTGGGGACCCGCGCCGTGCGGCTCGTCAAGCACCCCGTGGACCTGGCGCAGGAACGACGCACCGACGGCCGAGACCGTCCCGGCCGCGGCGCTCAGCGCACGGACGGCGCGGTACTGCCGACCCACCACCGGGACGATCGTGACCGGGACGAAGAACGGCGACGACAGGTCCGAGGTTGCACTGTCGAACTCGGACTGCGCCTGGTCGAGGAGCTGCTGGGAACCCTCGGAGGTGATGCCATTCGGGGTCAGGTTGGACCTGACCTGTTCGAGAGTGGCCAGTCCCTGTTTGTCGTGCCGGTACGCAGAGGCCGTGCGGGCAGCGAGCAAGGCGATCCATGCCACGAGGAGCAGGACGACCACGAGGGCGCCCACCCACACCCGTCTGCGTCGCCGGCCACTGGTTCTCTTGCTCACGGCAGCCACCCGATGCTCCAGGTACTGATGCCTTGGCTCCCCTCGTCCGCCCGACCCGCCGTCGGGCGCACGGTCGGGTATCGCACCTCCAGATCGTAGTGGAGCGGCTGTTTGCGCCGGCGGCGCGTGGCACGGCTCCCGGCGGCGGTACTCGTCACGGTCCCCGGCGGGGACACACCGAAGGTGCGGAGGCGCGGACGCCTTCGCCCCGAGGCATGTGGACGCGACCGTGGGCATCCGACGCTGCGCCGGAACCGACGCGCCCGGAAATGGCCGGTGGGCGCCGCTAGCATCCCTGCGTGTCGTTCACGACCATCCGGATGGCAGTGGGGCGGGTGGTCCTGGTCGCTGGCATCCTGATCCTGTTGTTCATTCCGTACCTGCTGTGGGGCACCGGGCTGATCACCGCGCGGAGCCAGAACCAGCTCCGCGCGGAGTTCGGCGTGGCGCAGCACCTGTCCGGCCCCATCCCGAAGCCCGTGTCGACCTCGCCGAGCCCTGGTGCAGCCGGCGCTCCTCCCCAGGTGGCACCTGACGAGGACGATCCACCGATCGGCAACCCGGTGGGCGTCATCGCCATCCCCAGGATCGACCTCTCGATGGTGATAGTGGAGGGAATCGGCACCGCCCAGCTGGAACAGGGTCCAGGTCACTACCCGGGGACGCCGTTGCCGGGCGAAGGGGGCAACGTCGCCATCGCCGGGCACCGGACTACCTACCTGCATCCGTTCTACGACCTCAACGAACTGGTCCCAGGCGACTCGATCATGTTGACCACGCTCCAGGGATTCTTCCTGTACCACGTGATCAGCAGCGAGTCGGTGAGCCCATCCGACGTGTCCGTGGTCGCTCCCACGTCCTCGCCGCAGCTCACGCTGACCACCTGCACTCCGCGCTACAGCGCCAGCCAGCGCCTCGTCGTCCACGCCACACTGGCGGCGAGCTACGTCGTCCATCCCAGAAAACCGGTCCCAGCGGTCACCCCCGCGCACGTGTCGTCGTCGGCGCCACCGAGGAGCTGGCCCGTCGCCATCCTCTGGGGGATCGTGGTCGCCGGCCTCACCACGGCCCTCTGGGTCGTGGCCAGCAGGACGCGACGGGGGCGACGGGCCCTCGTCCTGGGGGGAGGCACCCTCGTATGGGTGGTCGTGGTGTTCTTCTTCTACCAGTCGCTGGCGCCGCTCCTACCGGCCAGCTTCTGACAGGTGGGTCCGGCGGGTCCTGAGCGGACCCGGGCTCAGGCGAGGGTCTCGCGGCGACGGCGCGTGAGCACCATGCCGAGGGCTACTGCGCCGCCCCCAATGACGGCGAGCTCGCCGATGTCAGCGCCGGTGAACGGCAAACTGCTCGAGGTGCTGCCATCGTACGATGCTCTCGTGGCGGTCCGCGTGGCGTCGTACCTCGAGGAGTGGATCGTCGGCGTCATCACGCAACCGGGCTGGGTCATCGAGCCGGCGCTGCCGCACGCCGCTGCACCGGCGGCGTGCGGAACCAGCAGCACCGATGCAATCGCAAATCCCGAACCCGCAATCAGTCGTCGTGCCCACATGGTGCATGCCCTTCTTCCCCAGAGGCGGAGCCTCTGCGTCCCCGAACTGCTGCCTGCCGACTTGAGTGCCGGCCGGTCGTTGCTCGACCCATCATGCCTGGTAACAGGGGGCATTCGCAACAGCACGGCCTGCCCATCGTGGCCCGCAGCACCCCTGGTGGGCGAGCACGCGCGCAACGTAGCAGTTCCGTCCATCAGGCATCGGGGGCAGCGGACCGGCAGGAACCGGGGTTCCGGCGGCACCGGCAAGGTTCGGACAGGTCGGGTTGTCATCGGTCAGGCGGAAGCGACCGGGCTGTGACCAACCGGGCTGTGACCGTTCAGGCGGGAACGAGTTGGCCGAAGGTGCTGCACAGTCCGAACGCCTCGATGATCACGAACGCCGCCACGATCACCAGGACTACCGGCAGCCGCCAGCGGCTCCCCTGCCGGGACATCGGGGACGGCATGTACCAGTCGGGCAGGAGCCCGGGTGCCTGGTGCAGGTAGACGGACAGCGGAACGGCATCGTCACCCATCGGCGCATGGGGGTCGGCCGCCAGCGCCAGTTCGGTCAACTCGTCATCGGTGAGGGCCACGTCACCGTCGCTGCGGGCCAGGGCCGTCGCTCCCCCGGCCGGCCACGCCTCGGCCACGACGTCTGCCGGTCCACGGCCGTCTCCCGCTTGATCCCCCATCATCGGGTGTTCCACGTTCGGACCCTCCTGCTCGGTGCCGCTGCCCGGTGGTCTCCCGCTCCGTCACCTGTAGCTGTTCCGTGACCTGCAGCTCGCTCCACCGAGGCTAGCGCCTGCCGGTACAAGCGCTACAGCAGGTGCACGACGAGCTCGAGCAGGACGATCATCACCCCCACCGCCACCAGACCTGTCACGTAGAGAATCCGTCGGACTACCGACCCGCCGCCGACTCCCGCAGTCCCGACGCCAACGACCGCCAACGCCAACACGCCCACCGCTTCGGCCACGGTGAACGCTGTCTTGACCTTGAACACGTGCACACCGGCGAGCACGAACACGAAGGTCGCGGGAATGGCCGCCACCACGATCGACCACGAACTTCTCAGCTCGTTCCAGACGTCGCCGCCCTTCAATGCCAGGTTCTTCCACGAGTCCCGCACGACCACGTGGGACAGCGTGTGCGCGAACCAGATGGCCACCGCCCCGACCACGACCACGCCCGCCGTGGTGAGGGCGCCGGGGTTCGTCTCGAACGTGAGGCCAGCGATGGCGACCAGCGTCGAGATGGTCCCGTACACGTACTCGGCCAGCCAGTGCACCGAGCGTTCGTGGTCGGAGGGTGCCGGCTCCGGGCCCGGGTCGGTACCGGGTGGCGACCCGATACCGTCGTGGGCTCCCGCGTCAGGCACGAATTCGTCCGGGTGTCACCGTCTCGGACCGGCGTCGCCGAGCCCGGCTGGGGCGGTGCGGACCAGGGCGTTGTAAGTGACCAGCGCGATGGCGAGATACCTGCGCACCCGGACCAGTACAACGCGGCCGGGAGCCTCGTGCGCCAGGATCCAGAGGTCGGACAGGAGGAGGACCACCGTGACCGCAACGACCCTGCGCGTGAAGAGCCGCCAGGGGCCAGGACGAGATCCGGGTCGCGATCGGCCATGCCGGGCATGCGATGATCACACCGACGGTGGTCAGCTTCCGGTGATCGTCGAACTGGAAGTACACGTATCCCTTCGTCGAGGGCAACAGCCTGGTCCCGAGGGCCACCAGGCCGGCGTGGACCAACAGCGATCCGGCGAGCGAGACGATCACGGCCGCGAACAGCCGGAGCCGGGCGGACCGGCGATCGGCCGGGGTGGAGTTCACGTCGGAGTACTCGAGCGCCTTTGCGATCGCACCACCGGCGAGACGAGACCACGGAAGGCGGGACGCCGGGTGTCTCATGGTCCCGAGGATAGACAGGTGGCGCCCACCATCCGATGACACCGTGACCGTCACGCGCTGCCCAACATCCGTGCGCCGGTACTCGGCGCAGTTCGGTCGACGTCAGCGGCAGGAGCGGCGGTGCGGTGCGGTGCGCCGGCGGAACGACCGGGACCGTCGTGCGGGATCAACGGTGGAGGGCGTCCAACGCGCGTTGAACACCTGAGGAGATCCGTCGGTTCGCAAAGGGCCCGCCACCCGTTGTGCTGGTCCGGACGCACCAGTACCACACCCTCGGTGGGAAGACCCGAGACGGCTGCCCATGTCCCCTCGTCGTCGGGGACGTCGCGCCGACGACCACCACCTCCGGCGGGGCTACTCCGAGGGTCTCTCGGTTCCTCTCCGCGCCCTCCACACCCTGGCCGAGCAGCTCAGCCAGGATGGTCCAGACGTGGACCTCAAGGCCCGCATGGCCGCCGCGTTGCCCGGGCGGTGACGGAGGGGGCATCGCCAAAGGGCATACTGCTGGGACAACGCACGTTCGTTCCTGGAGGTGGCACGGGATGCGAGCCGCGGAGGTCGACGCATGATGGTGACAGCGCTCCGGTACTCTCGACCGACCGGCATCGCCCAGACGCTGGTGGTCACCGGCGTGATGGTGGCCGGGCTGGTCGTGGGTTGCCCGTCGGTAGGCGCCTCTCCCCCGGTCGCGCCCATCTACGGCGTCACCATCGACCACATCAGTCACATCGCCGCCACCGTCGCGGCCGAGCAGTCCCTGCCGGAGCGCCCGAACACCCGCGTGTACTTCGAGGTGTCGGAGCCAGCCGCCTACTACCAGTACGCCGTGGCCCGATTGCACTCGGTCAGCAGTGTCATGGGTGAGCTCCTCGATTCGAGCGACGCCACCAGCATCACGCCCGCCGCCTACGAGGCGCGGGTGCAGTCGTACCTGGCCACGCTCGGGACCTCGGTAGACATCTGGGAGATCGGCAACGAGGTCAACGGGAACTGGACGGGCCCCTACACGAACGGCGCCACCGACATCGAGGAGGCCTACGAAGCGGTGTCGGCCGCCGGGTCGGTCTCTGCGCTCACCCTCTACGCCAACGAGTATGGTCCCGACAACTGCGGCGATGGCACCGCTGAACTGACCCCGGTCCAATACTCGGAGCAGTACGTCCCGCCGTCGGTGCGCGACGGAATCTCCTATGTGTTCGAGAGCTACTACCCGACAGAGTGCGGGAACACCTACCCGACCAGCGCCGAGGTGGCGACCGAGATGACACAACTCCATGCGTTGTACCCCAAGGCTCGCCTCGGATTCGGGGAGGTCGGACTGCCCAGGCCTGCGACCAAGCGGACTCTGGCCACCGCCGAGAGGGTGATGTCGTGGGCCTACAGTCTGCAGCCGCACCTCCCGTACTACGTGGGAGGGTACTTCTGGTGGTACTCCTACCAGGACGTCTTCTGGGGAAAGCGACTCCTGGCCGACTCGCTGTCCGACGCGTTCCGGACGGAGGCTGCGGCCCTCGGCTGAGGCCCCGAATCCGGCGGCGCCCCGTCACCGGGTCTGGGCACGATCGCGCGCTCGACCGCTACCGTTCGATCGGGAGGGCGCCGCCCTCGGCCGCTTCGCGCTCCTCCTTGTCGGGGAGCCCGCGCACCAGCGCGATCAGCATGACGGCGAGCGCAGCACCGACGATCGGTCCCACGATGTAGAGCCACCACCCCGTGAAGTCGAGGCTCACGATGTCGGGGCCCAGGGTGCGGGCCGGATTCATCGACGCACCGCTGATCGGGCTGGCGAAGAGACCGAGCAGGGCGACCGTGGAGCCGACCGCCAGTGCCGCGTTGTGCCCGATGCTGCGGTAACCCGTGGCCGTGTTGAGGATCACGGTGACCAGAATGGCAGTGAGCACGATCTCCATGACCAGCGACCGCCACTCACCGCCAGGTCTGGCGATCGGGTAGTTGCCGCCTGAGGCCACGTGACCGTACATGCCCTGCAGGAAGAGTGCCGCGGCCACCGCTCCGGCCATTTGAACGATGAGGTAGGGGGCGACCCAGGCCACCTTGAAGACGCCGCGCGCCGTGAACGCCAGCGTCACCGCCGGGTTGATGTGGAGGCCCGACAGGGGTCCGAGTGCGTAGATCATGGCCATGACGACGGCACCGGGTGCGATCACCGCGGCGGTCCGGCTGATGGGTCCGCCGCCGACATAGTGGTTGATCACCCCTGCACCGGCGGCCACCGTCACGAGGAAGAACGTGCCGATGAACTCGATGATCACCCGGATCCACAGCGGACGATGCCGGAGTGTGTCCTCCGAGAACTTGATCAGGTAACGGCTGCCGAACGCCTCCCGGGCCGCCAGCTCCTTCTCCTCCTCCGTGCGTGCCGTCACGACGGGTACCTGGGCCATCGCCTGCTCCGTTCTCTGGCTCGACGGTTCCGGCTGTCCGCCCTCATCCTCTCGGCGCCCCAGGACGGTCCGAGACCCCTGCGTCGCCTCCCTCGGCCGCATCCGGGATGGTCTCGTCCCTCAACGATGGTGATGAGCCCCACTCGGGCTGCTCGCCGACCCGCTCCGGCGCCGGTGCCTTGATCCATTTGCGCAGGAGGACGGTCGCCAGCACCACCAGCGCACCGCCCCCGAGGACCAAGGCCACGAGGATCAGTGCCCCGACACCGGCCCGTTCGACGATGACCTCGTCCCGCTGGACGGCGGCGAGGCCCCGGTCGATCTCGTCGATCACCTCCAGCACCGCGCCCAAAGGCCCGTCGGCATCGGCCACCTGGGATCCCGACCCGCTCACCGGCCGTCACCTCGGCCCTCGAGGGCACGTCCACGACGGTCCGGAGGCCAGGTACTGGGGGGCCGGACACTGGGGGGCCAGGTACTGGGGGGCCGGACACTGGGGGGCCGGACACTGGTCGGTCCCTGCTCGGGCCGGCGGCACCACAGACCCCGCCGAGTGCCTCGGACCGTCGGGACCGCTTTCCATGACCGCACACGCACAGTCAGAGTCTGCGCCGGTGGCCACCCCAGCCATAGGGTCCAAGGTCCCTAGGGTTCGGCCCGCACTCCCTCCGTGGCGCCGGTCGGTGCGCAGGATCCCGGCCACCGGCTGAACCGAGCGATCGCCTGTTTCTCGGCGGTCGGACGGTCGCACCTGGGCGGCCAGCTCTGCCTCGGTTCCCGGGTGTGCCGGGTGACTGGCCTGCTCTGCCTGGCTGGCCTGCTCTGCCTGCCTGGCCTGCGGGACGGACCCGGGTGCCCGGCGGTCCTACGCGGCTGGCGCCGGTGGATCCACCACCGGGACGTCGACCGTGACGTGCCACAAGACGATGTACTCCGGACAGGCGGAACCGGCGGCAGCGGTGGCGGGTGAGCATACCGGGGTGCCGGTGGCATCGATCTCCGCCGTCCCGGCATGGGCCACGCGGAAGGTGGTCGTCGAGGAACCGGAGGACGTCACGCTCCCCGACAAGCGCACCAACACCGGCTCGGCGGTGCTCGTGCCGCCACTCGCCTGGGCCTCCGACCACCGGAGCTGGCCCCCCGTGAGCTGCACGACGATCAGTTCACCCGGCGTGGCGACCACGGTCGTTCCGTTACTCGAGTTGGTGAGCAGTAGGGACAGTGAGGCGGCCCGGTGCCTGGCCGCGGGGGTGGCCCCGGCGCCGACTGTGGCGATGGTCGCGGCTGCCAATAGCGAGACGAGCAGGCCCACGGTCAGGGTGGCGGATCGAACGGTGCGCACGGTTTCTGCCCTCCTCATCCCTCATCGACCAGCCCAGCGACCGGGCAAGGTGCAGTTCACCGTACGCCTGCCGTCACCCGATTTCAAGTGCTCCGACGACCCTATCAACAGGTCCGAGAACGGCTCAGGCGGGGGGCTGGTCAACTGCCAGTCGGCGCTCGACGTGGGCGACCTTCGACGAGAGGCCGTCCGTCACACCGGGCCGGTCATCGATCTTGATCAACACGCTCATACGGGGCGCGGACTCGCCCACCTTGGTGACGCACGCCTTGATGACAGCCATCACCTCGTCCCACTCCCCTTCGATGTTGGTGAACATCGAGTTGGTCTCGTTGGGGAGTCCGCTGTCGCGCACGATCCGAACGGCCTCGGCGACGGAGTCGCCCACCGAGGCTCCGGTACCTACCGGGGTGATGGAGAACGCAGCAATCATGGGTCCATCGTGCCACGCCATACACCGAGCGATTCCAGTGGCCCGCTACCATGAGCCGGCCACCCGTTCCTGCCCGCAGCGGTCGGGCCCCGGCTGAGCACCGGGCCGGAGCGTCGCGGCAGGCAGCGCCGGCGGCGGGTCCACCCAACGAAGGGTTGCGCCGATGAACGGGTTGCTCGGAGCTCTCCTCCCACTGGCCATCGCGGTGACGATCTCGCCCATACCATCGTCGCCGAGATCCTGCTCCTCTTCACGAAGAAGCCGGTGGCCAACGCCGGCGCCTACCTGGCAGGATTCGCGATCGGCGTCGCCGCCGTGATCCGCATCCTGGTGGTGGTGGCCAACGCCGTCGACGTCTCGAAGTCCGGTCCCTCGACGGGCGCCGGCACCCTCCAACTCGTCATCGGCATCCTCCTCCTTGTCGCTGCGATCCGCCGCTTCCGGGGCCGACCCCGGGCCGCAGAGGAGGCTGCACCGCCCAAGTGGATGGAGGGGATCGCCAGGTTCACCCCGGTGAAGTCATTGGGGGTGGGGGCGGCCATCGGCGCGGCCAACCCGAAGAACATCGCCGTCGCCGTGGCCGGTGCCGTGGCCATCTCGTCAGCCGGTCTGTCCACCGGGAAGACGGTCGTATCCATCGTCGTCTACGTCGTCATCGCCGCGCTCGGCGTCGCGGCACCACTCGGGGTGACGATCGGTCTCGGCGACAGGGCGCACGACATCCTCGACGGCTGGCGCACTTGGTTGGGTCAGAACAACGCGACGGTAATGGCCGTGCTCTTCCTGGTGTTCGCGGTCGTGCTCATTGGCAAGGGAGTCGCCGGCGTCTGAAACGCAGGGACCCCGGTCGGGGCGCGCCGACCGCCGGGGGGCGAGCCACGTGCGCAACGTCACTCAGATCTCACTCTGCGTCCGAACCGCGGCCCCATGTGCATTCGCGGTGCGCCCGGGTAGGTTTCGCGGCGGACTCGGTCGACTTTGCAGCCAGCGTCATCGCCTTCCGTCGAGGAGCACCGAGGGCAACTCTTCTGACCTTCGTTGGTGGGCTGGCCCTCTTCGTGGGACTTGGCGTCGCAGCACTTGCGGATGGGAAACCCCGACAAGCCGGTTCGGCGCTCATTCCGGTGGGGTCTCTCCCGCTTCTTTTCGTAAAGCTGCGTGCGTCACTGCCGAAGCAAGAATGCGCCTTCACTCGAGCAGCGATGCATCTCGACGACCGATCCAGCAACACGCTTTCCGACAAGAAGAGGGAGCGGCCTCACGACCTCTCCCTCTCTCGTGTCCTGGGACTTTCTCTTGCGTGCAAGAACCACTGCCATTCGCACGCAACTCGATATCAGGAGCAGCCGCTGGTCGTGCCGCAACTGGCGCAGACGTAGCACGAGCCGGCCCGCTGCATGGCGTTCCCGCACTGATAGCAGTAGGGCGCATCCCGGGGCTCGGCCCGGTACATGGGCTGGTCGCCCGGTGACGCCGGCACCGCCTGCGGGGTCGTCGTCCTCCGTTCGAGATCCGGAGCCGCCGAACCGTCGACCACGGTGGCGATCACCGGATCGATGGCATCGGTGTCGACCACGCCCACCGACTCCGTGGCCGTCTCCTCCACCCCGGGTAGGGTCGGCTGCATGCGCTCGGCCGTCGAGAGCACGCCGAGCTCGGCTCGGTCCTCGAGTGGCAGGTAGTCGACAGCCAAGCGGCGGAAGATGTAGTCGACCAGGCTGGTGGCGATGCGCAGATCGGGATCGTCGGTGATCCCGGCCGGCTCGAACCGCATGTTTGTGTACTTGCGGACGTAGGTAGCGAGCGGCACGCCGTGTTGGAGCCCGAGGCTCACCGAGATCGAGAATGCATCCATGATGCCGGCGAGCGTCGAGCCTTGCTTCGACACCTTCATGAACACCTCACCGGGCCGACCGTCCTCGTACTCGCCGACCGTGACATAGCCCTCGCAGTCGGCCACCCGGAATGCGAACGTCGACGACTTCCGGCGACGAGGCAGGCGCTCTCTGACCGCCCCGACCACCAGCGTCTCCGCGGTACGGGTTTGCTCGTGCGCCAGTGCGGCCTCGAGGCTGGCGATCTTCTCGGCCAACTCACGGGCATGGGCCTCGGCCTCGGAACCGGCCGGCGCCACACCGTCGGCGCCGGCGGCGGCGCCCTCCTTCTTGGTGGTGGAGAGGGGCTGGGCCACCTTGCAATTGTCCCGGTAGATGGCCACCGCCTTGATCCCCATCTTCCAGGCGTCGATGTGGAGCTGTTCCACGTCCTCCACGCTGACGTCCTCTGGAAGGTTGACGGTCTTCGAGATGGCACCGGAGATGAATGGCTGGACCGCCCCCATCATCCGCACGTGTCCCAGGTAGTGGATGGTGTTGTCGCCCATCGAGCACGCGAACACGTCCAGGTGGTCGCTCGACAGGTGGGGTGCACCGACGATGGTCTTGTGCTCGTCGATGTAGGCGACGATCTCGCTCACCTGGTCGGGCGCGTACCCGAGCCGGGTGAGCGCCCTCGGCACGGTCTGGTTGACGATCGACATCGTGCCGCCACCGACCAGCTTCTTGGTCTTCACCAGCCCGAGGTCGGGCTCGACACCGGTCGTGTCGCAGTCCATCAACAGCCCGATCGTCCCTGTCGGGGCCAGCACGCTGGCCTGGGAGTTCCGGACGCCGTACTGCTCGCCGAGCTCGACGGCGAGGTCCCACGCCTCCTGGGCGGAGGACAGCAGTTCGGTGGGCACCGCCTCCTCGTCGATGCCGGCAACTGCATCGCGGTGCATCCTCAGCACGTTGAGCATGGGCTCCACGTTCTCGTGGAACCCGGCGAACGGGCCCATCCGCGCCGCCGTGCGGGCCGACGTCGAGTAGGCGTGACCGGTCATGAGGGCCGTGATGGCGGCAGCCCACGCCCGGCCCTGGTCCGAGTCGTACGGGAGCCCCTGGGCCATGAGTAGCGCGCCGAGATTGGCGTACCCGATGCCCAGCTCACGGAAGCGCCGGGAGTTCTCGGTGATCTTCTCGGTCGGATAGTCGGCGTTGCCGACGATGATCTCCTGGGCGGTGAACACGATCTCGGCAGCAGCACGGAATCCGGCAATGTCGAACGAGGAGTCGCCGTGGAGGTACTTCATGAGGTTGAGGCTTGCCAGGTTGCAGGCCGAGTTGTCGAGGTGCATGTACTCCGAGCAGGGATTGGACCCGTTGATCCGACCGGTGTTCGAGGCGGTGTGCCACTTGTTGATGGTGGTGTCGAACTGCATGCCCGGATCCGCGCACTCCCATGCGGCCTGGGCGATCTGGCGGAACAGGTCGCGGGCCGGCACCCAGCGGATCGGTTCGCCGTCGGCACGGCTGGTCAACGCCCAGTCGCGACCGTCGATGACCGCTTCCATGAACTCGTCGGTAACCCGGACGGAGTTGTTGGCGTTCTGGTACTGGAGGCTGATCGAGTCCTTCCCGTCGAGGTCCATGTCGAAGCCGGCGTCGCGCAGGACACGCGCCTTGCGCTCCTCGATTGCCTTGCACCAGATGAAGTCCTCGATGTCCGGATGGTCGGCGTCGAGGATGACCATCTTGGCAGCCCGACGGGTCTTTCCCCCCGACTTGATGGTGCCGGCCGACGAGTCGGCGCCGCGCATGAAGCTGACCGGCCCGGAGGCCGTGCCGCCGCCCTTCAGGAACTCGTGGGAGGAGCGGATGCGGGACAGGTTGACGCCGGCCCCGGAACCACCCTTGAAGATCACGCCCTCCTCCGTGTACCAGTTGAGGATGGAGTCCATGGTGTCGTCGACCGAGAGGATGAAGCACGCCGAGCCCTGCTGGGGGACACCGGCGACCCCGATGTTGAACCACACCGGCGAGTTGAAGGCGGCCATCTGGTGGATGATCAGGTACTTCAGCTCGTCCCGGAAGATCTCCGCCTCCTCGTCGTCGACGAAGTAGCCGTCCTTGATGCCCCAGCCGGTGACCGTGTCGACCACCCGGTCGGCCACCTGGCGCAGCGACCATTCGCGCTCGGGGGTGTTGGGGGTGCCCCGGAAGTACTTCTGGGCGAGGATGTTGGTGGCATTGAGGCTCCACGTGTCGGGCACCTCGACGTTCAGCTGCTCGAAGGCCACGACCCCGTCCCGGTAGTTGGTGATCCGCGCGTCGCGCCGCTCCCAGACCACCTGGTCGTACGGGTGGACGCCGGCGGTGGTGAAGTGACGGCGGATGCCGATGCCGGTGCGCTGTGGAGCAATGGCCATGTGGTGAACCTCTTTCTGTGCTGTTCGATGCTCTGTCCGGTCTCCGGTCGCTGGGGACCGTGGCCGAGGTTGCCTGACTGCGTTGACTGCTCTGACTGGGTTTGTGTGCGGACTGCAGTTCCTGCTGCACGCCGTACATGCCATGCCCGGCATGCCGTGAATGTGTGGAAGCCGCCGGCGGTGCGATGCGCCGTTCGACTGCGTCGGATCATGCGGAACGAGTCCCGGATCCGGTTGCTGGCCGGCCCCGGAACCCATCGCCACCGGCTGGTGTCCCTCAACCGATCTTACCGGTCCGGAATCCGCCGAACGACGGGTACGGACCCGCAAAGCACAAGATGTAGTGGTTATGCCTCCCCCGAGGTACGAGATAGTGGGTCTATTACAGCAGTGTAGTTACGCCTCTGTCAACGAATTGTTTTGCGGATCGACCGGTACCGGGGTGAGAACTCCCTGCTCCACGGCCGCTCGCGAAGAATTGCAAATGATTGCCACAGCAAGCGCCCACCGGCGTCCGGACACGGGCACCTCGTCGCTCTGCTCCCTGTCACCTCGTCGCTCTGCTCCCTGTCACCTCGTCGCTCTGCTTCCTGTCACCTCGTCGCTCTGCTCCCTGTCGCTACAGTCCCAGCGTGACCTCCCGCACGTCCGTGTCCATCGCCGTCGACGCCGGGACCACCGGCATCCGGGCGCTGGTGGTGGACGAGCGGGTGCAGGTCGTCGATGTGGCCTACCGCGAGCTGGCCCAGTACTACCCGCAGCCGGGATGGGTGGAGCATGACGCCGGTGAGATCTGGGAGGCGGTGCGCTCGACGCTGGCCGAGGTGGCCGGCCGGCTCGCCGACGCCGGCCGGGTGGCCCGTTCCATCGGCATCACCAACCAACGGGAGACGGTGGTCGCCTGGGACCGACGCACCGGTGACCCCGTGCACCGTGCCATCGTCTGGCAGGATCGCCGCACAGCCGCCGACTGTCGCCGCCTCACCGAGGGCGGTCATCTTCCCCTCGTCCGCGAACGGACCGGACTGGTGCTGGATCCCTACTTCTCGGCCACCAAGATGCGGTGGCTCCTCCAGGATGGTGGGCTCCGTGCAGGGCCTTGGAACGCTGGTGGGCTCGGGTTCGGGACGGTCGATTCCTGGGTCCTGTGGAACCTCACCGGCGGCGCGGACGGCGGCGTCTTTGCCACCGACGCCACCAATGCGTCCCGCACCCTCCTCTACGACATCGTGGTGCGACGGTGGTCCGAAGACCTGTGCTCGCTCTTCGGCGTCCCGATGGAGCTACTGCCCGATGTGCAACCGTCGTGCGGCCGGTTCGGTCGTGTGTCCAAGAGCACGCTCGGTGCCGACTCCCCGCTCCGCGGCGTGCCGGTCAGCGGTATGGCCGGGGACCAGCACGCCGCCCTGTTCGGTCAAGGCTGCTTCCGCCCGGGGATGACTAAGGTCACGTTCGGGACCGGGAGCTTCGTGCTGATGAACGCCGGACCGGTCTGTCCCGAGCCGGTCGACGGCCTCGTCACCACCTTGGCCTGGGACCTCGGCACGGAGGGCGACGTGGCCATCGGGGCCGATGGCGGCCCCGAGCCGGGGCGTTCGGCGGTGGCCTACGCGCTCGAGGGCTCGGTCTTTGTCTCCGGGGCGGGGGTCCAGTGGTTGCGCGACGGGCTCGGCATCATCGAACGGGCCGACCAGACCGAGCCACTCGCCCGCTCGGTGCCGAGCAGCGAGGGCGTGGTGGTCGTTCCGGCCTTCACCGGGCTCGGTAGTCCACACTGGGACCCCGACGCCCGCGGCACCATCGTGGGATTGACCAGGGGAGTGGGCCGTGCGCACCTGGCCCGGGCCATGGTCGAGGCGATGAGCTTCCAGGTGCGTGATGTCGTCGACGCCATGGCGGCAAGCGGGACGACCCCGTCGGAGCTCCGGGTGGACGGGGGCGCCTCGGCCATGGGGCTCCTCCTCCAGCTCCTGGCTGACCAGTCGCAGCTACCTGTAGTCCGGCCCACGTCGATCGAGACCACCGCCATCGGTGCCGCCACGCTGGCCGGCCTGGCCGAAGGGATCTGGGGCTCGCTCGACGAGCTCGCCGGCCTGTGGCAGCAGGATGCTGCGTTCACGCCGGAGGTACCCCGGACCGACGCGGATGCGGGCCACGAGGCGTGGGCCCGGGCCGTCGACCGGTCACGACATTGGAGCCGCTGAACTTCGTCGTCCGGACCATGGCCGCGACCCCGAGTCGATCGCAGACGGGCCGCGGGTCGAGCCGCGGGCGCGCCCGACGGCCTCAGTCGATGGCGCGGGCGCGCCCGACGGCCTCAGTCGATGGCGCGGCCCCGCCAGCCGTGGTCAGCGATCTCCGCCATGATCGAGATCCACTGACGTTCACGGTCCCGGAGCACGGGAACGGTGCGCCCCACGATGAGGATGAGGTCCGCCTGGAGCATCGGTGCGGTGGCCACACCCCCGTCCTCGTCGTCGACCGAGTACGGCGCCGGGCTCAGCGCCCGCCGCGCCATCGCCCGCAGCTCATCGGGTTCCGGGAGCTCGCCGTCAGAGGCCGCCACGGCGAAGGCGTCGGTGTCCAACACGGAGGCGAAAGTTGCGAACAGGCTCCGTCGGACCCGGACGGTCAATTGTTGCAGCAACGCCTCCGCTGAGCACTGCTTGAACAGTTCGGTGGCGATCTCCAGAAGGTCGGTGTGACGGTCCGGAAGGTCACCCTCTACCGCCCGCACCCACTCGATGGAGACACCGTCCACCTCGAGGATCTCGTCCCGCAGGAGGTCGATGAGGTGGTCACCGGCCAGTCCCACGCCCAGCTCGTCCACGACCACTCCGTTGCCGCGCTGAAGGATGTCGATCGAGATCACATCGCCGCCGACCGAGCCGATCCGGCTGGCCACAGCGCCAAGCGCCCCCGGCCTGTCCGGGAGCTGCACCCTGATCAGGTAGTTGAACACGTCCTCACGCTACGCCCCGACTGTGTACGGAGTATTTCTGGTGGGTTACAGCACCGGGGAAACTGATCGGCACCATCCCCGCAGCCGATGGGCCGCCGCCCCTTCAGCTGCGCTTGGCATGTTCCGCGTAGTGGTCCACGTACTGCTGGCCCGATAGCCGGGCGATCTCCGCCATCAGGGCGTCGGTGAGCGCCCGGAGCTCGGCTTGCTCGAGCACTCGAGTCTCCACCGACTTGGCAGAGCCATCTCCACCGCCTTCTCGTTCCCCGGGGGCGGGGGCGGGTCCGGGTCCGGCTTCTGCGCTGGCTCCAATTCCGGCTCCGATTCCGGCTCCGGCTCGAACATGCGAGGCTTCGCCGCACCGTCCGGTGGTGATGGACACCCCGGCATGGAGATAGGTCACCGGCGGACCGAATCGGATGGTGACCGAGTGGAACGGGCGCATGATGTTGCTGCCCGGGGGCTGCACGGCACGGGTGCCGATGATCCCCACCGGGATGATCGGAACGTCGCAGGCAAGCGACAACCGGGCGACCCCGGTATGGCCCCGGTGGAGGTGGTGGTCCGGGGCGCGGGTCCCTTCGGGGTAGATGGCCAGGAGCCGGCCGGCATTGAGTACTTCGGTGGCCGTGTCGAGGGCCCGCTGGGACGCGTCCCCGCCGTCACGCCGCATCGGGATCTGCCCGACCGCCCGGAAGAACCACGCCGTCTTCCAGTTGTCGAAGTACTCCGCCTTGGCCACATAGGTGACCCGCCTCCGCACCACCAGCGGCAGGAAGAACGAGTCACAGAACGACTGGTGGTTGGCGGCGAGGACGGCCGGTCCCCTCGCAGGGACATGCTCCCTGCCCTCGACCCTGACCCGCCAGAAGAGGTGGAGGATCGGGCTCAGCAACGCCTTCAGGATCCAGTAGGCCACGGGCCACGGTATCTCCACGTGTGGTGTACTGCACTCATGAGCCCCCGGACCGCTGCTCCGAACCCGCCACCGGCCCCGGACCGGGCCGCCCGTGCCGCCGCCGAGCCGGATCTCGAACGGCCCCGGGCAGATCGGACCGATCAGGCCACGCACCTCGCTGGTCGGTCGTGGCAGGTCATGGGGCGCACCGTCGAGGAACCCGTCGAGGTGCGCCGGGCTGCCCAGTGGGGCGTCCAGTACCTGGTGCCGACGGCGGCGGCCCAGCGACTCGTTTCCCCCACCGGCCTCGAGGTCAGCGGCCCGATGCCCGGCAGGGCCTTGGCGGCGCTGGCGGTGTGCCGGTACGATGAGACCGATCTCGGCCCGTACCACGAGGTGGCAGTCAGCTTCGTCGTCCGCCTCCATGACGCAGCCCCTCGTCCGACGACGGTCCAGAGGATCCGGGAGTTCACCTCGGGTGCCATCGGTGCCTACATCCACCGGCTCCCCGTCGACCAGGAGTTCAGCTGTGCGGCCGGGCGGGACATCTGGGGATTCCCCAAGTGGGTGGCGTCGATCGACATCGACGAGCCGTCGGGGCGGGACGGGTCCCACACCGCGACCGCCGTCCGCTTGGTCGACGACGGAACGCACGTGCTCAGCCTGGCCATCGCCTCCGGCGGCCGACTGCACCTGCCGTCGCACGCGCCGCCGAGCTATTCCTACGCCGACGGCGTCCTGCGCCGGACGACATGGACCACCTCCTCCGAAGGGGCGTCAGGCCGAGTGGGGGGTGCCACCCTGACGCTCGGCGACCATCCCATGGCTGACGAGCTGCGCTCACTCGGGCTGCCCAAGCGAGCATTGTTCTCGTCCGCTGCCACACAGATGCGGGCGTCGTTCCGTGCCGCGGAGGTCGTCACGCCGCTCACGGCACGCCCGTAGCGTCGGACGACATGGCTCGTCGGCTCACACCGAAAGGCGCGCAGCGGCGCCAGGAGCTCATGGACTACGCGGCGCGTACCTTCGCCGCTGACGGTTACCACAACACGTCGGTGACCGGCATCGTCGACGGGCTCGGCGTCGGCAAAGGAGTCTTCTACTGGTACTTCGAATCGAAGGACAAGCTGCTGACCGAGGTCCTGGTAGACGCGCTGCACTCCATGCGGCTGGCCCAGCGCGAGGCCATTGCCGGTGAACACGATCCGGCTCGGCGTATCGAGCAGGGGATCCGCGCCTCGTTCCGTTGGCTCTCGGAAAATCGACACCTCTTCGTCCTCATGGAGTTCGCCCGAACCGAAGAGCGGTTCGCTTCCCTCGTGCGGCTGGGTGACCAGCAGATCGTGGCGGACGCGCTTCCACACGTCAGTGCCGGCATCACCGCGGGCCTCCTCCGGGGCGAGGACCCGGCCATCCTGGCACTGGCCATCCTCGGGGTCACCGGCCATCTGGCCCGGGTGCTGGTGCTCGAGCGGGGTGAGGACGCCGACAAGGTGGCGGAAGCGGCGATTGCCTTCTGTCGCCAGGGCTACGTGGCCACGGGTCGCTCGGCGGCGGACAGGCGGAGCGCGTGAGGCCGGCGGTCGTCCCCCGGACCCGCCCCTTCCTCGAGGGACTCCGCTTCGGAGAGTGCCCGAGGTGGCACGACGGCCGGCTCTGGTTCGTGGACTTCTTCTCCGGGACGGTGTCGTCGGCCGGCGTGCGTCCGGCTGCCGGTGACGGGGTGGCGCAAGCCGACGGGGCGGCGGCGGGTGACCGGCCGGCTGCCGACGTCCGGGTCGAACTCGAGGTGCCCGGCGAGCCGGCGGGTCTCGGCTGGCTACCGGACGGGTGCCTGCTGGTCGTGGCTCGCAAGCCGAGGACCGTCCTGCGCCTCGAACCCGGCGGGACGCTGGTGGAGCACGGCGATCTCCGACCGGCGGCCGGTTTCCATGCCAACGACATGGTCGTCGACGCCCTCGGGAGGGCCTATGTGGGCAACTTCGGGTTCGATCTCGACCGGTTCATCGAGGAGGAGGGTGTGACGGCACTCCGGGATCCACCGGGGCCGCCCACCACCTCGCTGGTCCGGATCGACCCGGACGGTTCGGCCCACATCGCAGCCGAAGCGCTGTCCTTCCCGAACGGGATGGTGATCACCCCTGACGGACGCACCCTCGTCGTCGCCGAAACACTGGCGGCGCGCCTCACTGCGTTCACCATCGACGAGCAGGGGCTCCTCGGTGACCGCCGGGAGTGGGCGGCGCTCCCCGGCCGTGCCCCCGACGGGATCTGCCTCGACGCCGAGGGCGAATCTGGGTCGCCGACGCCGTGCGGCACGAATGCGTGCTCGTCGCGCCTGGCGGCGAGGTCGTCGACGGGGTGGCGACCTCCCTCAACTGCTTCGCCTGCATGCTGGGTGGCCCCGACCGGCGCACGCTCTTCCTGATGACGGCACCGACCAGCACCGAGTCGGTGGTGAGCGCCATCCGGTCCGCCCGCATCGAGCCGATCCGGGTCGAGGTCGGCGGAGCGGGCCTGCCCTGAGCCTCGCCTCCCGGAGAGGAAGCGCTCGGGGAGGTGTTCGCACGAGGACTGGCTGGGTCAGCGCAGCCGGGTCAGCGCCTTGCGCAGGCTCCGGATGCCCTGGCCGATCCGCTGCTCGTTCTCGATGAGGGCGAAGCGAACGTGGCTGTCGCCGCCGGGGCCGAAGCCCACTCCCGGCGAGGTGGCCACATCCGCCTCCCTGACCAGGAACTTGGCGAATTCGAGCGAGCCCATCTCGCGGTACGGCTCGGGGATCGGTGCCCAGACGAACATGGTGCCCCGAGGGGGAACGATCTCCCAGCCGATGCGGTTGAGCCCGTCGCAGAGGGCGTCCCGGCGGGCCTGATAGGTCTCGTTGATGAGCTTGGGATAGTCAGGCGCCTCGTTCATGGCCACGATGGCGGCGATCTGGATGGGCTGGAAGGTGCCGTAGTCGATATAGCTCTTGAGCTTGGTGAGGGCCTGCACGATGTCGGCGTTGCCCACGAGGAACCCGACCCGCCATCCGGCCATGGAGAACGACTTCGTCATCGTGTAGAGCTCCACGGCGACGTCCTTCGCCCCCGGCACCTGGAGGATCGAGGGAGGCGTGTAGCCGTCGAATGCGATGTCGGCATAGGCGAAGTCGTGCACCAGCACGATGTCGTGCTCGCGGGCGAACTCGACGAGCCTCGTCATCCAGGCCAGGTCCACACATTCGGTCGTCGGGTTGTGGGGGAAGGACAGCACCACCACGCGTGGCTTGGGCCAGGCAGACTCCCACGCATCCATCAGGTTCCCGAAGAACGCCTCTCCCGGGCTCCCACCGTTCTCCATTCCCGGCGCGTCGAGCCGGACGTGGCGCACGTCGGCGCCGGCGAAGAGCGGGGCGTAGATGTGGATCGGATAGGACGGTGACGGAACGAGTGCCGTGTCACCGGGCCCGACCAGTACCCACATGAGATGCGAGAGGCCTTCCTTGGCGCCAATGGTGGTGACGACTTCGGTCTCGGGGTCGAGTTCCACCTCGAACTTGCGGAGGTAGAGATCGGTAATCGCCTGCCGGATCTTCGGGATGCCGCGGCTGGCCGAGTACCGGTGGTTCCGGGGGTTGTGGACAGCCTCGGCCAGCTTCTCCACGGCGACGTCGGGCGACGGGAGGTCGGGGTTGCCGAACCCGAGGTCGATGACGTCCCGACCGTGGTGCCGGGCGTCTGCCTTCAGATCGTTGATGGTGGCAAAGACGTAGGGTGGCAGCCCGTTGATCCGGCGGAATTCCATGCCGCGAGGTTACCGCCGCGACGCGGGACGGCTCGACAGCCTGACCGGCGGCGGCGATCCCCGGCGACCGGAACGCCCCCGGGGTCCCGCAGAACCCGGGGTTCAGGGAGCGGCCCGGACGGCGTCCGCGGCCGCGGCGACGACCTCCAGCGAGTCCGACCAGGCGCACACCGCCCAGGTGGCGCCGACCGTGGCCAGCCCGGCGAGCCTGGCCGTTGCCTCGGCGACGGTGCGGCCGATGGGGCCTCCCCAGGTGACCTCCAGACCGGAGCGGACGAGCTCGGCGACCTCGAACGTATCCGCCTCCCAGAGGTTGACCGCCGTTCCCACCGACCGGGCCACCGCAATGGTCCTCGGCAGACCGCCACCGATCCACACGGGAATGCCAGCGTCACGCAGCCGGGCGGCCACCACCGCCATCCGGCCGCGCCGCTCCTCGGCGGGTTCGAACGGCAGCCCGAATGCCACGTTCTCGGCACGGCTCTGGACATCGCCGGTGCCGATGCCGGCGACGAGGCGCCCGCCGCTCAGCGTCGACAGGCTTGTCAGCACGTGTACCAGGACGTCGTCGGGTAGCAGTCCGATCCGCGCCACCAGTGTCCCCACCGACAGGGTGGACGTGGAGGCGACCAGCGCGCCGAGCAGGGGGCCCGACGACAGCGCCGGTCGGCCCGGTTGCCCGATCGGCCATAGGTGGTCGAAGCAGAACACGCCGTCGATGCCGAGGGCTTCGGCCCGGCGCGCAGCGGCGAGCGCGGCGTCAGCGTCGTCGCTGAACTGCGGGAGTGTGATACCGACCTTCATGACGTCACGGGCCCGGTCCACTCGGTCGGAACGCTCCAGCTCCGTGGTCGGACCGGCGGGTGGCTCACGCCTTTGCCGTGCCGCCTCCACCGGTCGCTCAGGCCGCGGATTCTGCCCGCGCTTTCAATTCCCGCAACGCGATGGCCATGATGCGGCTCTGGGCCCGCATCTTGATGAAGCCGGGGAGGGGGACTTTCATCTCGACCTCGAGGTGATACGTGACCTCGGTGCCCCCGTTGTCGCTCGGGGTGAAGACGTAGCGACCGTCCAGCTTGGACGTGATGTCACCCCGGGTCTGGACCCAGGCCAGCACCTCGGGTGCTTCGCTGTAGTCGTAGGCCAGCGTGTAGCTGGTGCTGCGGCCGAATGCCGCGGCTCGGAAGGTCACCAGAGTCGGTCGCCCCTGGTCGTCCCGCTCCTCGATGGTGACGTCCTTGATGTCGGCCGCCCACTCGGGATACGCGGCGATGTCGGAGCTGACCTCGAAGACACGCGCCGGCGTGGCCGCCACCACCATTCGCTCAGTGGCTTGTTCCGCCACGATCGGCCCTCCTCCTCGACTCGGTTGATCTGACCGGGCAGACCTTCAGCCTTCCACGTCGGCAAGCGACGCAGCCAGCCTAGGGGCGAGTTTGTCATAGTCGAAGGATGCCTCTGCCCGCTGTCGCGACGCCGTGCCCATCCTCGTGCGCAGGGCGTCGTCGGTGAGCAGCCGGGTGATGGCCCACGCCACTGCGCCGGCATCGGTTGGCCGCCGCACCAGCAGGCCGGTCCCCTGGTCGAGCACGGCCTCGCCGGCGCCACCCGACGCTCCCGCCACCTGTGGGACACCGGCCGCAGCCGCCTCGAGGTAGACGATGCCGAATCCCTCCTGTTCGAGCCCCAACCAACGGTTGCGACAGAGCATGGCGAAGACGTCTGCCGCGCCAACCAGGCGCGGCAGATCGGCGTCGGCGACGCCTCCCATCATCCGGACCGGTGCGGAGTACTCGGCGACCCGACCGGCCAGGCGATCCGCATCCCGCCCCCGTCCAGCGATCGCCACCGTGACGTTCGGGAAGTCGCCGCGGAGGCGGACGGCGGCGTCGATCAGCACGTCCATGCCCTTGCGCGGGACGAGCCGGCTCACGCTGACGACGAGGGGGCCGTCGGCCGGGAGCCCGAGGTCGGCACGCGCCGCTGCGCGTTCGGGCACCGAGAGGGGCCGGAACCGCCGCAGATCGACACCGGGGGGGATCTCGACCACCGGAGGCATGCCACCCCGTCGGAGGGTCCGGGCGGCCTCGGCGGCCGGGTATCCGCCGGCCGAAATGGCCAGGACGCTGTGACGCAGAATGTGGGCGACCAGTCCGCGGCTGACAGGCAGACGGCCGGGAATGGCCACCTCGGCACCGTGGAGAATCACCGCGTAGGGCATGCCGATGCGGGGGCCCATCACGCCGAGCGGAAAGACCGGGTCCAGGACGACGAGGTCGGCGCCGACCCGCTCGGCCGACTCGCGGATGCGGTGGATGAGCGACGGTGTGGGGACGAGGACCCGCTGTGGCACCCGTTCGATACGGATGCCCCGAGTCGCCTGTACCTCGTCAAAGGCTCGGGCACCGGGATCGGAGCTCGCCGTCAAGACGGCGAACGTGCTTGGATCCAGCCGGTGCCAGAGCTCCCAGAGGTAGGCCTGGATCCCACCGACCTTGGGAGGAAAGTCGTTCGTGACCAGCAGGTGGGTCACGACGCCGGGCCGTCGAGTCCGGCGCCCTCCACCAGATCGGCGCGGCCCAGTTCGAGCGCCGCCCACGTGGCGTGTTCGGCGAGCATCGGATCGTCGTCCTGCACCCAACGACGGAGCGCCTGCTCGGTGGCCTGGTCGTCCCCGTGCCCGGTGTTGCCGAGGGCCACCAACGCGTTCCTCCGGAGGTACCGGGGGTCGCGGGCGGGGATATACCAGCGGCCGTGGGCAGCGAGGAGCTGCTCGTCGGAGGCGCCGAGGAGATCCAGAAGGTCGACCCACGGTTCGCTTCCCTCTTCGGAGGGTGGGGGCGGCAGCCGACGGTCGGCGACCTTGTTGACGGGGCAGGCCTCCTGGCACTCGTCACATCCGTAGATGCGATCACCGAGGGCGCGTCGGAACTCGGGTGGAATGGGACCGCGAGCCTGGACCAGCCATGCCAGGCACCGTCGGGCATCGAGGACCCCGGGCGCTACCAGTGCGCCGGTTGGGCACGCCGCCAGACAACGGGTGCAGCTGCCGCACCCCTCGGCGTGCGGCGCGGGCGCGGTGGCGGTCCGGGGCCGCAGCGGGGCATCCGTCACGACCGAGCCGAGCACGAACCACGACCCGAGTCCGGGAAGCAACAGGAGAGAGTTCTTTCCGAACCAGCCGAGGCCGGCTCGGTGTGCTGCAGCGCGGTCGACGAGGGCGTTATTGTCGCAGACCACGGTTGCCCGCCAGCCGTCCTTTCGTAGGATGCCGGCCAATGCGTCGAGCGAACGCCGGAGGGATGCATAGTGATCGCTGCGCGCGTAGCGGGCCACCCTTCCCCGGGGCCGCGCCGACATGGGCGTGAGCCCACGTGGCTCGGGTTCCTCACGACAGTAGCCAAGCGCGCCAACGACCAACGCTCGGGCGCCAGGCAGGATCCGGTCCGGGTCGGTCGATCGCTCGGGATTTCGATAGGTGAACTGCATCGTGCCATGCAGCCCGAGACGCTTCCGCTCGGCGAGATGAGCACGCGTCTCGCCGAACCTGCCGGCGTTGGTAACGCCTACGGCCGCGAGGCCCGAGCGCAGTCCGAGATCGACCAGCGTCGCACCGAGGGACGTGGGGTCGAATGGCACTGCTGGCGGCTGTCGCTCGGGAGCTGACGGTCGAGGCACATCCCATGGTCGCACGGCCAAGCAGTGGCCTCCGACGATGTCGGTGGGTCTGCCCCGATCATCCTGGACGGCAGCAGCATCTGGTCAGAGTGGGTCAGCTGACCTCGCGAACGTGACGGACCCCGGGAACCATGCCTGCCTGCTCGAGCAGACGAACGGCACGAGCCTCGTCCGCGTCGACCACCACGGCGTCCTCCGGCAGGCGCCCGACGATGAACGAGACGACACAGTCGTCGCACGCCGACGTGCCGCGATGTCTACAGTCAGCGCAGTCGATGGTGAATGCCTCGGGCACAGTCGATCGATGGCGGCTCCTGGACACCGGCGTGGCCACAGGAACGGGGAGCGGGGCGGTGCTGAGCTGCATGACAGGGCCTCCTGCGGTGGGTGGATTTGCGGTGCTCTTCATGACATCGTCATCATGGTCAGTGGGTGTGACACCTGCGTCCACCAGGGCTATTGCCGCCCGTCTCGACCTGCCCCCCGGACCCCGGCCCCTACTCCCGACGTCGGTCACGGACCCGGTGCCACTCGGCACGGGCCTCGGGGGTGTCGATCGGGAGGTCTCGCTCCCGGCCGTTGGGTGGGAGCGGGTCCGGGGGTGGGTCGTGGGGTGGGGCCGTCGGTGGTCCGTCCGGGGTGGTGGCCCGGTGCCGGGTCGTCC
>JBKQRT010000223.1:0-3090 GCA_052143895.1 Acidimicrobiales bacterium | reverse complement strand
GTCCCAAGGGTACGATCTGGCAGCCATCGGACGGTGTACAACGTTCTGACGTGCGACGATGGGCGATCGGGAAGGTGCCCGGCGGCGGCTAACGGCGCTGTTTGTAGGACATTTTATAGGACAGGATCTGGCTGGTTGCCCTCAGGAATGACGGAGTGAGGTAACTCAGTTGGGCACGGTTCCCGACTGGCTCAAGGGCCGTCGATCTGGTCATCACATGCCTTCCTACGGCGGTGTCAGCGTTGAGCTATGACCGCACAAGCAACGCGAGACCGTACCCATCGGTCTGGTCGAACTGTCCCCGTACCGAGTCAACCTGACTTCCGTCGGGTGGCGGCGAACCGCACATATGAATCGGCGACAGAGAATCCAGTTGATTGGCGTTCTCACGATCTCAGTCTCGTCGACTTGGGCCTCGCCACGGATCATGCTCTCGACGGTGCCCACCGCACACGTAGCTGTGCATTGGCCACCGATCTCGGCGACTTGCCAATCCCTCAGCCCGAGTTTGGCTGATGGTCCCGCCTGCAACGGGCGACCGCACGGAATATGAGACATCGATACGGGCATTGCTCAGGTTCCTGAGGATTCGGTTACCCCAGGGCTTACGGACCGTGAGCGCAACGTGGGGTCTGGCCGATAACCCCATCTCAGGACGCTCACAGACCTGTCCTTCTGCCGTTCACCGAGTCCGCCGCGCCAGTGCAGAGCCATCAGCGCTGGATTGAGCATTGCCAAGCGCATCCGGCTGCAATGATCCGCTATCTGCCACTCACTGGGGCTCTCGGCGCATGAACCACAGATGCGACGTGAGCATTGGCGACTCTTCAACGACCTCGAACCCGAGGTTGATGTAGAACCGCGCATTCTCCGGTTTGGCGGTCTCCAACCATGAGATTCTGCCGTGCTCATCGAACTCTTCGCACAACAGCCTCATCGCTGCCCGTCCCATCCCCATCGATTGAAAGCCTGGTTCCACCCCGACCGGGCCGACGTGCCAGTGGGGCTCATCCAGATCGTGCGTGGCGAGTATCGATCCAAAGTGCAGAAAGCGGTCAGCGTCGGATGCGTCCTTCGGAGGCGCTTCCAGAGTTCTGACCTCCGGCGGCAGCCTGGAGCCCACGCAGTGGCCGGGCTCTACCGCGGAAGCCACGCCAAGCACGCACTCTCCGCGACGGACCCCGGCAACCCTTGCACCGTCGAGAGAGCCTCCGAACGTGCTGTAGAGCATCTCCAGGCGGACGAGCGGATCGTCTGAGACAGCCATTGTGTCCGGACCGTCACGCAACGACCGAGCAGCCACGCCTACCGCCTGAGAGATCTGGTCGACCTCATTGAGCCAGAGAACCTCAAAATCTTCCATCGGATGGTTGTATCACCCTGCGAGGATTTTCCAGTCGGATTGAGGTTGCGACAGCGATCGTGGCTTCTTGGCGCATTTGCTCTTGCCGCCGGATCATCACTGCCGTCGGTCGTATTGTCAACGGTACCCACTGCGTGGCGAACAGCGCTGCAGGCTCAGGGCCGCTCGGCGCTGCGAACTGTTGCCCGCGACGAGACGTGGGCCATCCTCTGCCGCCATCCCCTCAGTCCCGGCGTTCCTCAGGATTCAGTTACCCCATGGCTCGTGAACGGGGTGCGAAAGATGGCTTCGGGGTGTGAAACCGCAGCTCAGAGTGATGATTGACCAGATTTGTGCGCTCTACTCTGGCAGTCACCCGCTGGTGTAGTGAGGACGACCCAGGTGCTCGCGATCGTTAGCGAGCCGTAATTGAGCCCGAGATTCTGCGACGCGTAACCGGCAGCGATCAGGGGCACGTCTGCTCTGCGTGCCGCTGAGATGAAAGCCGATTGAAAATGCACTTCCGTGGCGGTACGGTTCAACCACGGGGCCAACCTCTGAGAGGTGGTCATGGGTTTCATCCAGGTGATCGAGATCACAACCACCCGGCCTGACGATGTCGAAGCGCTGGTCGGTGAGTGGCGTACGAAGACCGCCGGACGGCGAACCGCCCAGCGGGGCACCTTCACCAAGGATAGAGAGCGACCGAACACCTACATCCAGATCGTGGAATTCCCCTCCTACGAGGATGCGATGGCAAACTCAGGCCTCCCTGAGACGGCAGCTTTCGCCGAACGCCTGAGTCAGTTGTGCGATGGGCCGATGCTGTTCCGCAATCTCGACGTGCGAAGCGTCGAGGAGATGTGACGACCAAGACAACCAAGCGAAGGGAAAACGCAAATGAGTCGGAAAGTTGCGGATTGTCGAGACTTCCCCAGTGAGAATGGCTGCACGCTCACCATTTCAGGCGAGGAAGACGAGGTCGTCGCTGCTGCAACCCAACACGCTGTCGCTGTCCACGGACACGAGGACACCGAACAGGTTCGCACCTGGTTGCGGCAGAACCTAAAGGACGAGGCACCCGTCTCCTTGTGATGGCCCCGATAGAAGAGGGCATCGCCGCCTCAACCAGAAGCGACGATCAGAGAGGAGACCAAGATGTCCGGACTGGTTCGCAAGAGCCTTGATTCACCCGACGAGACTCGGCCGTTCGAGGGCGGAACCGGTCAGCTCGAGGTGGTGCTCTCGGATGGAGGTGCCGTTGGTCGGGCCACCTTCCTACCGGGATGGAAATGGTCAGAGCATGTGAAGCCGATCGCCAAGACCGACAGCTGTCAGGCTGCCCACACGGGATACTTCGTTTCGGGCCGGATGAAGGTCGTCATGGACGATGGTGAACAGATGGAGTACGGCCCTGGAGACTTTGCCGTGATGGCACCTGGGCACGATGCGTGGATCATTGGCGATGAGCCCTGTGTAGTGATCGATTGGCAGGGATACGCCGACTACGCCAAGCGGTGACCTCAAGATCCCCGTCAAAGGCTGCAAGCTGCGTCCAGGCGGGTGGCCCCTAACACGCGTCAGCCAGGCAACAAAGAACTCGCCCCGACGTGCCTGATCAGGGGCAGCTTGCGGAGCGCGAGCACCGTCGCGCCTAAGAGCGCGCGCCAATAGGTGGGTGAATCAGGTGCTCCAACGTTGCATGCGGGGGCTACCTCGTAGCTACGAGCAGCCCTGCTGGTGTGCGC
>JBKQRT010000222.1:0-5586 GCA_052143895.1 Acidimicrobiales bacterium | reverse complement strand
GCCGACTTCGTGCCGCGAGATCAGATGCTTGCTGAGCACCTTGTCCGGGTCACCGAGCCCGCCCAGGTAGACGATCCGTCGGACGCCCGCCTGCCGAGCCGCATCACCGAATGTCTGCGCGATCGTGCGATCGCGTTCCCGGAAGGTGGGCCCACTCGCCATCGAGTGCACGAGGTAATACGCGACCTCGATGCCGTCCAGGGCCCGCTCCGTTGCCGTTCGGTCAGCGAGATCGCCTTGCACGATCTCCGCTCCTGGCCAGCTGCGATCCCCGAGTCGCCTGGGATCCCGTGCCACACAACGGACCAACGCCCCGCGATCGAGCAGACGCGGCACAAGTCGGCCACCGATGTATCCCGTCGCTCCTGTCACCAGAACACGCGTGGACGAGGTGGGCCGAGGGCCGAGCTCAGCGGTCGGCCTGGAACCAGGACGGACCTCGTCCGGCATCACCTCTATAGCCGCCCGGACAACCAGTGCCGCAGCGCGATCTCCACGGCGTCGATGCGCCACGCGATCTCCTCGGCCGCCTTGAGGTCGAGGTCTCCGGGAGTGGGCGACATGGCGACACCCTATCTGCTGGCTGGTCATGGGCACCGTGAGAGGGCCGACCCCGAACGACTTCGGAAAGAGGCCTCTCGTGAGACGGAGAAACTGAAGGGCCCGGAGGAACGCGATGTACAGGAAGGAGAGTGCCACGGCCTATTTTCGCGGTCACATTCACACCGGAGAAAGCCCCAGGTCAACGGCATGGATGAGTTTTCGGTACCCACAGGGGTCGGAGACCTTGGGACCTTCGTCCCGGGTCCCGAGATCGGTGGTGAGACGGGCTGAATCGCGGTCGGGTCCTCGGGTCCCGACGTGGGAGGTCTGCCCTTGGCGACGGATCGAGTTCCCAGCGCCGGCGGGTGGTCGGCTCAGCGGAGGGCATCCGCTCAGGCGGCACGCACGTGCCTCCCGAAGGGCGGATGGGTCCAGGCCCGACCGGCGATGGGATCCGCGTCGTGCCCCGGTGGTCCGTCGTGAGGAGCCGGCGGATCAGAGGAGGTGGCTGCGATGGTCGAGGATGCCTATGCGGTTCAGTCCGGCGAGCATTCGAGGAGTTTGAGTCCGGCGACGTGGACCTCTTGAGTGCGGTCATGGCCCCCTACGTGGTGTGGCACGAGCCCGGGCGAAGTGGTCTGACCGGCGACTTCACGGGACCCTAGGCGGTCCTCGGGTTCCTAGGTCAACTCAAGAAGCGCGGCGGCACCTTAAAGTAGAGATCCTGGACGTGCTGAGCGAGCCGGAACGGGCCGTGGTGTTCCTCCGGGACACCGCCGAGCGGGGTGACAAGGTGCTAGTGCATCCTCGCGTTAATGACAGTGATGTGCTTTCCTGGGGTGATGCAACTTGCTCCGTTGAAGCTCAGGCGTGGTGATCGAGCCCTGTTGGAAGCCGACGTTCGATCGGGAACCGTCGAGGCACGCACTGCCCAACGAGCCCGCATCATCCTGTTGGCCGCCGATGGCTGGTCCAATCGGGACATCGCCGACACCGTCGGGATGCACTACAACCAGGTGGGCATCTGGCGGAAGCGCTACACCGAGTTCGGCATCGCCGGCCTAGGCGACCAGGAACGTCCTGGCCGACCCCATGTCTACGACCACGACGATGTGCTGTTGTTGGTGAAGCTGGTGACCGAGCCGCCGCCCGACAGTGCGACCCGTTGGACGATGGACGCGCTGGCCGAGGCCATGGCAGCCCACGGGGTGCCGATGTCGGCCTCCCAGGCCTGGCGGATCTGCAAGTCCCTGGATCTGAAGCCCTGGCAGGTCGAGTCCTGGATGACGAGCCACGACCCCGACTTCTGGGAGAAGGCAGCGGACGTGTGCGGCCTCTACCTCGATCCACCGCAGAATGCCGTGGTCTGGAGCGTCGACGAGAAGTCCGGCATGCAGGCGAAGTCGCGGATCAACCCCACGAAGCCCGCCGTTCCGGGCAAACCGGTGCGAAGGGAGTTCGAGTACAAGCGCAACGGGACCGCCGTCCTCTTCGCCGCCCTCGACATCCACGACGGCGGGGTGGCCGGTTGGGTGACCGACTCGACGAAGTCGGAGAACTTCGTGGCATTCCTCTCTGACCTCGTGCACCAGACGCCGACGGGACTCGACCTCCACTGCATCGCAGACAACCTGTCAGCCCACAAGACCGACAAGGTCTCCACATTCCTCGCCGAGCACCCCCACGTACACATCCACTACACGCCGACCCACGCCAGTTGGCTGAACCAGGTCGAGCTGTTCTTCTCGATCGTGGAGCGCAGACTGTTGCGCCGGGGGGAGTTTGCCTCGACCGACGAACTGGCCGAACGGATCATCGCCTTCATCAAGGACTACAACCGACGAGCATTGCCGTTCCGGTGGACCTACGACGGCAGACCCCTACAGGTCGCGTAAGTCACAATGATTTACGCGCGAGACCACTAGACGTGATCGCGGTCGTAGACTTCGAGATTCACCACCAGAAGATCACCAAGGTCACCGTCTGGCACGCCGCCGCCGACCAGTTCGACGAGTCTTGGACGGACTGGGTGCAAGACGTGGGCCGTGGCTCGTTCCCGGTGCGCGGGGCGGGGTCGGGGGGTGTTCGCGATGTCGGGTGAGGCGCACGTGCCGACGCTGCTCCGGCGGCTGGGCACCGTCGGGTCCGACCTCGCCGCGGCGATCGTCCGCACCATCGCCTACGCCAGACAGCTCCACGCCCGTCCCGGTGCGGCTGGGCCGCTGCAACGCGGGACGCTCGTGGCGGCGGCCGCGGGCGACGAGTTCATGCTCGCGTGCTTCAAGCAGCTGCATGCACCGGTCGGCGAAGAGGCCTTCGCAGCCACGCTCGACGAGCCGCGCCAACTGGTCGCCTATTTCGAGGCAAGGGGACTCCTGACCCAGCCGGAGTCCTGGCACACCCGTCCCGCACGGGCCGTCATGAAGGAATCGGCGCGTCGCCTGCTGCACGTCTCCTTCAGCCACGCCACGTACGAGAGCCCCTACGCGCCGGGAGACGACGTGCCCGGGGCCCGCCGCTATGCGGAGCACACGCGGAACGAGGTCGCGCACGCCCGGCTCCTGCGGCAGCCGCGAGAGGCTCCGTGGGTCGTGTGCGTCCACGGCGCGGGCATGGGCGACCCCTTCGTTGACATCGCGGCCTTCCGGGCCGCCGCGCTCCACGCTGCCGGGTTCAACGTGGCCATCCCGGTGCTGCCCCACCACGGCCCGAGGGGCGCAGGCCGGTTCACACTGGCCTTCCCGAGCGACGACCCGGCGAGCAACCTGCACGGTGCGGCGCAGGCCATCGCGGACGTGCGGGCCCTGCTCGCCTACATCCAAGAGCGGGGCGAACCGGCGGTTCTCTTCGGTCTCTCGCTGGGCGGTTACGTCGCCGGGGCGGTGGCCGCGCTCGAACCCTCCCTCGCCGGCGTCGTCGTCGGCGTGCCCGTCGTCGACATCTCCGAATTGCTCCGCACGCATGCCCCGGACCGCTTCGTCGGGCACCCACGTTTCGACGAGTTCCACGAGCTGGCGCGTCGCCTCGACCCCATGACCTCGCCGCTGGGGCTCCCGGCGCCGGCCACACCCGTGCGCCGGATCTGGGCCGGTCGGGCCGACCGCCTGGTGCGCCCCGAACAGGTCGAACGCCTGGCGGCATTCTGGGAGACGCCCGAGGTCATGTGGTACCAGGGTGGCCACCTCGGGTTCTTCGGCGCGCCCACGGTTCGGCGTTGCGTGTCCCGCAGCCTGGTCGATGCCGGCGTGGCCCGTGAGGCAGACGGTCGCCTCGTCTCGACCTGACCAACTCGTCTCGAACTGACCAACTCGTCTCGGCCTGACCAATCCGCGGCGGCGGTCCGCTGCGCCGGCTCCAGGAACCACCCCGCCGGCGGGCGGGTCGGGCGATCGTGGAGCGGAGGATGCGTACAGCAGCTCCTGGCGGTGATCCTCGCCGAGGGGCACTCGACCGTGCTCGGCGACGAGGTCAGTCACCCGGCGGGTCCGCGCCCGCACGGATTCACATTCACGGCAGGATTCGGCATCTCGACATGTACCTCCAGCAGTCGCACTGACGGCCGGTGCTTCGCCGATACCCGGAGGTCCGACCGGACCTGGAGAAGGAGGCCGGACCCGGCCCGGCGTCGGCCCGGCTACCCGGTTCCCTGCACGGTGGCGCGTCATCGAGCAGAATACGGGCACGAGTACGCAATTGATTCCCCCTCGCATCGAAGGAACCGTGACACTACCGGAGGGGCGCCGACTGAGTTTCGCCGAATTCGGGGGGGCCCACGGCCGGCCAGTGTTCTGGTTCCACGGCACGCCGGGTGCATGCCGCCAGATCCCTAACGCGGCGCGCCAGGCCGCGCACGCGCGGGGCATCCGCCTCATCGGCATCGACCGGCCGGGCGTCGGAGCCTCGACACCACATCTGTACGACCGGGTCCTCGACTGGGCCACCGATTTGGCGTTCGTCGCCGACCGATTCGAGATCGAGCGGTGCGCGGTCATCGGGCTCTCGGGCGGAGGACCCTACGCGTTGGCGTGCTGTGCCGCCCTACCGGACCGCATCGCCGCCGGCGCGGTCCTCGGCGGCGTGGCGCCCGCCCTGGGCCCCGAAGCACCCGAGGGGGGCATCGTCAGGCGGACCGCGGTCTTCGGCCCGCTGGTCACCGCGCTCCGGACACCGCTCTCCTTCGGGTTCGCGTCCTTCGTATGGACCATCCGACCGTTTGCGTCGCAGATCTTCGAGCTCTACGCCCGCATCTCACCGGAGGGCGACCGCCTGGTCTTCGCCCGGCCCGACATAAAGGAGATGTTCCTCGACGACCTGCTGAAGGGCAGCAAGCCGGGCATGCGAGCACCCGTATTCGACGCCATCCTCTTCTGGAGGCCCTGGGGGTTCTCCTTGCGGGACGTGCAGGTCCCGATCCACTTCTGGCACGGCGACGCCGACAACATCGTGCCGCTGGCCCATGGCCTGCACATGGCGTCCCTCGTGCGGGACGCTGCGGTCACCGTCCGCCCCGGCGAAAGTCACCTGGGGGGCTTCGCCGCCGCCGAAGAGGTGCTCGATGTGCTCTTGGAGATGTGGGACAGCGGCGCCGCCACCGTCACCGTTCTTCCATGACCTGACCCATGGTGCGGTCCGCGGGTCCGCACCAGGCGGGGGCGGGGCGGGGACTGGGCGGGCTCAGGCCGGCAGGGGCGGGGAGGGTGTCGGGGTGTCGGACGACTTCTCGTCGCGGCTGAGCAGCCACGCCAAGAAGGAACTCACGGCAGCAGCCGTGTGCACCCCCCGGATCGAGTGGAACATCTCGAATGCGTGCTGCGCGCCCGTCAGCTCCACGTACACGACCGGCGACCTGCTCGACTTCCGCAGCCGCTCGGCGAACAGCCTGGCCTCTTCCACCGGCGCCAACACGTCGCGGTCCCCATGGATGATGAGGGCCGGCGCCACGTCGCGGTGGATCTGGTCGAGGGGGGACGCGTCGGCGAACACCCCGTGGTGCGATTCCGGGTCCGCCTTGAGGATGTAGCGCTGCGCCACCCGGCGGAACCC
>JBKQRT010000221.1:0-8642 GCA_052143895.1 Acidimicrobiales bacterium | reverse complement strand
CCGATCGCGCCGGCGTGCTGGCGGACTGGCAAGAAGGACTGCGGCGTAGTGTCCTCGGTTCTCCACACTTCTTCTGTGGTGGCACCGACGTGTTCTGCCCTTCGCTCGACATCACGAAGGACCCCCTCGAGGGCGTGTCGATCGTCCGGGACGCCTCGCGTCTGACGGAGTTCCTGACGCGCTGCTTGGCCCAACCGGACCCTCATGAGTCGTAGCCCGGTGAGGAAGTTGGCGGTCCCGTCTTGATACCCCCCAGGGTATAGAGTAAGTTGCAACCAGACGGACGGATGGAGGTCTGACATGGCACGAGTTGTCGTCCTGGGCGGAGGCATCGCCGGCCATACGGCGGCGCTCCATCTCACCCGGATGCTTACGCCCTTCGACGAGGTCGTGGTGGTCACCCCGAACTCGAAGTGGAATTGGATCCCGTCGAACATCTGGGTCGGGGTCGGCAAGATGAAGTCCGAGCAGGTGACCTTCAAGCTCGGCCCGATCTACAGGCGCAAGGGCATCGGGTACCACCAGGCCCAGGCCACCGCCATCCACCCTGAGGGTGACGCGACACACGACTCGCCCTACGTCGAGTTGATGTACACCGACCCGACCCGCTCGGGCGAGCATGGCGAGTTGACCTACGACTACCTGATCAACGCCACCGGTCCGAAGCTCAACTTCGGAGCGACCCCGGGCCTTGGCCCCGACGGCCACTCGTTCTCGGTGTGCACCTCGGGCCACGCCGTCGAGGCGTCGGCAGCACTCCAGGCTGCGATTGCCAAGATGAAGCAGGGCGAGCGCCAGGTGCTCGTCGTGGGCATGGGGCACGGGACGTGTACCTGCGAGGGCGCCGCCTTCGAGTACGTGTTCAACGTCGAGCACGAGGTACGCCAGGCGGGGGTACGCGAGTTGGCCGACATCGTCTACCTGACCAACGAGTACGAGCTGGGGGACTTCGGGGTCGGCGGGCTGACCTTCACCCAGCAGGGCTTCCAGACCACATCGAAGCTGTGGACCGAGTCGCTGTTCCGGGAGCGGGGGATCCGGGCGATCACCGGTGCCCACGTGACCGGCGTGGAGGAAGGCATGGTCCACTACGAGCAGCTGGACGGCACCAGCAATGCGCTGGTCTTCGACTTCGCCATGCTGCTGCCGCCCTTCCGCGGGGTCGACCTCCAGGCGTTCGACAAGGCCGGCGAGGACATCAGCGCCGAGCTCTTCGCCCCCAACGGATTCATGAAAGTCGACGCCGACTACACGGCCAAGCCGTTCGAGGAGTGGCGGGCCGAGGACTGGCCCCGCACCTACCAGGTGCCCCGGTTCCCCAACATCTTCGCTGTGGGCATCGCCTTCGCCCCTCCCCACCAGATCTCGCGTCCGCGGACGTCGCCGCACGGGACGGTCATCACCCCGTCGCCTCCTCGCACGGGCATGCCCTCGGGGATCATGGGCAAGCTGGCCGCCACCAACATCGTCGCCATGATCAACGAGGGCGACGCGGTCCAGGTCCAGTCGGCCTCGATGGCCGACATGGCCGCAGCCTGCGTGGCCTCGGCAGGGTCCGGCCTGCGTCATGGGAGCGCGGCGTCGATGACCATGTACCCGGTCGTGCCCGACCTCCAGAAGTACCCCGGCACGGGGCGCAGCCTCAAAGACACCTTCGGCGAAATAGGCCTGGCGGGGCACTGGATCAAGCTGGCGCTCCACCACATGTTCATCTACAAGGCCAAGGCCCGCCCGGGCTGGCACCTGATCCCCGAGTAGGAGAGGAGAGGACGATGGACCACACCGCTGACGACATCGCCAGTGCGCCACTCCCGACGGCCAAGACCCTTCGGGCCCGCACGAGCCTGATCGCCCAGTTCGGGCGCTTCCTCGCCATCAACCTGAAGATGGCGAAGATCATCCGCAAGGAACACCGCTGAGCGCTTCGGCACTCGGATCTAAGCTCGCAATTAAACGTTGGGGACCAGCTCAAGCAGCCTTTTTGACTGCGGGATAACGGGTTCTGGGCGGTCTTCGAGTTCCCTTTGGCCGTCCTGGACCCGGGGTCGAGGATTTCGGTGGATGGGCGGGTGTGCCGAGGGTTGCACGCAGCCACCGAAACCCTCGTCGCACGCGCACAGGGGTCAGCTTCTTCGGGTCGGACTTCCGTTCCCAGGGCAGCCGGAGGTCGTCGACGAGGTGGCGGGCGAGCCGGAGTTGCGTATAGGCGGCGATCACCAGCCAGGTCCAACGGTCGGCCTGTTCGGGCATCTGCAACGACGGTGTTGTCCATCCCAGTGTCCCCTTGACGAACCGGAAGGTGTGCTCGATGTCGAACCTGCGGAGGTAGGCCCGCCAGCACAGATCGAGGTCGGGCTCGCCGGTGCCTGACCACCACAGCCACAGTGTCTTCTTGATGCGCCCGGTCGGTTTGGGGAGGTGCTCGACTTCGACCCTGATCACGCTGCCCTTGATGATTGGCGGTTCGTCGTGGTCCTTCCACTTCCCCCGACCGTGCAGTTTCGGGTGCAGGTCGTGCCAGGCCTTCACCGTCACGTTCCCATAGCGGCGGACGGAGGTGGTCAGTTCGGCGTCCGGGGTTGTCCAGGTCGACTGGTCCGACAACGCGAAGCGGGGCCCGTGGCGTCGGGGACGGCCCATCGCCCCGTCACGACGCGGCTCGGGATCGGGATGGAAGACACGGGTCGAGGCGATCCGCACCAGCACCTCGGCCCGGGTGTCCCTCAGCCCGTCGCCGAGGGCGATGCCGTCGTAGCCGGCGTCGAAGACGAACAAGGGGACGTCGCCGTCGCTCGGCAGCAGGCTGACGAGGCGCTTCACCTGATCGACGGTGGCAGTTCCGGCATCCATGGACGGCGTGATGCGCAGGGCATCCAGTGGCGCAGTCCAACTGTCGGGAGCCCAGTTCAGCTGGCAGATCCACTGATAGGACCATCCGGCCACGATGGGCTGTCCGGCCGAGTGCTTGGACGCCGAGTAGTGGAAGCCCCGCTCGGGACTGCACTCGGCATCGCAGCGGTCCCAGGTCGAGGCATCGACGGCGAAGACCAGGGGCCACTCACGCGGACGGTGGTCGACCAGCAGCTGGCGCAGTCGGACCTGGTCCACGTCTCCACCGGCCAGGGCCTTGTAGAGGCTGCCGTGGCTGCGGCGAAACTCCGGCTCGAGGCTGAGTGACGGCACCGATCCCACCGGTGCCGGTGCGCACAGGGCCGCGTCGGTCAGCTCGAAGAGTGCGTCGCCCCACGGGGACAGGCACTGATGGAGTGCACCTCGGAAGTCGACCAGCGCTTCCCGGGAGCGCCACTGGTCGGCTGGAGTCTGTCGGGTCATAACCGATAGTATTATTACTATCGGACCTGCAAGCTGGGATACTGGTGAGGAAGAAGATGACGACCAAGCAGACCGCGGCACGGCTCGAGCGCTACGAGCGCCGCTATCGGGAGTTGGCGCGCGAGTTGGTAGGCATCGGCTACATCGCGGCCGGCAGTGTGGCACCTCGTTACAACCAGTGTGGGAAGGCCAACTGCCGGTGTCATGGCGATCCGCCCCGCCTCCACGGCCCCTATTGGCAGTGGACCGCCAAGGTCGACGGCAAGACCGTCAACCGACGACTCACTGAGGACGAGGCGACGCTCTACAACGAGTGGATCGCCAACGATCGCCGGGTCCGCGCCCTGATCGCGCAGATGCGGGAGGTGGCAGCAAAAGCTCAGCAGCTCCTGCTCGAGGAGGCCGAACGCAAGTCAGGCTGAGGTTTAATTGCGAGCTTAGTGGGCCGATGCGCTGGATAACGGCCGCTGGTCGAACGTTACCGAGCCCACAGGAGTCGGATTCGACCTGACGCCACCATGGTTGTGCCTAGCAATGGCCCTTGCTCAGCTCCTCAGGATAAACAGCAAGTGCTGGTGGTCAATGCCGTGTGTGCCCGCTAGGTGTCTAGCAGTTGGAGAGCTTCGACAGCTCTGCGACCCACGCTCCCGTACCCGTGCTCCTCGGCTCCGGTGCGGGCCTTGGTGAGTAGGTCCCGAGCCTTGTCGGCGTCGCCCGGTCCTCTTCGGACAGCCAGCATCCGTCCATGGTCCAGGTGCGTGCGTGCCGCGAAGAACTTCATCCGGCCGCGGATGCTGAGCTCAGTGGCTTCGGCGAAGTGAGCCTCGGCTTTGTCGAAGCGGCCAAGGATCGCCGCCAGGCCGCCGAGGGACAATGCGACAGGGAAGAACCCGAGCGTGCCAATGAAGGGTAGCTGCTCATGGCAGGGGGAGAGCATGTCATAGAGCTTCTGAGCCGGTTCGCGCGCATCCAGCTCGACGGCAACTAGCGCGTAGAACGTCATACCCATGATCCAGGCCAAGTCCAACGGTAGCGATGCGAACCCGTCCGCCGCCGCCGAGTCGAGGAGTTCGAGCGCCGTGGCATCGTTGCCCGCTTCGAGGTGCGCCGACGCGAGAATCGGGCGGAAGGCGGGGAGACCCGGGTTCTCCGCGACCGCTTTGTCAATGAGTGAGACGAGCTCGCTCAGCCGCCCCTGCTGGTCGCGGACGTACATCAACTGGGATGCGTAGATGGCGAAGGCGTCAGGCTGGCCGCAGTCGGTGCCGATTTGGAAGGCGACATTCACGAGCTCTTCCGCTCGCTCCGGGTCACCGGACATAATTGCTTGGCCAGCCTCCTTGAAGCTTGTCATCCACATGAGCGTTGGCTGTCGGAGACGCGCGCTCAACGACTGCATGCTCTCAAGACAGCGACCGGCAAGTTCGAACTCACCGGCCTGCACGGCATTGATCTGACCGCCACTGGCTGCGAGGTAGAGGGCCTCGGGATCGCCGAGCGCCTCGGCGAGCGCTAAGGCCTCGATGGCGTCGGCCATCCGTTCGTCCAGGGCGGAGGGGAACTGCAGCGGATCGTTGACGAGGTTCAACACCCGCAGGGTCGTGGCCGGGTCGGCTAGCCGACGGGCCATGGCCTTGGCTTCTTCGGCCAGGGCGCGACGTCGCTCGACCGGTCCAAAACTGAGCTCACTGCACAGGGTGGCTAGCAGCAGTGCCCGTTCCGGGCTGTCGTCGTCGGCCAGTGCTCGGAGAGCAGCCTCGAGCACGGCGACCTTGGAGGCGTCAATCACCCCACTGGCGCTGAACCATCCGCGGTTGTTCGCCAGCGCGGCTCGAACCAGTCGGTCGTTGGCGCGGAGTTCTCGAGCCAGCTGCGCGGCGTCGAGAAAGGTCTCTCTGAAGGTGGCGATCCCCGCTTGACGCTGGGCTTCACCGAGCCCGATCCGCAGGTCACAGGCGAGCAGATGTTCGCCATCCGGTGCCAACTCGACGAGCTGTAGTGCCTGGGAGAAATAGCGCACGGCGTCGTCGGGAGCCAGACCGGTCAGCGCGGCTTCAGCCGCCTGGCGCGCGTAGCCGATCGCTTTCGCGGTGTCGGCGGGCTGGGTGGCGTTGAACCAGTGGTGCGCAAGCTCGCCCACCCGCAGGCCGGTTCGGTCCCCGCAGATATCCTCGATGGCTTCCGCGATCCGGCGGTGGGCCCTGGCTCGTCGCGTGCTCCCCATATCTTGGTAGAGGGTGTGCTGGATGAGCGCGTGAGCGAATCCGTATCTGCCCGGAACGTTGCTGACCTCGCGCACGAGTGCCGCCGCGCCAGCGGCGTCGAGAACGTCGAGCAAGTCATCCTCGGAGCGTTCGGTCACGCGCGTCAAGAGGTCGAGATCGAACTCCCGTCCGATGACCGAGGCGATCGGAAGCACCTTCCTGGCGGCCTCACCCAAGCGAGCCACGCGGGAGGCGATCACCTGACGCACGCCTTCAGGCAGAGCCAGCGCTTCGAAGTCCTCGGCGGCCGTCCAACGGCCCGTCCGATCCTGGTAGATGGCTCCAGTCTCCGACAGGTGACGCAGAACCTCGGTGACGAAGAACGGGTTGCCGTCGGTCTCGCGAGAAAGCGCGTGGGCCAAACCCACGCCAGCGGCGTCGAGGTCGTGTCCCGCGGCCGCCTCCATGAAGGCGAGCACCCCGGTGTCATCGAGGCCCGTTAGCTTCATACGGCTCACCCCCGATTCGCGGTGAAACGCTGCCAGCGTCTCAGCAAGGGGATGGGAGCCGGAGAGCTCTGAGCCACGGAAGTTACCCACGACGAGCATGGGCATTCGCGTCGTGTTGGCGACCACGTGACGCAGCAACTGAAGGCTGGGCGTGTCAGCCCACTGGAGGTCGTCGAGCACGATAACCAGCGGCTTGCTCTCAGACATCTGGGCCAGCAGCCCAACCACGGCGCCAAACAGCAGATAGCGCTCGGTATCGGGGTCGGCACTCTGGGGTGCGGGCAGCTGCACCAGTCGTTGTCGCAGGGCAGGGACGATCTTGGCCAGCTCGCCACCGTACGACTGCACATGCGCGCGCAAGGCGTCTTCAGGTCCGTGGCTGACATAGTGCTGGAGGGCCTCCACGAATGGCCCGTAAGGTGCACCGAGGTCCTCGTCGCATCGCCCGAGCAGCACAACCGCACCTGCCTCAAAAGCGGAGCGCGCCAGCTGGTTGGCGAGCGTTGTCTTGCCTACGCCGGCCTCACCGGAGATCATGACGATCTCACGGCCATCGCCCACCGCCACCCGTTTGAAGGCATCGGCTAACAGGGCTGCTTCCGTGTCGCGCCCGATCACCCCGGTGGCCGGCCTCACCTCGAGGCGTGCGGGCAACGGCACGACGGTTGCGGCCATCTCGACGGCGTCGAGCGGTTCCCAGCCGACCTCGAGGGTCTCGATGGGCTCGGGCAGGCCTTTGAGCTCAACTGCTCCGAGCGAGGAGAAGGCATGGGAGCTGCGCCTGCCGGCCATGGCCCGTACGACATCCGCGACGAGGATTTGGCCGCCGTCGGACCGGGCACAGAGCCTGGCCGCTTCGATCACTGGCTCGCCGAAGTAGTCTTCGCTCTCCCTTGTCACCTCGCCCGCACTGAGCCCCACACGCAACGCCAAGGATCGCTCCGCGTTGCGGTTCCCACGGTCGACGGCCTGCTGCATCGCCACGGCGCACGACATCGCAGCGGAAGCCGTGGCGAACACGACCATGAGCCCGTCACCCAGGGTCTTCACCTCGCTGCCCCCCGTCTCCGCGATGGCCTGGCGAAGGGCGGAGAAGTGGCTCCGGCGAACATCGTCGCCTTCGTCAGGGGTCAGGGATGAAGCCAGCTCGGTCGAGCCCACGAGGTCTGTGAAAAGCACCGTGATGTTCTCGGTGGCCGCCACCACTCCCCCTTCATCCGCCCTATCGGCACAAGAGTACGCGAGTGCAGGGAGTTCGTGCACGGGAGCGCGTGCCTCCCGAACACCTCGTCCGCACTCCGGCCAGGCATCCTCCGTCATTGATTGCGCCCGCAACAATATGGAGGATCCAGGTCGATCGCGTGAGAACGGCGTCCAATGACTCGCCTGTTCCCGGTGGCCAGGAAGCTGTGTCGGTAACCCACTCGCTCAACTCCCTCACACTCACTGACGCATCACCCACTCAGACTCGCTCGCCTCAACATCACGCACCACGTTCGCCTGATTCCCACCGACCGTGTCCTGAAGGTCACGTTCGGTACCCTTGTCTCGGCCCCTCCACTTGTTGCGTCGGTCACTGGGTGCCGTCCTCCCGGAACGCTGACGTTGCCGTCTTTCGCCTTCGATCACCGGTCACCGGTCCCGAATCCACTCTGAGCATGACCACCGCTCCGGTCTGTCACCCGCCCGCTCGAGGACATCGAGGAGGCAAGGTCTTCCAGCTGGCGGCGCACGAGGATGGCGAACCATGACGAAGCCGACGGCCCGAGCAACGGGCGCGAACCGGCGGAATCGGGTAGGTCCTCTCCGCCGACCCCTAGCCGCGCCACTTTCTCCGAGCTGCACTCTGGTGCGATGACTCCCGACCCACGCCAAGACAGGTCGGGCGGTGGTTCGATCGGCAATTCTGACGATGAGCGGCGGATTGAGTGGGCGACCCGTACAACCGGCGTCCAGATCTTCGTTCGACACGGACGATGACCTGCCGTCGATCTTCCGACAGAGTGGAACGAGTGCGCCCGATCGCGCACTTGTGACCGACCGCACATGGTCAGAGGTCGCAACCAAGGAGGAGGTCGACTATGTCAGCCAAAGTGCACTTTCGAGCCGCAACCAGGAGAGGCCGGCTGTCTGCGCTGGCGGGGATCGTCGCGGTTGCGCTGCTGGGTGGCGTGACCGTGGGGGTCGTCGGCGTGCAGTCTGCCGGCGCCACGCCCATCAGTGGTCCGAAGATCGAGGTCTGCAAGAGCGGGCCGGTCAGCGGGAACTTCGACTTCACGGTGGACAGCACCCTCAGCCTCGTCGTGGCCGCCGGAACGTGCAAGGGAGTCCCGGTCGCCGCTGGCACCAACACGGTCACTGAGGCCGTGGACCCGACTGGGGCCACCATCTTGAACTCGATCCAGGTCACCCCGGCTACGGCCCTGGTGTCCAAGTCGATTCCGAATCGGACCGCCACGGTCAACGTCCCGGCGGTCACCGGCGACGTCGCCGTCACCTTCGGGAACATCCCCAACACCGGAGGGTTGAAGATCTGCAAGCTCGCAGCCACCAACTCGCCCGGCCTCATCGGGGAGTCGTTCGCGTTCACGGAGAC
>JBKQRT010000220.1:0-3054 GCA_052143895.1 Acidimicrobiales bacterium | reverse complement strand
CACGACGAGCTTTGATCTGAACACGGTGGGTTACGAGCAAAAGGAGTACTTTCTCTCAGGCACGGCCACGGCGTACACCAGCGCCAAATCGTTGACGTCCAACGGTCGCTGGACGGTCAAGGCTGCGAGTACTGCTCCGTACACGACGCGGATAGTGGTGTACCGTCCGATCGATCCCAAGCGTTTCGACGGCACTGTGATCGTGGAGTGGCTCAACGTGAGTGGCGGTGTCGATGCGGCAGCGGCATGGCTGACAGACCACGTACAGATGATCCGCAGCGGAATGGTCTATGTCGGGATCAGCGCGCAGGCCGCGGGCATCGTCGGTGCGGCCGGCTCGCTCGGCGCCAGCGCCGGTCAAGCCGGTGGGATAAAGGGTGCAGATCCAGCTCGGTACAGTTCTCTCGAGCACCCCGGTGACAGCTACTCTTACAGCATCTTCGAGCAAGGCGGCGCCACGGTACGACGCGACGCGGCCACCGTGCTCGGTGGCCTCAAGCCCAAGCGAGTACTCGCCCTCGGCGAGTCGCAGTCGGCCTTCCGGCTCGTGACCTACATCGACGCGGTGCAACCCAAATCACGAGGGGTCTTCGACGGCTACTTCGTCTACAGCCGAGGGGGATCAGGCGCACCTCTCTCTCAGGCGCCCCAACCTGCCATCAACCCTCCCACCCCGACGATCATCCGCACCGACCTCAACGTGCCGGTAATGATGTTCGAGACCGAAGCAGACGTGCTCGTCCTCGGCTACCTCCCTGCCCGGCAGGCCCCGACCAAGTACATCCGCGAATGGGAGGTGGCCGGCACCGCCCACTACGACACGTATGGCCTCGTGGAGTCGATGGCCGACACTGGGAATGGCGCCGCGGACGTGAAGACCTTCGACACGATGATCGACCCGGTCTCTTCTTTCGACGGCGGAGTCATCAGCTGCCCTGTCCCACTCAACGCTGGGGCGCACACGTATGAGCTCCGCGCGTCGGTTGTCGCCCTCAACAATTGGGTCGTCACCGGAAAGGCTCCTCTTCAGTCGCCACGGCTCGACGTTGCCAGCTCAGATTCGTACGTGACGGATAGCAACGGTGAGGCTCTTGGCGGGGTGCGAACCCCCCAGGTCGCGGCACCGATCGCCGTCGTCAATGGAACCGGGGACACTTCCAGCGCCGGGGGTGGGTTTTGCGGGATCTTCGGGGCGACCATTCCGTTCAGCGCGGCGAAGCTCGCTCACCTCTACCCGACGCATAAGGCCTTCGTGAAGAAGTGGGATCAGGCCGTCGCTGCCGATCTGTCGAAGGGCTACCTACTCCCTGCCGACGCCACAATCCTCGACAGGGTGGCCAAGCAGTCGAACATTAGGGATTGAGCTGCCCTCGTGAGCCAGTGATAATCGATGCCGAGGTTGACGCAGCGGGCCGATGTCTCGCACGACCCGAGCATATGATTGCAAGGGAAGCGGCGCCGGGCCCGCCGCCCCTCTCCGGCGACTCCTCGAGGACGGCCCAGAGGAATTCCCGAGCGCGTCACTGGTGTTCTCGGTTGGCCATCTCCCTTCTCTCTGGGATCACCGTCGCGGAGCGACGTGGTCGACCGGATGCCGCTCCTCGCCGCCGTACTTCGTTCCCCGAGCGCCGAACTCGCCTTGATCGGCTTGATCGATCCGGGCTCGGCGCTCGTCGAGGTCATCGCTGCTGGTAGGGGCAGCTGCCGGGACCGCTCTGTGGTGTTCCAGCGCTGGTCGCAAATGCTCGTTCCGGCTATCACAGCCAGCGGCTCGGTTCGCAGGTTGCAGCAAGTAAGGACACTGTGACATGACCACCGTTGAGCGAGACATCCCATCGGTCGACGTGCCTAACTCCATGGCTGGTCCCTTTCAAACTCAGGGAAGGTCACCACCAGGTCTGGCGATGTCCGGCCGGAAATGCAGAGCCTCGAACCCCATCGATCCGACACTGCCCCAGAAGTTGGCGCTTATCGAGCCTTTTCTTGGGCTTCCTGATACTTGCGGTGCTGCTGAAGTATGTGTTCGTGCGAAGCACCCTTGGTTGGTACAGCCGGGTGGTGGTGTCGACACAAGATGTACGGAGTGCCGTCCAACGCGTGATGGCCAATTCTCCAACACCCTTTGGTGTGGCAATTGACCCGGCGGACACCCGTGTATACCCCAACGCCGACCGCGGTGATGAGGGTCGCCTCACCAAGGTCGGAGCCGAAGCCGGACCAGAAGTTGTAGTAGAGGTCCGGCCCTCCGTGGAGTGTGCCCGTGTGAAGCGCCAGCCAATGTCGTACGGCTGCGAAGAACACAATGAGTAAGGCAATTCCCGCCACGAGAAGGAGGAGGAACAGACCAAACCCGAACCTTTTCACTTGGCTGCCGCTCGTGTCGGAGGCGATGTTCGCGTCTCCGCCGCCTTGGCCGGCTTGCGCCACCGGAGTTGAGGGTGAAGCGTCCGTCTGGACCGCAGCCGGCGAATCGGGCGTCATGTGTTGAGTCTACGGGGGGCGGCGGGTTGGGGTGGAATCCGCCAGGTGAGTGGCTTCCCATTGAATTGCGATGGCGCAAATCCTGTCGCTCGAAGGTCTCCCAAGTGGCTCGTGGACTGGCGACCCGTGTGGGCCTGGTCCTGCTCGTCTCGGCGGCCGGCCGCCGAGACGTTATGGGCGGGCGTCAGCCACCGGATCTCTCGTTGCAGCCGGTTGGGCGGTGACCGGCGTGCTGAGCGTTAGCAGCTGCGATTAGCTGATCCAGCAGGCGGTCGGTTGACGCGGTTACTCGGCTCCGTCCGCTCCTGACTACTTGAACCGGTCGGCTGACCACTGGCGGGATGGGTCGGATGGTCAAGCTCGGAACTTATGTGCAACTGCGCGATCACGATGAACGCGAGGTCCTAGCCGAATGCTCTGCATTGCTGTCATGGTGGTCACCGGGTCTGCCCCCGGGACAAGGTTGCGACATGACCGTGCGAGTGGATGGTGCAAACTCAACGACAAGCGTTCCTAGTGGAAAGGAGAGAGACCGAATGAGCGATCCCGAAGCCGGACTTGGCCTTCTGACCA
>JBKQRT010000219.1:0-12388 GCA_052143895.1 Acidimicrobiales bacterium | reverse complement strand
CGAAAAGAATCTCGGTTTTTTTCTACGCCTCGTCTGTGGGCGGACGCAGCTTGCGGCGAGCACTCCCTAGGGCCAGCTCGACCGTCGATCTCGCAAGGTGCAGACGGTCGGCGATCTCGTGTTGAGTCAGGCCGGCCGCCGTTAGGGTCGCCACGGCCCGTTCACGCTCGGTGAGCGCGTCAAACAGGGCAAGTCGGACAGCATCCTCTCCCGTAGGGTCGGGGATTCGGTGCGTACGCCGCCAGGCAGACGGCGGGTCCGCAGGGTCGGGGGCGCCGTCGCCGTCAGACCCGGGGCCGATGTCGTCGGGTCGCGCAGGGGTCAGCCGCCACTTTTTGAGGTACTCGTGCCGGGTCGCCCCGACCGCCGCCACCATGAGGGCATCGACGCCGACCGTTGCCAGTCGGCTTAGCCGGCGTCGGCCACGGTGACGCCGGCCCGGCAGATAGAGGGTCTTCGACGGCTTCCCCGGTGCTTTGGAGATAACCACGAACGACACGGCCGGCGGTCCGTCGTCCTCGCTGGGGTCCGCCAGATGGTCGACCAGAGCGGCCGCCTCCACGGGGCCGTGCTCGGCGCCGAGGGCCCTCCGGGCGGCCTCGGCACGCTCCCGAGCCTCCGTCTGTCCCCCCTGCGCTGCACGGACCATGCGGAGGAGGTCTCCACCCTGTTCGGGATCCCACACGGCCCCTCCGAGCCCGCGCCGGTCCTCGAGTTCGACAAAGTACCGGACGCCATCGACGACGACGTCGCCCACGGCCCAAAACCACACGCCCGGGTCGGCGGCGTGGACCTCGAACAGCTCGGCGTGTCGCTGGCCGGCAAGCCGCCACACTTCGCGGATGGGTAGGTCGCGGACCACGGGCTCGCCTATGTCGCCGATCTGATAACGGACCGTCACCTCGATCTGATCGTCGATCAGTAGATCCACGGCCCACGGATAGCCCGGATCGGCCTTCTCGTTGCCCCTCCACGGCCGGAACCTCACGCCGACCGCCTCGGCGCCAGCCAGCCACTCGGCGAGGGCCACAGCCCGCACGAGGTCCATGCCGGGCGGGTCGGTGCCGATGGAGTAGCCGTCGAGCCCGAACGCCTGACGAGCGCGGGCAGTAATGGCCTCGAAGGGGCTGGTCATTTTCGGTTCCCCGTTGTCTTCTGCCCCTTGTAACCGGCGCACCTTGCGCCGACCTTAAGTCCAGACGAGCTACGCGACTGTCATTCCAAGATACAGAGGGTCGGACGCCCGCGAAGGGCTGTCCACAAGTTCTCCAGCCGGCCTGTACCGCTAACGACCCGAAACGCCGTCAGCGTTCCCTCGTGTGCCTACAAGTACCCTCGAAACCGCTGCGCATTGTGACCGCAGTACGTCGCAGCGTGGCCGGAAATGACGGGCGACCTCAGCCCCTGATGACCGCTGGCCGGCGCTCGGCCACATGAGTCGCCTTCACGGCGCCCACGACCCGATCGAGCCCGTACACCCTGCCCGACCACTCGACGAGGACGCGGGAGTCGTCGAACCGATTCCCGCCGCGCTGCTTCGCCGGCATGACGGACACGTGGTCGATGGCTCGGGCAAGGGCGGCCCGCCGTTCGGCCACCGGCGCCGCCTCCCACCACGCCGCCAGTCCGTCACGATCGCCGGGCAGTAACGCCCCCTGCCGCTCCTCACGCTCACGGGTCGCCGTCGAAAGCGCCAGCTCGGCGTCGGTCAGCTCAAGGTCGAGCGGGCCCTTAGCTGCGAGGAACATCGCCCGGTCGATCACCCGGTCGACGTAGTGATCCCGTGCCAGGTCGGCCAGACGGCCCGTCACGTCGTCAAGGGTCGCCGTCGCCGCCTCTACCGACTCGACCGACGGCTGCAGCTCGGCCTCGGTCATGAAGGCGAGCCACTCGTCGCGGACGAACGCATCGAGCGACCCCTTCGACACAGTCACGCCGCCGCAGTTCTCGGTGCCGGGCCGCTTGAGGCACTGGTACTTGCCGAACGACGCGCCGTTCGGGCGCCTCCACGTCTGCTGCTTGAGCTTCCCGCCGCAGACGCCGCACCGGACGATGCCCGACAGAAGATGCGCCTCGGACGGCGGTCGGCCGGTGGGGCGGTCCATCTTCGCCCGTAGGGCCGTCCAGGTCGCCCGGTCGAGGATCGCCGCCCATCCGCCCTCGTGCATGTCCTCGCCGTGCTGACGTAGGCCGGTCATCCGGGGCGCGGTCAGTGCTTGCTTGAGGGTCGATCCCGACCACGTCCGCCCGGTGGTCGTCGTGATCCCGCGCTCGTTCAGGTCGGTCGCCACCCGGCGCAGCGACTCGCCGGCCATGAGCCGGCCGGCAGCCTCCCGGGCGACGACGGCCTCGGCCTCGAGGATCGTTTCGTCGCGGTTGTAGCCGAACGAACGCCTGCCGCCACTGTGGGCCTTGCCGCCCTGCGCCGCGACCGAATGGGCGCTCTTGACCCGAGTCGAGGTCGTTTCCGATTCCATTTCGGCGAACGCCGCGAGGATCGTGAAAAACATCTTCCCCGATGCCGTGGTCGTGTCGATGCCCTGGTCGACGCACGACATCCCGACGCCGTGATCCTTGAGCAGCTCGGCGAACTCGAGCAGTCCGACCGCCCGCCGTCCGAACCGGGACAGGCTGTAGGCCATCACCACGTCGACGGCGCCGTCCCTGACCGCCTGCTCGACCCGGTCGAATCCCGGCCGATCGACTCCACGTTTCCAGCCGGATCGGTCGCGGTCGCCGGTGACCTCGACCACGTTCCACCCCTTCGCCTCGGCCTGCGCCCGACAGAGGGTTTCCTGCCGGTCAGGGCTGAGGCTTTCGCCGGTTCGGTCGAGGCTAATCCTCGTGTAGATGATTGCTCGGGCCCCTCGCCTCGGTGTCATGCGGCCATCGTAAACGCGTAATGGGGCCTAATGCAATGTTCGGGTGTGCGGTGATGGGCCCCCACCGGCAGTACGGGTTCACCGGCTGGGAGTGAGTGGCTCGACCCGGGGGGAGGCCGTCCCACCCGCTGCGTGCCGGACACCACGCCCACAGCGCCGAGCCGGCGCGGACGAACTCGTCCTCGCCGAAGCCGGGTCCACGGCACCTTGTGCTCCCACCGGGGGTGGCGGTCCAGCCAGAATCGGCCGGTGGAGATCACCTCCTCCGGGGCGGCCGCCAGCCAGATAGCGGTATCCGCTCCCTTCTCGGGGCTCCGGAGCAGGGGCCGCATCACCGTGGCGAACCCGGGGAGGCCGGACCGGATGCCGGGGGTATCGGCCCAGCCCGGGTGCATCCCGTCGAAGGCCACCCCAGTCGATCCGGCCCGGCGGACCCCCTCGTGCAGGAGCACCAGCTGTGCCCGCTTCACCCGGGCAGAGGCCACCGTACCGTCGAAGTCGGACGGGCCCATCTCGGGTGCGGCCAGATCGAACCGCTGCGTGTACATGCCGCCCGACGAGACCTGGATCACCCGCGAGGGGGACGCTGGCCGAAGGAGCGGAAGGTGGAGCCCGGTCAACAGGAACGGCGTCACCAGCTGGGCGGCCACCGTGAGCTCAGTGCCCGCCGTGTTCCGGGCGTAGGACCGAGCCAGGGCGCCGGCGTTGTGGACGAGGACGTCCAGCCGGTCGTACTCGGAGGCAAACCGCCCGGCGAGGGCGCCGACCTGGGCCGGCTCCCCCATGTCAGCGAGGTCGAAGCCGACATCCGCGCCGGGCACGGCCCGGCGGATCGATTCCACCGCCCGATGGGAGCGCTCCTCGTTCCGGGCCACGAACCGAACGGTGGCCCCCGCCCGGGCGACGCCGACGGCCGTGGCCAGCCCCAGTCCCGACCTCGCGCCGGTCACGAGCACCAGGCGGCCCTCCATGCTCCGGGCCGGGAATCACCTGGCCATGCGGCGGCGCACCACGGGCCCGATGGCCGAGGAGCTGTCGAGGACCGATCCCTCGAGCAGCTCGTCGACCGCCACGGCCGCCAGCGCCCCGGCCAGGGACCGGTCGTGGTCCGGCGCTCCGGCGGGGACAGCACCCGGCGGAGTCCGCCCAGCCCACGGTCGCCGATCCGTCGGAAGGGGATGGCGAGTACAGGGTCCAACCGGGAAAGTCTCCCCTGCAGGCGGAGATCGGCGTCGTAGCGGAGGATCGATCCACCCTCGGACGTGGGAGCCACCATGATGGCGTCCTCGGACCGGACGGTCCCGTTCTCCCCCACCAGCACGACGCGTTCCGGGCGCCGGTAGGAGACGATGTGATAGTCGAGAGGGGCGATCCTGGAGCCGACGGCCACGTCGAGGCGGAAAACGCTCCCCAGGGCGACTGGACCGTCGTCGAGCCCGGAGGTGCGCCGGACACCCGGATCCCACGCGGCCGCGTTGGAGAATTCGGCCAGGTAGTCGAAGGTCTCCTCGGCGGAACGGCTCGAGACGACGGTCCCCCGGCAACGCGCCACTGGGGCGTCCTCTCCCCTGCTCCCGACCTGGTGCCGACCTGCCCAAATATAGTGGGCTGACTACCACCTCCGTCGGGGCTCATCCACGTACGGCGACGGCTCCGTATACCAACTGTCGGACCGATGATCACCCCTCGACGACGCCTGAGGAGCAGCAGCAGCTCATGAGAATCGCCATCGTGGGAAGCGGGATCTCCGGCCTCGTGTGCGCCCACCTGCTGCGCCGTCGGCACCAGGTCACCGTGTTCGAGGCGGACGACCGCCCCGGTGGGCACGCCCACACCGTCCGCGTCGACCTGCCCGACGAGACCCACGAGGTCGACACCGGCTTCCTCGTCTACAACGAACGGAACTATCCCGGACTGGTCCGGCTCTTCGTTCAGCTCGGTGTCGCCACCACGGCCAGCGAAATGAGCTTCAGCGTGTCCGACGAACTGAGCGGCGTGGAGTGGCGGGGCACGTCCCTCGGGACGGTCTTCGCCCAGCGTCGCAACGCGGTCCGCCCATCGTTCCTGCGCATGCTGGCCGACGGGGCCCGCTTCAACCGCACGGCGCGTGCGCTGCTCCATGGCCCGGAGGACCTCTCGGTCTCGCTCGCCGACCTGCTCCGATCTGGCCGGTGGTGCACGCCGTTCGTCGAGTGGTACCTGATCCCCTTGGGCTCGTCCATCTGGTCCGCCGACCCCCGGACCTTCCTCGACATGCCGGCGATCACGTTCGCCCGCTTCTTCGACAACCACGGCCTGCTCAGCTACGGGGACCAGCCGGCGTGGCGGACCGTGGTCGGTGGGTCGAGGCGGTACGTCGAGGCGATCATCGCTCCCCTTGGCGACCGGGCCCGTCTCGCGACGCCGGTAGCCAAGGTCACCCGACGGGACGACGGGGTCGAGCTCTACTCCGGCCGCGGACCGGAGCACTTCGACCACGTCGTCATGGCCGCGCACAGCGATCAGGCCCTCCGCATGCTGTCGGACCCGTCGACCCTCGAGCACCAGCTCCTCGGTGCCATCCGCTACCAGCCCAACCGGGCCACGCTGCACACCGACGAGCGCCTCCTGCCGCGCAACCGCCGGGCATGGGCCAGTTGGAACTACCACCGGCTGGCCGATCGGCCCGGCGTCGCCACCCTGACCTACCGGCTACGTAGCCTGCAGGGCATCGACTCCACCCACGAGATCCTCATCACCCTCAATCGGGACGAAGCCATCAGGGAGGACCGGGTCCTCGCCCGGTTCGACTATGCCCACCCGGTCTTCGACGTCGCCGCCATCGCCGCCCAGCGCCGGCACCACGAGCTCAACGGGAACCGCCGGACCTGGTACTGCGGCGCCTACTGGGGCTACGGCTTCCACGAGGACGGCGTCCAGAGCGCGCTCGCGGTGTGCCGGGATCTGGCTGGAGAGGAGCTGTGACCCGCCCACCGACGGCGCCCGCGGCGGCCGAGCCCCCCGCGCCGATGCTGCGCAGCGGCATGTACGAGGGGGTCGTCACCCACCGACGGTTCGAGCCGGTCGACCACCGGTTCTCCTACCGGGTCACGATGGCCTACCTCGACCTGGCCGAGATCGACGACGTCTGCCGACGGCATCCCCTCTGGTCGCCGGAACGCCGGAACGCAGTCTCCTTCCGCCGCCGCGACTACCTCGGCGACCCGGCGGTCCCCCTCGACACCGCTGTGCGCGACCGGGTCGAAGCAGAGACCGGGCGCCGGCCCACCGGGCCGATCACCCTCCTGACCCACGTCCGGACCTGGGGCTGGCTCTTCAACCCGATCAGCGTCTACTACTGCCTGGACGACACGGGAACAGTCGTCGACGACGCCGTGGTCGAGGTCACCAACACCCCGTGGCACGAGCGGATCTCGTACGTGGTCGCCGGCACGGGGCACCACTTGGTGGAGAAGAGGCTTCACGTGTCACCGTTCCTCCCGATGGACCTCCACCACCGGTTCGTCCTCGGCGAGCCGGGGGACCGGCTGGTATTGGGCGTCGACGACCTGCGGGACGGCCGACCGGTCGTCGCGGCGTCGATGGTGCTCGGCCGCCGGCCGGCGGACCGCTCCTCCCTCGGGCGGGTGTTGTGGCGGTACCCGCTGATGACGATGCGGGTGACCTGGGGGATCTACCGGCAGGCGCTCGCCCTCCGGCTCCGCGGTGTGCCCGTCCATCCGCATCCCGACAAGTCCGAGGGGTGGCAGGAGGCGGCACGGTGACCCCGGTCGGCGACGCCCTGGCTACCAGGTTCCTCCATCTGATGGCGTCCCGGATGAGCGGGGGGACGCTCACCGTGGTCGATGCGACGGGGAGCCACCGCTTCGGGTCCGGACTGCCCGAGGCGACCATGGTCGTCCACGACCGGTCGGTATCCCGGATCGTCCTGTGTGAGGGATCGGTCGGCTTCGGCCGCACCTACGCCGACGGCCTCTGGGACTGCGATGACCTCGTCTCGCTGGTCAGGGTCCTCTCGCGGGGGCTGCGCCCGGTGACCGCCGTCCAGGACCGGGTCGGCCGGTGGGTCGGGTCGGCGACCGACTGGGCGCGGCGTCTCCAGCCACCGGGAAGCAGCGAGAACCGCTACAACATCCAGGCCCACTACGACCTGTCCAACGAGTTCTTCGCCCTCATGCTGGACAAGACCATGATGTACTCGGCGGCCGTTTTCGAGCACCCGGGGATGGACCTGGCCGCCGCCCAGCGGGCCAAGCTCGACCGGATCTGCACCAAGCTCGGCCTCGGACCGGACGACCACGTCGTGGAGATCGGTACGGGATGGGGTGGCTTCGCGCTCCATGCCGCCGAACGGTACGGCTGCCGGGTGACGACCACCACCATCTCCGACGCCCAGTTCGCCTACGCCTCGAAGCGGGTGGCCGATGCCGGCCTCGCCGACCGGGTCTCCGTGCTCGATCGCGACTACCGGGACCTCACCGGCACGTACGACAAGCTGGTGTCCATCGAGATGATCGAAGCGGTCGACTGGCGTCACCACGACACCTTCTTCGGCACGAGTGCATCGCTCCTCCGGGACGACGGCCTGATGGCCCTCCAAGCGATCACCATCGACGACCGGAGCTACGAGCGGGCGAAGAACGGCACCGACTTCGTCTGTGAACTCATCTTCCCGGGGAGCTGCATCCCCTCGGTGGAGGCGATCACCCGGTCCGTGCGGCGGTCCACGCCGATGGTGGTCTTCGACCTCGAGGACATCGGGCATCACTACGTCGAGACGCTCCACCGGTGGTACGAGAACGTCGAGTCCCACCGGGACGAGATCACTGCGCTCGGTCTCGACGTGCGGTTCCAGCGGCTGTGGGACCTGTACCTGTGCTACTGCGAAGGTGCCTTCGCCGAGCGCCACATCAGCGACGTGCAGATGGTCCTGGCCATGCCTGACTGGGAGGCGCCTCTGACCGTCCGGGGCTAGGGAACCGGACGGATGGCATCCGGCTCCCAGAATGCCCGGAGGGACGCGATCCGGTCGTCGACCGAGCGCCGGTAGATGTACACGCCGTCCACCTCCACCGCGGACCCGCCGTCGAAGGTGATCCGGATCACCCCGGCGTTGGCCGCCTCGTCCCCGCAGAGGATCGACTGGCGGATGGTGAACCTGATCGACTCGTTTGCCGCAATGACCTGGTCGTAGAAGGCGGCGATGGCCTCCCGGCCCTGGTGGCCGCGGCCCTCGGGGTCGAACATCGAGGGGCCGATCGGGTCCTCGACGACGGCGTCGTCGGCGAACAGGGCGAGCCAGGCCTCGCGGTCACGGGCCTCGACGGCGGCCATCGATGCGGCACCGAGCTCCCGGGCGGTCCTCACCGCCGGACCTCCGCCATCACGCTGTCGGCGAACCGGCGGAGGTCGTCCAGCTTCGCCTGGAGCGGCTCGGTGTCGGGACCTACGGTGTAGGGCCAGCGGAACCCCACGATCACATCGGTCACGCCCTGTTCCTCGAGCCGACGGACACCGTCCGGCGTGAAGGCGTCCAGCGAGATCACGTGCACCTCGAAGGGGCGGTCGAGGGTGCCCTCCTCGTCGCGCAACCGGTGGAGGCGTTCCAGCAGCCCGGGGAGCTCTTCGGGCTCGCCGCCCCCGTGGAGCCATCCGTCGGAGCGGGCCGCCCGACGGAGCGCCGGAGTGGCGTGGCCGCCCACCAGGATGGGGAGCCGCTCGGTCGGGGTGGGGCTGAGCTTGACCGGAGGGAGATCGTAGACCTCGCCGTGATACTCGAAGTAGCCCCCAGCCGACAACCCGCGCACGATGTCGACAGCCTCGTCCATCCGCTTCCCACGGCCCTCCCAGGGCACGCCGACGAGCTCGTAGTCTTCGGGCCACGGGCTGGACCCGACGCCCAGCGCCAGGCGGTTCCCGGTCATGACCGCCACGGAGGTGGCCTGCTTGGCCACCAGCAGCGGGTGCCGCATGGGGAGCTTGAGGACGAAGGTGATGAACCGCAACCGCTCGGTGACCGCGCCCATGGCCGGGATCAGCGAGAACGGCTCGATGAACGGCTTGTCCTCCAGGAATTCGCGCGTGTGGTCCGGCGAGAAGGGATAGGTGGAGTCGGACTCGAGGGGATAGCAGAGGCTGTCCGGCACGACCATGCCGTCGTAGCCGGCGTCCTCGGCGGCCCGGGCCAGCGGGAGGTAGTAGGTCGGATCGACCATCGACTCCGCGTATGAGAAGCGCATGGCTCAGCCCACCCACTCGACGTGGGCCCGGATCGAACCGTCGTCGGCGAGCCATCCCTTGGTGCCAGCATAGGCCACCATGGCGCCAAGTCCCGACTCCCATGCGTCGTCGAGGGACCCTCCCGCGTCGGTCGCCGCCGTCTCCGCCAGCCTCCGCACCGCACCCTGGGGAACCAGGACGTCACCGTCCGGCGCCACGGTCCCGGCGTCGTGGAGGCTCAGCGCCGCGGCCAGGGCGCCGAGCGCCCCGTTGCCGCCGTCATCGTCGGGCTCCTGCCTCACGACCTGTACCGAAAAGCGCCCGAGGTCCTCGTAGTGCCGGAGCGACACGGCCGCCGTCGAAAGATCGACCACCAGTTCCATCCCTGTTCGTACCCCCGGCTCGGTCCAGTGCCGGAAGGGACCCTATCGCCTCACCCTGTGACGGGACATGCCGGAATCGGCACTGGCCTCGAGTTCGGTCCGGACGCCCACATGCTGACGCCGGGGAGCGGCCGGCGGCAGTAGCCGGTCAGGCGGGCGCGATGGCCGGGACCTCGTTGGCTCGGAGCCGCTCCGCCACCCACGAGATGCCGTCGGGTCTTGTCATCTGGTCCGCCCAGCCCCCTAGCACCCGCTCCACCTCGGGGAGCGTCGCGATGTACCCGATGACCATCACGAGCACCCGGTCGACCGGGATCTGCTCGACCTCGGCGTCACCGAACGGGGTCCAGCTGTCGACTTCGGGCACAAGCTCGAGCATCACGTAGAGCTCGCCGGTGTCTTCCACCCAGCTGAGCTCGTAGCGACTGCCCTTGGCATCGAACCAGTCGGTGCCGAATTCGACCTCGGCCGACCGCCGGCGGCGCTCGTCGGCGCTGTAGAACTCCTCGATGTCCATGTTTCTCCTGTTCTGAACGGCGGGCCGGGCTCGGGGGAAGCTTCGCACCTCGCTCCGTTTGACGGGCGTCTGTTTCGCACCCATGAACCGGATGCTCCAGGATCAGCCGTTGCCGATCTCTCCGGGATCAGCTGGAGCAACAGCGGTGGTGTGGGGCAGGCAGGGATCGAACCTGCGACCGAGGGATTATGAGTCTAAAAAGATCCTTCTCACTGTTACTCACGGTCCATCGATACACCCTCTGACCTGCACTCACGTTCCCGCCACTACCCATCTCCATTCGCCATTCATCGGCGGTTGTAGTCCTAAAAGTAGTCCCGAATGGAGTGGTAGATTGACCACATGGCAGCACGCCCACGGAGACCGACAGGCAACCAGTGTCCTGAGTGCAGGCTTCGACCGACCTCCTACAAGGTCATCACACCGACCGGCAAGCAGTTCCGCCGCTGCTACTACTGCAAGAGCGGCTTCGAGAACTTCGTGCCCGGATGTACGTACAAGCGGCTCTGATCTTGTCATCCACCACGGTCAGTCGCCGGGGTGCAACAGATGAGCCATGAGCTACTCCGACGAACAGTGGCAGATCGGGATCGGCCTCCTGAACGACCCTGCCGACGAGGCTCGACTCCGCTCCAACGTGACGCAGGCCGGGCCAGCGGTCACTGCCCTGCTCATCAACCTGGGCGTCATCTAATCACCCATTCGCAGGTGGACGAAGGCGCAGATCCGCTCGAACAACTGAATCCCTACCTCGACCTCATCTGGTACGAATACGCCCTACGGCGAAGTTGGGCCTGAGTGGGACGAGCAGGAGCGATGACCCTCGACACTGTGCAGAATCGCTCTTAGCTGTTGACTCTTCCTTCCGAAGAGCTACCATCAAGATCAAGGGGCAAATCACCAAGTAGGGCGAGGAAAGTTCGCCACTTGAAACGGGTGGAGGCCCCAAGCGTCGGTCGGTTGGTCTACCGCTTCGAGGAGCGCCGGACCGAGCCGAGAAACGAGGCGCAATGGCTGCGGAGGTCCATTTTCTCCGAGGGGAGCTGTCCTGTCCCCAATGTGGGAACAGCGTGCTCGAAGTTGTGTCAGACGGGATGGACACCAACTTCCTCTGCCAGGACTGCTGGAACTGCTGGCACTGGAACCTCGGATGGATGTCGCACGTCTCAGCAGCTTCCTGCCGAGGCTGCGGGCATAAGGCTGAGTGCCTCCAAAGCCAGGAGAAGCGGATGAGCGCCTAGCAATCGGATTCGATGGGTGGCCCGGCTTCGGTGGCAGATGAGGTCGGAATCTCGTCTGGCGGAGTCGCCGTAGCCAGCCACATCGGAAAAGAGTGAAGAGGGGATCGTCATGAGACGTAGACCGGTGGTTTGGGTGGCACTGGGAGCCTGTGCTTTGGTGGCGGTTGGCTCGCTCCTCCGCCAACGAACGGCTCAGACTAGGAGGCTCGTAATGAGTGAAGACAACCAGAGACCCACCGGTGACGACTCACTGGAGATGGTGGAGGTCGAGGGCGAAGGTGTCGACGAGGAAGGCAACCTGATCATCGAAGACGTGGTGGCCGCAGTGGACAGTGACGGCAAGATCGTTGCCACCGACGAGACCGTTGCAGTGGTGACGGCGGAAGGCGACGTGATCGTCGACGAGACGCTTTCGGTTTTGGGTGAGGACGGCGAGTTGCATGCCGTCGAAGAGGACAGGTCGTTCATGGAGGCAGACGAGGAGTAACTGGTCAAATGACCAAGCCGCCGATGCCGAGAACCGCCCCCGCTCGCCCGCCAATTGGATGACTACTGGGAGTTCGTCCAGCTATCGGGCCGGGCCTGGTGGTGCGTCGAACATCCCGCCTTGCCCTGTTCGTACTTTCCAGCCGAAGGGACCGGTGGTGCCGTCACGTGCCCACGAGAGGGCCCTCTTGCTCAATCTAAGCCTTGCAACTTAGGGGCATGACCATTGGCCCCACTTCGAGCGATTTTGCACAAAGGGCCTGATCAGGGTGCTGGCAGGGTGCTCTCAACCGCACTGATTCGGTGGGAAGTAGCAACTCAGACGGAGTTGACCTGACTTCGGCCTTCGGCGTAGGTGACCCAGTGCCCCGCATCGAAGTCGTAGAGCTTGCAGGCCCTCGAATTGGCGACGAAGTCACGGAACCGCAGGGGCTTGTCGATGACCGATCCGGGGAAGGCAGCCTCGATGGCGGCGGCGGCCTCTTCGAGGTGGTACATCGGTACACGCATGTCCACGTGGTGGGGGACGTGAACCATTATCCAGTGGAAGAAGAAGTTGAACCCCTTCGGCGCCCGCAGGACCGTGGTGCCCTGCATCTGGGCCTTGAACTTGTTCCACTCCGCCTTCTTCCACCAGCGGATCTCCGGGGCGATGTGATG
>JBKQRT010000218.1:0-3590 GCA_052143895.1 Acidimicrobiales bacterium | reverse complement strand
CGATCCGCTTGGCCCTGGAGGAGGCCGACATCGAGTCGCGCCCCACCTGGAAGCCGCTCCACCTCCAGCCCGTCTTCGCCGACAGCCCGGTGGTAGGCGGGGCGATCTGTGCCGACATCTTCCGGCGGGGGCTGTGCCTCCCCACCGGGTCGGCGCTCTCCGGCGCGGAGCTCGACCGCATCGTGGACATCGTGCAGGGGTTGCAGCGGTAGGGCTCCGATGACCACGGTGGCCGCCCCCGCTGCCCGGCCACAGGATCGTTCTGCCCTATCCTCGTGACCATGTCATCGCCGGGGGCCCATGCCGATCCTCGGTCTCCGGTGCCCCGGGCGCTCGCCTTCTACCTGCCTCAATTCCACCCCATCCCGGAGAACGACACGTGGTGGGGACCGGGATTCACCGAATGGCTGAACGTCACCCGGGCACGACCCCTGTACCCGGGTCACTACCAGCCGCACGTCCCCGGGGAGCTCGGCTACTACGACCTGCGCGTCCCCGAGGTCCGGGAGGCCCAGGCCGAGCTGGCCCGGAGCCACGGCATCAGCGGCTTCGTTTACTACCACTACTGGTTCCAGGGGAAACAGCTGCTCAACCGCCCGTTCGACGAGGTGCTGGCATCCGGCTCCCCCGACTTCCCCTTCGCTCTGTGCTGGGCCAACGAAGAGTGGACCCGCAACTGGGACGGCCGCAGTGGCACCGTGCTCATGCCGCAGACCTACAGCGACAAGGACGACCTCGACCACATCCGGTGGCTGTGCGAAGCCTTCGCCGACCGGCGCTACATCACGATCGACGGCCGACCGATGATGTTGATCTACCGTCCGGCGCAGCTCCCCGACCCCCGACGGACGACCGATCGGTGGCGGGAGGAAGCACAAGGTCTGGGCCTCCCGGATCTCTACCTGTGCTGGGTGGACGGGTTCGGCCGGCCCGAGGGAGGCCCCGAACGGTACGGGTTCGACGCCACCGTCGGGTTCGTGCCGTTTTCGGGACAACAGCTCTTCGCTCCGGTCGAGAGCCTTCGCACGCACCGTGTCCTGGACTACGAGTCGGCCGCCGCCTCCCGGCTCAGCGAACCGCCCCCCTCCTGGAAGCACTTCCCGTCGGTCATGGTCGGCTGGGACAGCACGGCACGCCATCCCGGCAGTGCCACGATCTTCGAGAACGCCACTCCTGCGGCGTTCCGGAACTGGCTCGAGCGCACCGTGGCGTCGGTGGACCACGTGCGCCCGGAGGAGAACTACGTCTTCCTCGTGGCGTGGAACGAGTGGGCCGAGGGAAACCACCTGGAGCCCGATCAGCGCTACGGGCGGGCGTTCCTCGAAGCCGCACGTTCGGTCCTGATGGGCGCAGCGGACGGGTCGAGCCGGCACGTCGTGGACGGCACGCATTCCGATCGACGAGGCCGCGACCCGACCGCCTTGCATGTGTCCGAACTTCTCCGACAGTTCGGTATCGCACTCGACGGTCGCAGCGTGGCGCTCTGCGTGAGGGGGCATCGCGACAGGAGCACGCTTCTGGACGGGACCACCGGGATCCGCGTGCTCGATCACGACATCGACTCGGTTCAGGAGCTCAGATCCGCGGGGACCGACGCCAACCACTGCGACCTCGTCGACGCCGCGGCTCTTGCCGACTCGCTCGACAGTCAGGGCGAGTTGACCACGGTGATCGTGTTCGATGCCCTCGAGCGGCTGGTCGATCCCCAGCGACTGCTCACGGGGCTTTCGGCGTGGTCGCTGGCCCGTGGCGGTCTACCCGTGGTCGTGGTGGTCCCCAATGTGGCGCACTTCGACCGGGGGCTCCGGCTCCTCGCCGGCGAATGGGGCGAGGCAGGGGCTCAGCCATCGGCAGACCTGGATCTCCACTACTTCACCGAGGCGATGCTCGAGCGAATGCTCGAACGGTGCGGGTGGAGCCTGATTGCACGGGACGATGTCTGCTCGGTGGAATCGAGCCAGTACGACCCGGCGTTGAACGACAGCCTCCCCCGGGAGATGGTCGGCGCCCTCCGGGTGTTCTCCGAGCACTACAACCCGCAGTGGGCGATCGAGCGGTTCGTGTGGTTGCTCACCCCTGTCCCCGTCGACGCGCCGCCGATCTCGTTCGACGACGCGGTGGGCCGGACCGGGGTCAGCGCACGTGCCTACTCCGAGGAACAGCGCCGCGCCGTGGAACGATACCTGTCGTCGGTCGGGCTCCTGGCCAGTGAGACGAACCGCCGGGCTGCGACTGCTCTGCCGAGCCAGCCGCCGGGATGGAAACGGGCGATCCTGAGGACGGTGAACCGCACCCCCCGGTCGGCATCGGCGTACCAGAGGCTCACGCGCCGGATCGGTTGATCGTTCGGCGAACGAAGCCATCAGAACGGAAGCGAGATCGAAGATGGACGACCGGTGACCCACCCCGAGATCGCGGACGGTGCCGGACCGTCGGATGGGATGCCGTCGGGCCCGTGGCTGGCGGTGGTCGGGATGCACCGGAGCGGCACCTCTGCAGTGACCGGCGCACTGGCGGCCCTCGGGTTCCAGGCGCCCCGTCCTGACGATCGTATGGACTGGCCCGAGAGCAATCCCGAGCATTGGGAGAGCTCCTCACTCACCGTCTACAACGACGCGCTCCTCGCCGACCTGGGTGGAAGCTGGGAGGCTCCGCCCGACCTGGCACCGCACTGGGAGGACGACCCGGCGAGGCGGGCGGCGCCGAATCCGACTGCGGTGGCCAGGACCGCCTTTCCGGATGCCGGGCCCCTGGTGTGGAAGGATCCGCGCCTGTGCCTCCTCCTCCCCTTCTGGCTGCGCCTCGTCCCCCCACCTCTTGCGACCGTACTGGTATGGCGGTCCCCGCTCTCGGTCGCCAGGTCACTCCAGCAACGGGACGGCATGCACCTCGCTTCAGGCATCGCCCTCTGGGATCGGTACAACCGCTCCGCGCTCCAGCACCTGGTCGGCCTCGACGTCTACGTCTGCAACTACGAGTCGGTCGTCGACGATCCCGAGTCGGCCATGGGGACAATGGCCGAATGGCTAAGCTCGCTCCCCCAATTCGATGCGCACGCCCGCGACTGGGACCCTGCCCGCGCCGCGGCCATGATCGCCGCGGAAGCCGGCACGAACAGTCCGGACTCCGGCGACGAGCTGCTCCTCACCGAGCAGCAGGAGCTTGTGGCCACCCTGGCGGCAGCCGCGGGTGGGCACCGTCCCCTCGCACCGGTTGCACTCGCGGAGGAGTCCGGATGGACCACCGCGCTGCTCGCCGCCCGGCGCGAGAGCCGGAGCCGCGAGGTGGAGGGGCTCGAGGCCCAGGTGAAGTGGAAACAGGCGGAGATCGACCGCCTTCATCACTCCACCAGTTGGCGCATCACCGCGCCCCTGCGAACGTTGACCGCCGTTCTCCCGAGAGGTGCTCGTCGCCGCGGCTGAGCGCGGACGCTCCGGCCGGACGCCGCGAGCTCGGGCCGTCAGCCTGGCCACCAACCAGCCGACCGAAAGGTGCGGCGGAGGCGGGCCGGGAGGACGGCCACGACCCGGGATCCCACGGCCCGCGCCGCTCGCCGGAACCGGTTCCGCCTGGTGAGCTCGGCCTCGAGT
>JBKQRT010000217.1:0-7928 GCA_052143895.1 Acidimicrobiales bacterium | reverse complement strand
GAGAAACGTGGTGCCGGCCGTCTAACGAACCCATTTTGACGGCCCGTTCGGGTCCGAGATTCATGGGCTGAGAAGAGATGGGACCATGTTCGAACCCCTCTTGGAGTCGGCGTGGGCGGACCGATTCCAAGTCCAGCCACCCCCTCGAGCACGGCCATTTTGGGCAGTCGGGGGATCTCACCAAGCCTCAGGCGGGCAGTCCTTACATGCTGATTCTGGGATTGGCACCACGCAGTATCGCTTGGTCGCAGCGATCAGGTCTTTCGGCTCATCGGGAGAAGCGGAGCCCGACAGATCGAAGCTGAGGCGGATTGCGCTGAAGCCCACCGAGGCGTCACGGTCAACGCCCGGGGTTCCCCGGAAGTCGAGGTCGCCCTCGGCCCGAAGCGTCCCTTCCACCTAGAGCCCCCGATTGGTCGCTACAGAATGGAGTGTCACTCCTGCACAGGCTAACGAGGGCTTGCAGAAGCTAACGCCCGACCAGGCAAGAGTCCCGTCGCCGCCCGTAACTAGATGAAGACCAGCCGCCGCTTTCATAGTGGCTCCGGGGAAGGTTCTGGCCGCTCGACGCATCCGGACGTTCGTCGTATCGTGTCTCGCGTGGGGAAAGCTGAGGACCAATGGCGGGGGGTTGACGAAGGCTGGGGCCGGCAAGCCGTGGAGTTCGCCACCCTCTGTGAACCGACCAACTGCCGGGAGTACGTCGCCATGCACCACCACTTGGGCGTGGGAGCTGGTGACCGGTTGCTCGACGTCGCGTGCGGGGCCGGACTGGCCGTGGAGTTGGCCGGCCTGCGCGGCGCCCGGTGCGCTGGGATTGATGCGTCGCCCCGCCTTCTCGGGGTAGCCCGGGACCGTAGTCCAGACGCTGACCTGCGGGTGGGCGACATGCAGGCCTTGCCATGGGATGACGCAACGTTCGACGTCGTCACCAGCTTCCGCGGTATCTGGGCGACCACACCGGCTGCCGTGGCCGAGGTGCACCGCGTCCTGGTCCCAGGCGGCCGGATCGGCCTCACGGTGTGGGGTCACATCAAGGCGTCACCAGGAGCCTGGGCGTTGGCACCATTCGCGCTGGCGACCGCGCCCAAGGTGGAGAACCAGGCGGCCATGGTTGCGCTCGGTCGGCCTGGCGCCGGAGAGGCCGTCATGCGGGATGCCGGCTTCACAGACGTCCAGCGCGTCGACATCCCGTTTGTATTCGAGTTCGCCGATCCGGAGGCCTATGCACGTGCCATCGCCACGACCGGCCCGGCGTACGAGGCGATCCAGGCGGTGGGCGAAGCGGCGTTCCTCCAGGCGGCGGCAGAGCTGGCTCAGGAGAACGTGCGCGACGGACTCCCGCTCCGAGCGCCGATCGCCGTAGTGGGCTACTACGCACGTAAGCGGGGCGGTCGCCCCACCGCCAGCAGCTAATCGGCATGCCACTTTCCATGGCCGTCGACCAGGGGTAGCCTCGCGAGTGAAATCGATCCGGGGGCCGACGTCGTGCTCCGAGCGCGGCGGATCTCCCTCCCGGTGGGCAGTGACAGAGTGCCGCGGGGCACGCTCCCGCGGTGAACCGAGCGAGGAGGCGGCCAATGACCACCACTGATACCCCAGTCGACAATGGCGTCAATGTTGAGGCGTTGTTAGGCGCCCGAATGGCGCTGATCGAGGCACCCGAAGCGGCCCAGTTCCAATGGCGTGCAACCTGTGAGTGGCAAAACGGCACCCACAGCCACTCGACGGTCGAGGGTTTCTTCGGTCTCGGTGAGGAGCAGAGTCACCGCACCCGCTACTCCTTCGATGCCGATCACCCTGAGATCTTCGCTTCCCAGGATAATGGCGTTACCCCACCCGAGCTCGTGCTCGTGGCCCTCGCCAGCTGCCTGACCGCGGGTGTCGCCGCGGTCGCGCAGAACCGGGAGATCCAGTTGCACAGGGTTTCTGCGACGATCGAGGGTGCGATGGACGTGCGAGGCGTCCTCGGCGCGGATAGCGATGTCCGCAATGGCTTCAGCGACATCCAGGTGACCTACGACATCGATGCCGACGCGTCGCCGGATGAGATCAAAGCACTGGTTGCCCAGTCACAGAAGCGCTCGGCCGTCTACGACATAATCACGAACCCCACGAACGTGAGCGTTCAGGTTCAGTGATCACTCGGGCGTTGCACAGATAGGCGGGTCTGTGCGGACCACGACCGTCGTCATCGGGGCCGGGCAGAGCGGACTGGCGATGAGTCGGTGCCTCTCCGACCGCTCAATCGACCATGTGGTCCTCGAGCGGAGCGAGGTTGCCAACTCCTGGCGGACCGAGAGGTGGGATTCTCTCCGGTTACTCACACCGAACTGGCAATGCAGACTCCCCGGCTGCTCATACGATGGCGCCGATCCCGACGGCTTCATGACGATGCCGGAGGTTGTCGATTTCGTAACCAATTATGCGAAGGTCATCGCCGCGCCGGTGCAGTGCGGCACGACGGTGACATCGGTGTGCCACACCGATGGCGAATACTGCGTCCTTAGCGACCAGGGAGAGTGGCGTTGTCAGACGGTCGTCCTTGCCACCGGAGCCTTCAACGCGCCAAATGTGCCCGTTATTGCGGAGGCGGTGCCACCGTCGGTGGCGACGATGACGCCGATGGAGTACCGGAACCCGGGGCAGCTCGGGGAGGGCGGGGTGATGGTGGTCGGCGCGTCGGCGACCGGTGTACAAATCGCGGCCGAGATCCAGCGTTCTGGACGCGAGGTCACGTTGGCTGTGGGCGAGCACGTGCGCGGGCCGCGCATGTACCGCGGTCGAGACATCCATTGGTGGATGGAGTCGGCCGGCGTGCTCGACGAGCGCTACGACGAGGTCGACGACATCGTGCGGGCGCGGCGCGTGCCATCTATGCAGCTTGCAGGCACACCCGAACGGGCGACGTTTGACCTCAACTCGCTCATGAGCCTCGGCGTGAAAGTGGTCGGTCGATTCGCGGGTATCAATGGGAGCCAAGCACAATTTTCGGGATCGTTGCGCAACAAGTGCGAGCTGGCAGACCTCAAGCTGGTCCGGCTACTCGACACGATCGACGAGTGGGCGACAGCCAACGACGTCGACGACTTGGTGCCGCCGTCGTACCGGTTCGCGCCAACCAAGGTCGACGCCTCGCCGCCCCTCGACCTGGACCTCGCTCGTGGTGAGATCGAGACCATCATCTGGGCGACGGGCTTCCGCCCGGACTACTCCTGGCTCAACGTCACGGTGCTGGACGGCAAAGGGATGATCCGCCACGACGGGGGCGTCGTCGATTCGCCCGGCATGTACCTCATCGGAAGCCCCTACCTGCGTCGACGCAAGTCAAGCTTCATCGATGGGGCTCGCGCAGACGCTCAGGAACTCATCGTCCACCTCACCGACTACCTCGACCGTCAAGTCTCACCAGCGAGGGGTTGACCCACCTACCAGATTCGGATTTCAAGAAGCTCGCTGTATGGGCCAGCTCAGAGACCCCGGATGGCACCTTCGGCACCTTCACTGTGGAATCGACCGGGAACTGCGGTCATGGGGCACAAGTGCTGGCGGTGTTAGCCATCCCAGATACTCGGTTTGTCAAGACGCAAAATGGTGTCCACCTCGCCTACCAAATCGTCGGCGATGGCCCCCTTTGACGTCGTTGTTAACCTCGGCTACTTCTCCCATGTGGAGCTGGTCTGGGAGGACCCTGCCATAGCGCACAGCCTGCGAGGACTCACCTCGTTCCGTCGCCTGATCCTTTTCGACCGTCGCGGCCTCGGCCTGTCGGATCCGATCCAGGGGGCTCTGACGCTCGAGGATCGAATGCAAGATCTCCGAGCGGTCATGGGCGCTGCTGGATCAGAAAGAACGGCCCTCTTTGGGTTGTCGGAGGGTGGGTTATGTCGATGCTCTTCACTTGGTCTGCTGAGGGATGTGCCGTCCGTGGGGTTCAAACATTTGGCGTCCACCGCGCGGGTATCCTCTGAGGGTGGCCAGCACAAGAACCCGCTACGCCAAGTGTGGTGATGTGGACATCGCCTACCAGGTGCAGGGCGAAGGGCCGCTAGATCTGCTCTTGTTCACGGGGGCGATCATTCCGATCGACTGCATGGACGAAGAGCCGTCCATGGCCCGCTTCCAGCGTCGTCTCGCGACCTTCGGTCGACTTATCCGGTTCGACCAGCGAGGCGTCGGGCTATCGGACCGGGGCTCACCGTCAGCCCCTCCGACCGGGGAGCAATGGGTGCAGGACGCCGTGGCGGTCTTGGATGCAGTTGGCTCCGAGAAAGCGGCCGTGTTCGCCCCGTATCTCTCCGCGGCCGAAGGGATCGCGCTAGCGGCCTTACACCCCGAGCGGGTCGCGAGCCTGGTCGTCGTGAATGGCGCAGCCCGACTCATGTCGGCGCCCGACTACCCCTACGGCCTTTCCACCGGTTCCCTCGGCGCCTTATTGCGGCCACTTGTGGAACCCGATGCGGTCGAGCAAGGCGTCGACATGATCGCCATGATCGCCCCCAGTGTCGCCAGTGACCCGGCGTTTCGTGCTTGGTTCGATCGAGCCGGCAACCTGGGAGCTACCCCCGCCATGGCACACGCACGCTGGGCCATGGTCTTCGCGAACGATGTTCGTCCTCTGCTTTCCCAGATCCGAGTACCCACGTTGATCATTCAGCGGGAAGATGTCGCGGCCATCTTTCTTGAAATGGGACATGGCCGCTACCTCGGGGAGCATATTCCTGGGGCGAAGTACGTCGAGCTGCCCGGGGTAGACGCGCTCTACTGGATCGGCGAAACCAAGGAGGTTCTCGACGAGATCGAGGAGTTCGTGACGGGCACTCGCAGCGGGTCCGGAAGCGAGCGAGTCTTGACCACCGTGTTGTTCACCGACATCGTAGGGTCCACCGACCGGGCCGCCCAGCTCGGCGACGAACGTTGGCGGGATCTCCTCGACCGCCACGACCAGAGCGTGCGCACACAGATCGGACGCTTTCGAGGTCGTGAGGTGAACACTCTTGGAGACGGATTCGTGGCCACGTTCGATAGCCCAGGGCGCGCCATCGAGTGTGCTCTGGCTATCCGAGACACCCTGAAGGCGCTCGACATTGACGTACGGGCGGGGATCCACACCGGGGAGATCGAGGTCCGAGGAGACGACGTCGCCGGTCTGGCGGTCCACATCGGTGCCCGGGTCTCTTCCTTTGCGGGTCCGGGGGAAGTGGTTGTTTCGGGTGCAGTCCCAGCCCTCGTGGCAGGGTCCGGCCTCGAGTTCACCGACCGCGGCGAGCACGAGTTGAAGGGCGTACCAGGGACTTGGCAAATCCTGGCCGTGGGGGGTTGACAGACCCCCGGTAAGTGCCGGTTGCGCGCATGCGATCTTGGTGCCGAACCGTCCGATATCGCTCCGACGCCTCCGTTGCGAAAGCCAGTGACGTGGAACGGCTAATGGGCAGCTGCCACGTAGGGGTTCGAACATCGCCGTTTGCCTCCGTGGATGGGCGGAAGCTAAATATGGCCTCTGAACAGGGAACACGTTGTAATTTCTACAATCCGATGGAGGCGATGGGACTCGAACCCACGAACCTCTTGACTGCCAGTCCCGGCTGACCCGTTAGTGGCTGTTAGCTGGCGTCAATCGGTGCAGGTCAAGAGGTTCCGCCCGTTAGCTCCTGTAAGCCGATGACAAGGGCCGTCAGCTCGGTAGGCGGTCAACTTGGCGGTCAGGAATTGGGCGCACATGACCCTCGTGCGCGCACGGGCGGTGCCCCGCCTAACCGGCAGGGGGCACCCCGTCTGGGCTACTGACCCGTGATGCCCACGATCGGCTGATTGAGCTGCATTCCTCCGGTCGATCCCTGGAAGACCGCCCCCGCTCCGAAGCTGAAGACACCCCCGTCCTTGGCAACCAGCCAGTAGCCGTTGCCGCCAGGCGCTGCGGCCATGCCCACGACGGGCTGGTTGAGGTGCATTCCCCCGGTCGAACCGTAGAACGGAGCGCCGAAGCTGAAGATCCCACCGTCGGCGGCGACGAGGCAGTACCCACCAGTGGCAGGGTCGGTGGCCATGCCGACGATGGGCTGATTGAGCCGCATGTCCCCGGTGGAGCCCTGGAAGACGGCACCTGGACCGAAGCTGAAGACACCTCCGTCCTTGGCAACCAGCCAGTAGCCGTTGCCGCCCGGCGCTGCGGCCATGCCCACGACGGGCTGGTTGAGGGGCATTCCCCCGGTCGAACCGTAGAACGGAGCATCGAAGCTGAAGACCCCGCCGTCGGAGGCGACTAACCAGTACCCACCAGTGGCAGGGTCGGTGGCCATGCCGACGATCGGCTGGTTGAGCTGCATGTCGCCGGTGGAGCCTTGGAAGACGGCACCGGGACCGAAGCTGAAGACGCCTCCGTCCTTGGCAACCAGCCAGTAGCCGTTGCCGCCCGGCGCTGCGGCCATGCCCACGACGGACTGGTTGAGGTGCATTCCCCCGGTCGAACCGTAGAACGGAGCATCGAAGCTGAAGACCCCGCCGTCGGAGGCGACAAGCCTGTATCCATCGCCGACTAACTGGTAGGTCCAGGTGTCGTCGAAGAGCTTCGTATGCACGAGCTGGTCGGGATAGCCACCAAAGAGGACAATCTGGGAAGTGGCCGGGTCGTAATCGGTGGAGGCTCCTACGCGACTCGGCGGGCTTGTCGCTGGCGCCTGTTGCGTCCACGTGGTGCCGTCATAGGTCCAGGTATCGTCGAAGTAGGTGTTGTTGCCGCCGGATTCGCTTCCCCCGCCGAAGAGCACCATCTGGGCGAGTGCTGGGTCATAGTCCATGGAGGCTCCATAACGCCCAGGTGGACTGGTTATCGGCGTCCGCTTCGTCCAGGTGGTGCCGTCATACGTCCAGGTATTGTCGAAGAAAACTTGCGTGTCGTTGGTCCCACCGAAGAGGACCATCTGGCCCATCTCTGGGTCGTAGGCCATGGCCGCCTCGATCAGAGCAGGCGGACTTGTCGCCGGCGCCTGTTGCGTCCAAGTGGTCCCGTTGAATGTCCAGGTGTCAGCGAGTGGGGTGGCTAAGGCACCGCTCCCACCGAATAGGACAATCTGGGCGAGCGCCGGGTCGAAGGCCATGCTGCTTTCCCAACGGGCCGGAGGGCTTGTCGCCGGCGACAGTTGAGTCCAGGTGGTGCCGTTGTACGTCCAGGTATCGCCTAGCAATGTGCCAGTGACGTTGGTGCCACCGAAGAGGACCATCTGGCCCATCTCTGGGTCGTAGGCCATCGTGGCTCCAACGCGGGCAGGAGGGCTTGCCGCCGGCGACTGTTGAGTCCAGGTGGTGCCGTTGTACGTCCAGGTATCGGCCAAAGCTCCCTCGGCGAAACATTCGCCGCCGAAGAGCACTATCTGCCCAAGCGCCGGGTCGTAGGCCATCGAAGCGTCACTGCGACCGCATGGACTGGTGGCCGGAGTCTGAGGCACCCAGGTGGTCGGGGGGAATACTGTGGCGGCTGACGAGACGACCGGCATGGCGAGCAATCCCGCCACCAGGCACGTCATGCTGAGAACGACCGGGCAAACAGCTGCTCTTTATCGAGAACCACTCACCACAAGGCTCCGGATGCCCCCGGGTGGTTGACGACGCTCCTGGTGCATGTGTCCATCCCGTCGAGACGGCATCGTAGGCACGGTACACCCGAGCCCACACAGTTACGACGCCCCGGGGTCCGAAGAGGAAAGCATCCTCCAAGTGCCGATCATGGACGGTTAGCCGAGCGCAAGCACAGCCCGATCAATAACCGCCGCCGACCCGGTGATCGGGGGGTGCGTCCAGCAGCTTGGGCGCCATGACAACAAGGAAGTTCGAGTTGTGATGACGTAACCAAGCGATCAGCTGAGGACAGCCAGCCGGTGCAAGTCCGGTCCGGGGAGACGCCAAGGTCCCCGGTAGTGAAGCCCCCGTGC
>JBKQRT010000216.1:0-5006 GCA_052143895.1 Acidimicrobiales bacterium | reverse complement strand
ACGTGCCCGGCGCCTTCGCATCGGGACGAAGGTAGCCGAGCGGATCAAGGCTCTGCACAGAGCCCCTGGTGGAGGAGGTGATCGCGTATTTGGACACTACGGGTCAAGCGGAACCTCGTCGGACGGCCCCGCCACGCCATGGGGCGTTCCAAGCGACCAAAGAGCGACGTCGGGGTACGCGAAAAACGCCCGTCCCACAAATCAACGGGGATCAGGCGCTTTATCCACTTTAGTCATTGGAGTCGGTCCAAATGGAGCACATATTCCGGCAGGGGATTCAGACCCCTTCTCCTTGCAACGCTCCCACTTCGAGCCGCTTGCCTAATCAACCGGACTTCCGGCGCTACTCGGAACTCCCTCTTGAACCGCTGTCTCAAGCCGTTACCTTCACCGTCCCTTGAAACCTCCTTCCGGACCCCTTCTCTTGGATCCACCCATTTCAACCCCATCCACGCTGCATTTGTTCCCGTCGGACGAGGTCCATCCGGAGCCGGTCGATGACCTCTCGGAGCATGTCCAGAAGAACTCCGAATGGCACCACTCTGCGGCTTGCGTCCGTTGAGTGGATGTCACACAAGTGCCGGTCGTGGGCGGTTAGCCCCAGCAAGCGCACCTCGGTCGATAACCGCCGCCGAGCCGGCGATCAAGGGCACCTGCGCTCAGCCGGTGGCGGCCAGCCCCTGGTCTTCGGCAATGCCTATCGGTAGACGTCCACGAGTTCCACCCCACAACCGCTGCATACCTTCTCGGAAGCAGCGGTGATCCCGTCGCACTGGTCGCAGAAGATGACTCGACCGTGGTTGGAGGCCATCTCCCAGACCGCGGAGAAGTGGCTGTACTGCCAACGCCGCTTGTACAAGTCCCGCACCGCAGATCGATGCTCTGGCGACTCGGCGAACGCCTTGGCGTCAGCGGCCGTTCGCCACAAGGCGATCAAAGTAATGTTCGGCCCGTCGGGGAAGCTGTAGCGACGGATGAAGCCGGGTGCTACGGCCAGCAACTCCATCAGGGGGACAGCTGCCGCCCAGAATTTCTCGGCCCCGTCTGCTTGGGAGAACGTCGCCTGGAGGATGAGGATGGCTTTTGCCGATTCGGGCCCCAACGCACCGTCGGGACCTTGTTGGGTTGCGAGGATGGTCGGTGCGATCGACATGTTGGGGATTCCGATCATCGCGGTGATCGCCTCCGGTGTCGGTGGCAGGGTCAGGAGTTCCGTCATGTCGATGCTCCGATCGGTATAATCCGATGAGTACCGGATTCAATACAGCGATACTGGACTCAATTGTGGCCACTGTCAAGAAGCGTGCATACTCATCTCCTGTCCGCCAGGAGCAAGCCGCCCTGACCAGGGCCCGGATCCTGGACGCAGCCGGTGATCTCTTCGTGTCCCAGGGCTATGCGCGAACGACCATCCGTCGGATCGCCGAAGCAGCCAATGTCTCGCAAGACACGGTGTATGCCGTCTTCGGCACCAAGGCGAGGGTCCTGACTGCACTCATCGACCAGCGCCTGGCTCCTGCTCCTGGTGTCGATAACGTCCTCGACCGGCCTGAGGCCACAGCTGTCCGCGATGAGACTGACCAACGTCGCCAGGTCCACTTCTTCGCCCGTGACATAGCTGCGATCTCGACGAGAGTCCGGCCTGTCTACGAGATCCTGCGGACGGCCTCGGCGGTGGAACCGGAGATGGCCAACGTCCGAACCGAGATGGACGCGTACCGGCTCCGCAACATGCGCCAAGCGGCGGAGTGGATCGCGGCACGTGGCCCGCTCCGGATGAATGTCGAGCGTGCCGGGGAGATCATCTGGACTCTCGCGAGCCCGGATGTGTCACGCATGCTCTGTGACGATCAAGGCTGGTCGCAGGATGAGTATGCCGAATGGCTCGAGGACACTCTGGTGGGCGTGCTTCTCCCATCCGACGATCCTGCGTAGGGCTCCCAGCGGTCACCGTCAGCGACACGCAGCCGGAAATGAACTCGAATGGGCACTGATCCCTCGGTGGGGAGCCATCACGACGACGTTGGCAAATGCGCCGCAATCCAACGCCTGCCAGAATGACATTTCGGCTCAGAACTCGACTGCATCGCGGATTAGGGGGGTCATGCAGTGTCCTCCGCCCCGACCTCTGCCCAGCTCGAGCTTGGCGCTCGCGACGGCTTCAACTCTGGCCGAGCATGTCGACCCCCGGCCGTGTCAGGATCGGTTGGGTGCAGAGCGTGCGGCTCCGGATTCTGGGCGATCTCCAGTTGGAGGGGTGTGAAACCGCTGAACTGGGTCGACGCCAAGTCCGCACCCTGCTCAAGGTCCTCGCTGTCGGGCACGGTCGACCTGTAGGTGTAGATCGGCTTGTCGACTGTCTGTGGGGTGACACGCCTCCGGCTCGACCCGCAGAGCAGATTTCCGTGTTGGCGAGTCGCCTTCGGAGCGTTCTCGGTGCCGACCGGGTCCTGCACAATGACGCCGGATACATGCTGATCCTGGACTGGCTGGACCTCGATGCACTTCGGGAGTATCTAGCCGAGGCAGATCGTAGGCTTGTCGCGGGGAAGCCAGCTGCGGCCCGCACTGTCGCTTCGGCCGGCCTGTCGTTGATCCGCGGACCTCTTCTGGCCGATGAGCCCGACACCTGGTGGGCGGACTCTGAACGTGCCGCTGCCGATCTGCTCATCTCCCGGCTGCACGAGATTGTGGGGTCTGCGGCTCTGGCGGGCGGCGACTGGGCCGAGGCGGCCCATCTTGCGGGTGAGGTACTCCTCAGAAACCCTTACGACGAATCGGCTTTGCGGGTGTCGATGGAAGCACTGGCGAGGTCGGGGCGCGAGGCCTCGGCGTTGGCCGCCTACGCCGCTGTGCGAGAGCGTCTTGCCGAGGAACTGGGAGTGAGCCTCTCGGAAGAAACCGAGACACTCCATTCCGCGATCCTCCTGGGTGACCTCTCCACGGCTAGGAACACGGGTGAACTCTCCCCTTCCCCTGCCGTCGAGCTGCCGGGACGAATGCTCGCCATGCGCTCGTTGGATGGCCTGGTCGACCTTGCCGAGTGTGGACAAGGCCAGATCGGAGTGGTCGAAGGGGAAGCGGGTATCGGGAAGTCACGGCTGCTGCAGGTCTGGTCCGAACACATTTCTGGCCGTGGTGTCGAGATCGTTTCGGTCGCGTGCGACGAGCTTGGTCGTTCGCTGCCCCTCCAGCCTCTGCTGGATGCAGTGGAGGCACTGGTTCGCAGAGCCGGGAGCGCGGGGGCCATGGAAGTCCTCGGTCCGGATACACCTGTCTTGGGTCCGCTCCTCGGTGTCCAGTCCGAACCGGCCGGAGCTGCGCAACTGGCTGCGCTCACCGACCCCGGAGCCGGACAGGCATTGTTGTTCGCCGCACTCTTCACTGTCTTGCGCCGACAGTCGGGGCGGCAACCCCTGGTGCTCATCATCGACGATGTCCATCTCGCCGACTCCGCCACCATCGCCTGGCTGAGTCAGGCGGCGCGTCGGCTGGCGGACAGTCGGGTGACGATCGTGGCCGGGCGGAGGGCCGAGGAGGGCGTGGCCCTTCCCGGCGTGACCACCATTTCCCTGGGTCCTCTCAGCCTGGAGGAGACCGAGTACGTCGTGGGCACTGATCGGGCCCCTGAGTTGCACGCACGCAGCGGGGGTCACCCCTTGTTCTTGGTGGAACTGGCGTCAGCGGACGTCGACGAGGAGATGCCGGCCACTATCCGCCAGGCTGTCGAGGAGCGGTGCACTCGTGCGGGTGCGGCCGCTGTCACGTTGCGGGCTGCAGCAGTGATCGGGCCGGAGGTCGATCTCGACGTGCTCACGGTCGTGACCTCCACCGGACCCAGTGAGCTACTCGACCATTTAGAGGAAGGGCTGGAGCGAAGATTCCTGGTGGAAGAGGGTCAGAGCTTCGTCTTCGCCCATGCGCTCATCCGTGAGGCACTGGCGTCGACCGTTCGTGCGTCGCGGACTGCGTTCATCCATCGGGAGGCGGCCCGAGCGCTCGGCGCACGCCCGGGTGCCGATCTGCTCGCCGTCGCTCACCACGCGCGCCTCGGGGGAGAATTGGTCTACGCCTCCACCATGTTGGTGGCCGCGGCACGAATGGCCGTCCTCCGATTCGACGAAGAGGAGGCGATGCGCCTCCTGGACGAGGCCATCGCACTGGACGACACTGTCGACGCCCGACTTGAGCGAGCCCGTGTGGCAACGATGTCGTCACGCTACGACCAGGTTGCCGCCGACATCGGAGCAGCCCGCCTCGGGGGTGCCGGACCCGAGGCGCTGGAGGTGGCCGCGTGGTCCGCCCACTTCCAGCGGCACTTCGATGAGGCGCTGGCCAACGCTGATCGCGGGGCGCACGAGGCCGTCGATCCCGACCTCCGCACCAGCTGTCTGGCTCTCGGGGGGTGGGTCTCTCTGGCCTCTGGTGACCTCGATGGCGCCCAGGTTCGGCTCGAAGGCGCTCTCGGAGATGCGCCGGAGGGGAGCGGGGGGATGGCCGAGGCCTGGCTAGCTTGGCTTCGCATGAACCAAGGGCGCCCGGCAGAGACGCTCAGTCTGGTGAGACAGCAGACCGGCAGGGGGCTCGCCGCCTATCGTTTTCCGAACGCCTACGGCGGAATGGTGGCCACGATGGCGCTGGCCATGCTCGGGCGCGTTGAGGAGGCGCTGGCCGCCCTGGACACGCTCGAGTCCGACGTGTCCCGCATGGGTGCTCATCGGTGGACACCGCGCCCGCTCAACCTGCGAGGCTGGATCCTGCGCAACCTCGGTGAACTCGGCGAGGCGGACGAGCTCAATCGGGCGGCCATCGAAGCCGCTCGCGGCCAGGGGCTCGACGAGCCGCTCGCAAACGGGTTGCTCGATCTGGCCTCAGGTCGTCTGCTCGCCGGTGACTTCGACGGTGCAGACACACTGCTCCGCGAGGCGATGCCCTTGACCGAGGTCGAACACGCGTTCCGGTGGCGCCACGAGCTCCGGGGTCGCGTGTTGCGGGCCCCCCGGGAT
>JBKQRT010000215.1:0-4014 GCA_052143895.1 Acidimicrobiales bacterium | reverse complement strand
GAGCCCAACGTCGGGGTGGTGGCGGTGCCCGACGAGCGCCTCCAGCGACTGGCCGAGCTGTTCGGCAGCAAGGAGATCGTACCGGCCACGGTCACGTTCGTCGACATCGCCGGCATCGTGAAGGGTGCATCGGAGGGGGAGGGACTCGGCAACAAGTTCCTGGCCGCCATCCGCGAGAGCGACGCCATCTGCCACGTCGTGCGGGTGTTCTCCGACCCCGACGTCATCCACGTGGACGGGAGGATCGTCCCGGCGGACGACATCGAGACGATCAACACTGAGCTGATCCTGGCCGATCTCCAGACGGTCGACAACCGATTGGCCAAGTTGGCCAAGGAGTCGCGCAAACAGCCCGAGCTTGTCCCCGCCCTGCGGGCCGCCGAGCGGGCCCGAGAGATCCTGGACGGAGGCCGGACGGTCGCCGCCGCTGCCGCGGCCGGCGAGATCGACCTGCGCCTCCTCGAGGACCTCCACCTGCTCAGCGCCAAGCCGTTCATCCACGTCTTCAATGTCGACGAGGGGGCGTTGGGCGACGACGCCCTTCGAGCGGAGCTCGAGGCCCTTGTGGCCCCGGCCGAGGCGGTGGTGCTGTGCGCCCAGATCGAGGCCGAGGTGGCCGCCCTCGACCAGGAGGACGCAGCCGAGCTCCTCGCCGGCTACGGCCAGGACGAGTCAGGCCTAGTCAAGCTCGTGAACGTGGGCTTCCGCACCCTCGGCCTGCAGACCTTCCTCACCGCCGGACCGAAGGAGGCCCGGGCCTGGACCGTCCACATCGGGGACACCGCTCCCCAGGCGGCGGGCACGATCCACACCGACTTCGAGCGCGGCTTCATCAAGGCGGAGATCGTGAGCTACGAGGACCTGGTGGCGGCGGGATCGATCGCTGCCGTGCGGGCGGCCGGCAAGGCCCGGGTCGAGGGCAAGGAGTACGTTATGCAGGACGGCGACGTCGTCGAGTTCCGCTTCAATGTGTAGAGGGGGACGTTTTACCTGGTCAATCGCCTAATCGGCCCTGGGAGTCCTCACGGAGTCCTCAGAAATCTTCGTTTTCACGGCGAGCGCCTCGGCGAGCATCGCTTCGGCTGCCTTCCGCGTCCGGTCCTCGGCGGTCGGCCACAGGTGCGAATACGTGTCGAGGGTGGTGGTGGCCTTGGCATGGCCCAGGGCTCGCTGCACGGTCACCACGTCGCACCCCTGGGCAATCAGTCCAGAGGCGTAGAAGTGGCGGCAGTCGTGCAGCCTGAGGCCCCCGACGCCGGCCCTGGCTTTCGTCTCACGCCACCTATGGCCGACGGTGTTCTGATGGGGCGGACCCTCGCTGTCGCCCGTGAACAGCCACCGCGCCTGATCGTCACCGGGCCGGTAGAGGCGTACGTGTTCGGTGAGCATCTCGACCAGGGCGGGGGCCAGGTAGACCAGCCGCTCGGATCCCCACTTCGGCGGCCGGACCTCGAAGCCCCCGTTTTCGCGTTGGATCTGCCGTGACACGTTCAGTGTAAATGATGATCGAAAACGGCAGCACCTGAACACTCGGGCGCGTTGATCGAAAACGGCAGCACCTGACCATCCCTGGGTCTGTTCGACCCCGCTCACAGGCTTCGAGCCTGAGCGGACGAGCAGAACGGGAGAAAGGTGCACACCGATATGGACCAGTGGACGGAGATCAGGCAGAAAGTCCTGGTGGAGGGCGCATCCAAGCGCTCCATCCACCGGGACTACGGGATCGGCCATCAGGCGTTGGCCAAGATCCTGGCCAATCCCGAGCCTCCCGGCTATCAGATGGCCGTGATCAGGAGGAAGCCGGTGCTCGGGCCCTTCCTGGGCGTGATCGACGAGATCCTGGCCGCTGACCACGACGCCCCGGTGAAGCAGCGCCACACAGCCAAGCGGATCTTCGAGCGCCTGCGGGACGACTACGGCTACGTGGGCGGCTACTCCCAGGTGCAGGTGGCGGTGGCCTCGGCCAAGCGCTACTCGAAGGAGGTCTTCGTCCCGCTCAGTCATCCGCCCGGACACGCCCAGTTCGACTTCGGCGAGGCGGTGGTCGAGATCGCAGGCGTTCGCTGCAAGGCGGCCCTCGGGGTCATCACGTTGCCCTATTCGGACACCTACTTCCTCTCGGCCTATCCCCGGGAGTGCACCGAGACCTTCCAGGCCGCCCACGTGGCCGGCTTCGAGTTCTTCGGCGGGGTGCCGGTGCGCACCAGCTATGACAACACCACCATCGCGGTGAGCAAGGTGATGGGCCGGGACCGGATCTTGACCAGGGCGTTCCTGGCCCTCCAGAGCCATTACCTCTTCGCCCACCACTTCTGCCGGGTGGGGAGAGGCAACGAGAAGGGCCATGTGGAAAACCACGTCGGCTACGCGAGGCGCAACCTGTTGGTCCCCGTGCCGAGCTTCGACTCCTGGGCTGCCCTCAACGAGTACCTGGCCGCCAGCTGCTATGCCGACCTGTTCCGTCGGGTCCGGGGGAAGGTCGGAACGAAGGCCGAGCGCCTCAAAGAGGACCGGGCCGCACTGTTGACGCTGCCCACCGAGGCCTTTGAGCCCCGGCGGGTGGCCCAGGGACACGCCAACTCGCTCTCCCTGGTGCGGTTCGACCGGAACGATTACTCGGTGCCCACTGCCTCCGCCCACCACGAGGTGACCGTGCTCGGGGGCATCGAAGAGGTGGTGATCACGAGTGGGACCACCGTCATCGCCCGACACCCCCGGCACTGGGGAAAGGAGCACACCACCTTCGACCCGATCCACTACCTGGCCCTCCTCGAGCGCAAGCCCGGGGCCATCGACTTCGCCCGGCCGCTCGAGTCCTGGCAGCTACCCGGACGCTTTGCCGTCCTCCGCCGGCGCCTCGAGGCCGATCTCGGACACCGGGGCACCCGGGAGTTCATCAAGGTGCTGCGCCTCCTGGAGAGCGCCAGCGTCTCCGCCCTGGCCCGGGCGGTCGACCAGGCCCTCGCCATCGGGGCCACGGGGGCAGACGCCATCGCCCTGATCCTGTTCCACCACGCAGAACGCCCTGTCGGACTGTTCAGCCTGGACGGCCACCCCCACCTCAAGTCCGTGGTGATCGAACCGCCGGACCTCACCGCCTATCGGACCCTCACCAACCAAGGAGCTGCATCGTGAACAAGACCGAGACCAAGTCCCTGGTGCTGTTGCACCACCACCTGAAGACCCTCCGGCTTCCCACCATCGGGGCCGAGTGCGAGAAAGTGGCGAGCCAGGCGGCAGCCGACAATGCCGACCACCTCGCCTACCTGCTTCGACTGACCGAGCTGGAGCTGCTCGACCGGGAGAAGCGGGCGGCCGAGCGGCGCCTGAAGGCGGCCCGGTTCCCGACCATCAAGACCCTCGAATCCTTCGACTTCACGGCCCGCCCCTCGGTCAACAAGGTGCTCATCGCCGAGCTCATGCGCTGTGAGTACGTCGACAGACGAGAGAACATCCTGCTCGTCGGGAACCCCGGGACCGGGAAGTCCCACCTGGCCACCGCCCTCGCCGCCCAGGCCTGTGCCAAGGGCTACCGGGTTCGGTTCTTCCGCACCACCGAGTTGGTCACCGCCCTCATCGAAGCGAGGGACGAGCGCAACTTCCTGCGGCTGAAGAACTCACTCGCCAAACTCGACCTCCTGGTGCTCGACGAACTCGGCTACGTGCCCGCCTCCAAGGTCGGGGCCGAGCTGCTGTTCGACGTCATCTCGACCGCCTACGAGCGGACCAGCCTGATCCTGACCACCAACCTGCCCTTCGAGTCCTGGACCGAAGTGCTCGGATCTGAGCGGCTCACCGGAGCGACCCTCGATCGGCTCACCCACCGCTGCCGGATCATCGAGACCAAGGGCGAGAGCTACCGGCTGCACGACGCCAAGGCCCGGAACCGCCGCCAGACCGTCAAGCCATCAGATCAATCTGTGGACGACTCCACACCGCCACGCTAACTTCACGACCAACAGTGCTGCCGTTTTCGACCGGCGCGCGCTGCTGTTTTGGATCGTGATTTACACC
>JBKQRT010000214.1:0-5942 GCA_052143895.1 Acidimicrobiales bacterium | reverse complement strand
GCGGCGACGTGCGACTGGCCCGGTACCTCGTCGACGCGGAGAGGTCCGAGTTGAACAAGGAGGCAGCGTTCAGAGACCTTCTCCGGTCGGCACTGACTGTCGACGAGGTCGATCAGTGGGTCCGCCTGTGCGAGTGACCCGGGGTACCGGCACGGCTCCGGTCCGGGGGACCGTCACTCCGTTCCCCTGGGCCGGTACGAGCGACGGGGATCATGACCGATCAGGGAGGGACCACCGACGAAACCGAGACCGCCGGGTGGATGCGGGCATCTGCCAGTGCTCTGACCGGATGGGACGCACGGGTCGTCCATCACCGAAGGCCCGTCCGTACCGGCTCAGGAGCAGTCAGCCCATGGGACACTCTTCCTCATGAGCGGCTACGACGTCATCGGCGATGTCCATGGCTGTGCCGACAAGCTGGAAGGACTTCTGGGCGCGCTCGGATACGAGGAGCGGAAGGGCGCCTACCGGTACCCGGGGCCCGGGGAGGGGCGCCAGGTGGTCATCGTCGGTGACCTCGTCGACCGTGGCAGCCAGCAGATCAGGACCCTCGAGATCGTCCGTGCCATGGTCGATGCCGGCAGCGCGCAGATCGTGATGGGGAATCAAGAGTTCAACGCCATCTCGTTTGCAACCCCCAACCCCGAGATTCCCGGTGAGTTCATGCGGCCGCACACCGACAAGAACCGGAAGCAGCACAGGGACTTCACCGACCAGGTCCAAGTCCGGCCCGGTCTCTACGCCGAGAGCATCGAGTGGTTCAAGGCACTGCCGCTCTGGCTCGATCTCGACGGGATCTGGGTCGTCCACGCCTGCTGGAGCAGCCAGGAGATCGACAGGGTGAACCAGTGGATCCCGCCTGGCACACCGATGTCCACCGAGTTCGTGGTCAGGGCCAACTAGAGGGGGAGCCCTGAACACAAGGCGATCGAGATCCTGCTCAAGGGCCCCGAGATCAGCCTCACGAAGTACGGGCAGCCAGGCTTCAAGGACAAGGACGGCCACGTTCGCCACCATGCTCGCATCCGCTGATGGAACTCTGAGGCGACAACCCCCCGCGAACTGGCCGAGATCCCGCTAGATGCGCTGACCGAGGACGGCGCACTCTACCCGGAGCTCCCTGACATCCCCTGTCCGGACGAGGCGGTCCACGACTACCACGACAGGAAGCCAGTCTTCTACGGCCACTACTGGCGCAAAGGCGAGCCCAGGAAACACCGGGACTGGACCGGCAACACGATCTGTGTCGACTTCAGTGCAGTCAAGCGAGGGTCTCTTGTCGCCTACCGGTGGAACGGAGAAGAGGACATCTCCTCGGAGCACTTCGTCGAGTACTCCGGGATTTCCGGATCAGGTCGTCTGTAGCCCCTTTGGTCGTGACAGCTCGTCGCTACGCTGTCCGTATGACCCGCCGTAGTCGCGCTGTCGAGGTACGGGCCCTCCGGCCTGACGACCACTCACCGACAGGCTGGAGGCGGCAATGAGCGAAACGTCCCAGGGGGTGGGGTGGTGGCAGGCGTCCGATGGCCGGGTCGATCCAAGCGAAGCTCGACCTCGGATTCGTCGACCGGCTCGTCTACGGTCGCAACGAACTGATCCTCCATCACAACCACGAGGGATGGGACGCGGAGCCGGCCACGTTCGCCCGGGGCTCCACGTGACAACTCCGTCGTGAGCCACACCACGGAGCTGCGCATCGCAGGCAAAGACGGCATGGAGCTGGTCGGTGACCTGCGGGGAGATCCTCGACAGCCGCCTGTCGTCTTCCTGCACGGAGGCGGGCAGACCCGCCATTCCTGGGGAGGTGCTGCCTCCGCGCTGGCTGAGCGAGGCTGGCAGACCCTCACGCTGGACGCACGCGGACACGGTGCCTCGGCGTGGTCAAACGCCGGGGACTACCGCCTAGAGAGCTTCGCCGAGGACGTCCGCATCGCGCTCGACCGATTCTTCGAGCCACCGGTGCTCGTCGGGGCGTCGCTAGGCGGACTGACGTCGATTCTGTTGGTGGGTGAGCTCGCGCCTGGAATCGCCCGGGGTGTCGTGCTCGTCGACATCGTCCCCGACATGGAACAGGTCGGGGCAGAGCGCATCCTGACCTTCATGGTGGACCGGTCCGACGCAGGGTTCGCGTCCCTCCAAGAGGCCGCCGACGCGGTTGCCGCCTACAACCCGAACCGGCCTCGGTCCGACGACCTGGACGGGCTCCGGAAGAACCTGCGCGAGCGGGACGGAAGGTTCTACTGGCACTGGGATCCGAGATTCATCGACCCTGAGCCCGGCATGGGCCCGGAGGAGATCATCGATGTAGACCGACTCCACGCGGCGACGGCCCGCATGGTCGCGGACGTCCCGGTACTGCTCGTCCGGGGCCGCGCCAGCGACTTGGTGAGCGGAGAGAAGGCAGCGGAGTTCCGAGACCGGTTCCCGGCCGTCGAGTACGTCGACGTGTCCGGTGCGGGGCACATGGTGGCAGGAGATAGGAACGACGCATTCACGAGCGCGGTCGCCGACTTCCTGGTTCGCCACTGCCCCGTCCACGTCATGACCGAAGAGGGATAGTCATCCCTGTGCCGACGCTGTCACCCCGTAGTGTCCGAAAACCCGTTCACGCCCGTCACGAGGGACTCGGTGCAGAGTGTCGACCACGGCGGCTACCGTCATCCCGATGCGACGGCGGCGAGCCGGAGGCCAGCTATGGGCCTTCGTCTACCTCAGCTTGCGACAGGTGCTCGAGTTGCTCCTCCTTCTCTTTCGCCGCCAGGGCTCCAAGGAAGCCGAGCTCCTCGCCCTGCGCCATGAAGTGGAAGTTCTTCGGCGCCAGGTCGGGCGTTGTGCCTACGAGCCCGCCGATCGTGCCCTGCTCGCCGCCCTCAGTCGCCTGCGTCCCCGTTCGTCCTGGGCAACCTTCGGCGTGACGCCCGCCGCCCCGCCGGTAACTGCTACCTGAAGACGACCTGCCGTCATCCGTTACGCGAACGAACACAAGCTCATGTAGCCGGGGCAAGCAAGATGATCGTGCAAGGCTCGATCCGCTTCACCGAGCTGGAACGCTCCATCGAAGGCGTCAGCCGGCGGATGCTGACTTTGGCGCTCACCTCGAACGCGACGGCCTTGTCAAGCGCACCATTGACCCAACCATCCCCCCACAGTCGAGTACGCCGCCACGCGAATCGCGCGGGAGTTGCACACACACACACACACACACTGGGCTTGATCCGGTTCGACGGACAGGTTGCTTCAGTTGATCATGCTGCCTGACGGTCGGCGTTGTGGAGGACAGCTTCATACTGGGCCGGGCTGAGATAGCCGAGCGACGAGTGCAGCCGGCGGGTGTTGTACCAACCTTCGATGTACTCGAAGACCTGGCGCCCGAGTCCTGCCCTCGTCGGCCAGGCCCGAGTGTCGATGAGCTCGCGCTTGATGGTGGCGAAGAAGGACTCGGCCACCGCGTTGTCCCAGCATTCGCCCTTCCTTCCGACGGACAGCACGACGCCGTTGGCCCGGGCCAGGTCGGCGAAGTCCTTGCTCGTGTATTGGCTGAGTTCAATCGATCGAAGCAACACCGGCTTGTTGCAGCAAGCGTAGGTGCTCTTCGAATGTTTCCGCGGGTGTCTTCCATCCGAGGGCCTTCCGAGGTCGGCTGTTGAGCATGGAAGCAACCGCATCGATGTCTTCTGCAGTCCAGCGCGAGAGGTCAGTGCCCTTGGGAAAGTATTGACGCAGGAGCCCGTTGGTGTTCTCGTTCGTTCCGCGTTGCCAAGGACTGCGAGGGTCGGCGAAGAAGACCGGGATGCCGGTCTCGACTTTGAATGCTGCGTGCTGCGAGAGCTCCTTGCCTCGATCCCACGTCAAGGATCGGCGGAGCTGCTCTGGCAACGAGGTCATCTTGGCGGCGAGCGCGGTCTTCATGGTGATTGCCCCATACCCGGCCAGAGCGGGCCCGTTCTTGGGAGTGTGCTTGTGTCGGTAGCCCTCTTCTCGAGGCAGGTGAATCAGCAGGGTCAGCTTCGTGGTGCGCTCGACCAGGGTGCCGATGGCCGAGCGCTCGAGCCCGATGATGAGGTCTCCTTCCCAGTGCCCGGGCACGGCACGATCGTCGGCTTCGGCGGGTCGTTCACTGATCATCACCTCAGGGGTGACATGACCCCAGGCCTTCTTCTGTGACCTGGACCGGGGCACCCGCAAGGCCCGGCCGGTGCGCAGGCACGCCACCAGCTCGTGCTGAAGCGCTCCACGGCCCTGGACGTAGAGCGCCTGGTAGATCGCCTCGTGACTGATCCGCATGGACTCATCATTGGGGAAATCGACACTGAGACGTTGGGAGATCTGTTCGGGGCTCCAGCCTTTCACCCAGCGACGATCGGCTCGATGGGGTTTGCCCTTCCCGTTCCACCTCGGCCCAGGAGGACCAATGAGTCGGCCATCGGGGGTTCGCTGCACGCCGGACAATCGCTCCTGGACGTATTCGCGCAGCAACTCGTTGGTGGCCAACTTGGCCACCTTGGGCCTTCGGGCGCGACGTTCGGCATGCCATTGCGCAGTCGAGGCCTTGTAGTCGAGACGCCAGGTCCGCGTCGACGCGTTGCGACGCAATTCTCGCGAGACAGTCGATGGGCTCCGGTTCAACCGCCGGGCGATCTCGCGGACGCCGAGATCTTGTGCACGCCAGATGGCGATGTCTTCACGTTCTGAGAAGGACAGGTAGCGGACGGTCACCGTCGGAGGTAGGCAAGGGTTCACCCCACCAGCGTGACGGAACCACCGGTAGGCGACGGGGGATGAGACGCCCGCTTCCACGCCGGCCTCATCGGACTTCAGGCCGCGAGCGATCGCCGCCCAGAATCGAACCCGATCCTCTCGCCACGCCACGCTGGGTCGTCCCGGCGAGGGAATGTGTCCTCGATAGAGCTGGACCTCTCGTTGTCGCCCTCGCATGGTCGCCACCTGTCACCTCCAGAGTCGAGGTGTTGCGACGACCAGTTGATTTCACCTTGACACCCGCGATCGGAGTGGAAGATGACGCCCTGCTCGGGTGCCCGGTTGGTGAATGCCATCGACAGTGCGTCCTCCACCAGCTCGGTGCGCATGTGGTCGGCCAGGGCCCAGCCCACCACCCTCCTGCTGGCCAGGTCGATGACGGTGGCCAGGTAGGCCCAGCCCTCCCAGGTGGCGATGTAGGTGATGTCGCCGACATAGCGGCGGTCGATCTCCTCACAGGGCCCGAAGTGGCGCTGGATGAGATCCCGTGCGGCTTCTGCCTCGGGATCGGCGACGGTGGTCTTCCTCCAGCGCTTCTTGCACCGGCCCTCCAGGCCGGCGATGCGCATGAGCCTGGTCACCCGGCGCTTGCCACAGGCCACGTGGCGGTGGCCGAGCTCCTTGTGGACCCGGGGGGATCCCTAGGTGCCCTTGGACTCGTCGTGGATGACCTTGATCTGCTCGGTGAGCTCGGCGTCTCCGACCCGGCGGGCCGAGGGGACACCGCGGGAGCGCTGGTAGTAGGCGGCACGGGAGACCTCGAGGAGGCCACAAGCGTGGTTCACGCTGCGACCTGCGACTTTCTCCACCTCGATGAAGGGGTCCACCTTCATCGGGTCTCCTTCGCGAAGAAAGCCGTTGCACGCTTGAGCAGGTCGACGTCCATCTGCAGCCGCCGGTTCTCCCGGCGCAGCCGGGAGAGCTCAGCCCGCTCCTCGGAGGTGAGGCCGGGGCGCTCACCCTCGTCGATCTCGGCCTGGTGCACCCAGGCCCGCACCGCCGTCTCGGTCAGATCGAAGTCCCGGGCTACTTGGCCGACTGAGCGATCACCGCGCTGGCACAGCTCGACGATCTCGGCCTTGAACTCCTGGGTGAACGACCGACGACGGGGCTTCCTCTTCTCTATCGTCTCCATTCTGGACATCCTTTCCGGGGCACTGCCCCTGATGGTGGATGTCCGTCAA
>JBKQRT010000213.1:0-2568 GCA_052143895.1 Acidimicrobiales bacterium | reverse complement strand
ACCCTGAATGAGCTGCTGGCCAGGGGCGCCGCCGTCACTGCGTGCACGCACTTGGGTCGTCCGAAGGGGGCACCGGACAGCCGGTGGGAGCTGGGCCCCGTCCGCGAAGAGCTGGCCAGGCTCGCCCCCAAGGTCGAACTGCTCGAGAACCTCCGGTTCGACCCGGGCGAGGAGCACAACGATCCATCGTTCGTCGAGAAGCTCGTCCACGGCCACGACGCCTATGTGAACGACGCGTTCGGCGTCTGCCACCGGAGCCACGCCTCGGTGGTCGGGCCGCCATCCCGGTTGCCGAGCGCCGCGGGCTTCCTGCTCCAGCGTGAGATCGAGGCGCTCGGGAAGCTGCTCGGTACCCCGGACCGTCCGTTCGTCACTGTGGTGGGAGGGGCGAAGGTCGCCGAGAAGCTCGGCGTCCTGGAGGCGTTGCTCGACCGGGTCGACGCACTCGTGGTCGGTGGCGGAATGGCGTTCACGTTCCTGGCCGCGGCCGGCCATGACGTGGGAGGCTCGCTGGTCGACACCGATCGGATCGGCGAGTGTGCTGCACTCCTGCGGTCGGGGAAGCCGATCCTCCTGCCGACCGACATCGTGGCCCTCGAGCCGGACGCGGCCTTTGGTTGCGACTGTTCCGACGGGGAGGTGCGGATTGTAGGGCCAGACATTCCGGACGGCTGGCAGGGGCTGGACATCGGTCCCGAGACGGTGGGCTCGTATGCACGCGAGATCGCCACCGCGGGGACCGTGCTGTGGAACGGCCCCATGGGAGTCTTCGAGGACTCCCGGTTCTGCGCCGGCACCGCCGGCGTGGCCCGGGCGGTGGCCGATTGCGGCGGATTCACGATCGTCGGGGGCGGCGACAGCGCTGCCGCCGTGGACGAGCTCGGTCTGGACGACCAGATCAGCTTCATCTCCACCGGCGGGGGAGCCTCCCTCGAGCTCCTCGAGCACGGGGACCTGCCGGGGCTGGCGGCCCTGCGGGGTGCGTCGAACGCACCGACCGCGCACCGGTGACGTCCGCCACCACGCGCCGCCGGCCGCTCATCAGCGGCAATTGGAAGATGAACTTCGATCACCACGAGGCCCTGCACGCGGCGCGGGACCTCGGCCTGCGGCTCCAGCCCGCGGACGTCGGAGCGGTGGACGTCTCGGTCCATCCGCCGTTCACCGACATCCGGACGGTCCAGGCGGTGATCGAGCCCGATGCCATCCCGGTCGCCCTCGGTGCCCAGAACTGCGCCATCGAGGACGCGGGCGCCTTCACCGGCGAGATCAGCCCGCTGATGCTGGCGAAGCTCCACGTGCAGTACGTGATCGTCGGTCATTCCGAGCGGCGGCGGCTGTTCGGCGAGACCGACGACGTGGTGGCGGCCAAGCTCAGGGCCGTCCTCCGCAACGGTATGACGCCGATCTGCTGCGTCGGCGAGACCGGGGACGAGTGGGAGGCGGGTCTGACCCGGGACCGCCTGGCCAGCCAGGTCGAGGCGATCATCACCGGGGTGCCGGACGCGGCGGTCGCCGGGCTGGTGATCGCCTACGAGCCGGTCTGGGCCATCGGTACGGGCAACGCGGCCACGCCGCAGGATGCCCAGGACGCGTGCGCCTGGATCCGGGAGGTCGTCAGCAAGGTGGCGTCACGGGAGGCGGCGGCCCAGGTCCGGATCCAGTACGGCGGCTCGGTCACCGACGACAACACCGAGGAGCTGATCGCCGGTGCCGACGTCGACGGGGCCCTGGTGGGAGGCGCGAGCCTGGATTCGAGCGCCTTCGTGGGCATCATCCGGGCCGCCGCCCGGGCCGTTCGGTGAGTTTGCTAGCGTGGCACCGGTCGTGAACCGGAGGAGGAAGATCGCGTGTTGACCGCAGCCATCGTCGTGCTACAGGTGCTGGCCTGCCTCGCGCTCATCTTCCTCATCCTCATGCACAGCGGCAAGGGCGGCGGCCTGTCCGACATGTTCGGCGGTTCCGTGGGCTCGGCCGCCGCGGGGTCGACGGTGGTGGAGAAGAACCTCGACCGGATCACTGTGACCATCGCCGTCATCTTCGCCTTCACCAATGTGATTCTCCTCCTGCGCCTGCAGTGAGTGAACCCGGCGGCGAGACTGTCCAGCGCCGTCCCCGTTTCGCTTCGATCTGGCAGGAACACCGCGCCCGGTGGACACTGCCGCTGGTGATCATCGTGATCATCGGTCTGGTGGCGATCGTGGACCACCTCGGTTCGCATCGCATCAGTCAGGTCGACGAGCCGAGCACATCGTCACTGGTGGCGGCGACCGGTGGTGCGAGCATCGTCGAGCTCGATCGAGCATGGGACGGCTTCAATCCCAACACCCCGGCAGGAGCGGCGTCATCCTCGCCGACCCTGCTCAGTCCGGTACTGCCCAGCGCCTACGTGTTCAACCCGACGAGCGGTGAGCAGGTGAACGGCGCGCTCCTGCTGAGCGTGGAGGTCACGTCCACCTCGCCGCTCACCATCCAGTACGCCATCAACCCGAAGGCCGTCTGGTCGGACGGCGTGCCGTTCAACGCCGACGACTTCATCTACGCCTGGCAGTCCCAGCGGGGGGACGG
>JBKQRT010000212.1:0-6228 GCA_052143895.1 Acidimicrobiales bacterium | reverse complement strand
CCTGATCTCCGGCACCTCCTCGGTCGATTTTTCGTCCAACCGGACACCCTGCTCCGTTGGCACCGAGACCTGGTCCGTCGGAAGTGGACCTTCTCGGGGCCACCAGGTCGGCCGAGGATCCCGGCCGGCACCGTCCAGCTCGTCGTCCGACTGTCCAGGGAGAACCCCACCTGGGGCTATCGCCGGATCCAAGGGGAGCTATCCGTGATGGGTATCGATCTGTGCCCGGCGAGCCTCTGGAACGTCCTCCAGCGCCATGGACTCGATCCCTCCCCTGCCCCGACGCGGTCCGACCTGGGGTGAGTTCCTACGGACCCAGGCCACGACCATGCTGGCGTGTGACTTCTTCACGGTCGACACCGTGTTGCTGCGACAGCTCTATGTGCTCTTCTTCATTGAGCTCGACACCCGCAGGGCGTACATCCTCGGTGTCACGGCCAACCCGGTCGGTACCTGGGTCGTCCAGCAGGCCCGCAATCTCTCGTTCGAGCTCGCCGAGCGGGTTCGTCCGGCCAGGTTCCTCATCCGGGATCGGGACACCAAGTTCACCGCCAGCTTCGATGAGGTGTTCCGCTCCGAGGGCATCCAGGTCGTCCGCACCCCGGTCCGGACTCCACGTGCCAACGCCTTCGCCGAGCGCTTCGTTGGCACGATTCGACGGGAGTGTCTCGACCGGATGCTGATCGTCGGCGGACGTCACCTCGGAGCCGTGGTCCACGAGTTCGTCGACCACTACAACGGCCACCGGCCTCATCGATCACTCGGTCAACTGCCCCTTCAGCCGAAGGGCGTAGCCCCAACAGAGTCGCAGGATGTCGACGTTTCACGACTCCAGCGGACGAATCGACTCGGCGGATTGATCCACGAGTATCGCCTGGTCGCTTGAACTGGACGGCGTTCTCGGCACCCACAAGAGCACCAGGGTCTTCGCTTAGGGTGACAAGATCGAAAGTCCTGATGGGATCCAGCGATACGGTTGACTTCCGATAATGGTTGGGGGATACGACACCGGAATGGACCTGCTCATCGAGGCTGCTCATGCAGTCGATGTGGCAGCCGATCCTTGTGATGCTGACCGTGGATGCAGTTCCCTTTTCGGAACTGGCGGATCGAGTCCGCAAGTACTTGGCAGTCAGCCGTCCGACCACAACCCTTGGAATGCCTCGGCTCCCTTCAGCCCACGATCGCTCAGATCAGTGCTCGGCGTCGATCGCGTCCCGAAGCTCGTCGAGTGAGAGGTGCAGTGCGTCGATGATCAGCCAGGGATCGGGAACACTGGCCGGACAGCCGAGCACTGAGACGCCCAGGATATCTTCGTAACTCCACGCCGTGATGTTGAGGCCAATCCCTTCGAGGATGGGGCCCACCGAGTAGAGGGCCTCGAGTTCGATGGGACCGAAGAAGATCCGTTCTCGTGGCCCAGCGACGTTGGACAGCACCACATTAACGGGCGGGCGGACACGGTTGGCAATGCGCGAGCGGGACCAGGCCTGCACGGCGAAGTGGAAGATCTGGGGCGGGATCACATCGGCGCGTTTGGCGAGAAGGTCGTGGCCGAGCAAGCTGCGCACCTCCTTGGAGGCCTCCGTCACCTCGTGGATGTGCTTCAGACGCTCCAGAGGGTCGTCGATGTCAGTGCCGATGCTGACGTAGAGGTTATCCACCTGGTTGCCCGATATGCGGGCCACGTTGTGGTCGGTCGAGACCGGGACACTGGCAACCAGGGGACGCTCGGGCAGCTCATCCCGGTCCGACAGGTAGCGCCGCAGCGCCCCCGCACACACGGCCAGGTAGACATCGTTGAAGGTGGTGCCGGTTGCACGCCGAACGGCCTTGAGGTCCTCGAGCCGCAGGATGGTCATGGCAAAGGTGCGCTCGGGGGTCAGCGAGACGTTGAACGAGGTCTTCGGGATGTGAAGGAGGGGAAGGGGCGGCTTGATCGTGAAGCTCCGGCGTCGGATCTCGGAGACACGGGCTTGGCGTGCCGACTGCGCCGCGAGATGCGGCAGACCCTTCCACCGCGCGACCTGGTCGTGCGCGGCCATCGTGAGCAATTGGCGCCGACCCGGGATCGATTCAGGACGCCACAGGTCCGGTTCGGGCTCGATCGACGGCTCGGGGGTAGCGCCCCGCACCACGCTCTGGAGGAGGGCCACCGCAGCGGACCCGTCGGCCACCGCATGGTGGAGCTTCACCACGACTGCCATGCGACCGCCGACCAGCCCCTCGACGACCAACAGCTCCCACAGGGGCCGGTCGCGCTCCAGTGGGGTGCCTGCGAAGTCGGCCACTACAGCGGCGAGCTCGCGATCGCCCCCCGGCTCGTCGAGCACCCGGCGGCTGACATGGCGCTTCAGATCGAACTCGGGATCCTCCACCCACGCCGGGTGGTCCAGTCCCCAAGGCACCGGCACGACCCGGCGACGGAACGGCGGGAGCTGACTGAGCTGCTGGCCGAGGACCTCGAGCAACGTGCCGTAGGAGAACCCGCCTTCGAGGACCGAGACATCGGATACCGCCACCTTCACCGTGTGCATGTGGGCGGTCGGCGTCTCGGAGTAGAGGAACTTGGCGTCCAATCCCGTCATCGTCTCCACCGGTCAACCTCGGTCGATCTGGGGAGCGCTGGCCAACAGGCCCTCACCGAGGGAGCTGGCCAGGAAGTCTGGGACCTGCTTGGACCAGAGATAGCCGACATGGTTCCCTGCGTACCAGGAGATCCGTGGCTGGTCCCAGTGCTCCCAGAGCGCCTGCGCCTGGTCAGGCGGCGCCAGCCGGTCGCCATAGCCGGCGAAGATGAACGGGCGCCCCGGGGGCACCTTCGCCTCGAAACTCAGGGGGGACACGACGCGGTAGACGTTCTCAGCGGCGCCGCCCATGATCTTGTGCTCGATCGCCCGGGGACGGATGTGGTGCGGGGCTGTGCCGATGGAGCAGCCCCGGGAAGCCCAAGACCGGGATACCCGCCGCCACGGCGTCGACGCCATCTTCGATGCCGGCGACGCGGGGGCACTCGATACCGTGTCCGCCGGCGTGGTCTTCTCAGTGCCGTGAGCCTGGTCGCGGTCGGCGTGGCCCTCGGCCTCCCCCATCCGGCCTCCTTCCCCCATTGTGGCGGCCCGCCGACGATGCGGCGGGCTCGCCCACCTGGGATACTACAGCTGTCATTCGAGTCGACAGCAGGGCCGGAAGACGCTTTGAGAACCGGGGGAGAGCTGTGGAGTTCAATCTTGCCGATCTCTTTGAGAGCGCGGTCGACCGAGCGGGGCCCCAGACGGCGATGGTTTCGGGGGCCCGCCGTCTCAGCTACACCGAGTTGGACCAACGGGCCAACCGCCTTGCTCACTACCTCGAACGTGCCGGCATCGGCCCTGGGGATCGGGTCGGCCTGCAGCTCGCCAACGGCACCGAGTACATCGAGGGCATGCTCGCATGCTTCAAGATCCGCGCCGTGCCGATCAACGTCAACTACCGCTACGTGGCCGGTGAGCTGCAGTACCTCTACAAGGACGCGGCTCTGGTCGGCCTCATCTTCCACAGCCAGTTCGCCCCGGCGGTGACCGGTGCCCTCGGTGCCATGCCCGAGACACGTGCACTACTAGAGGTCTCCGATTCCCGAAGCCCAGGTGGCCTGGCTGACGACTACGAGTCGGCGATCGGATCGATGCCTCCCATCCGCGAGTTTCCCCCACGCCACGCCGACGATCTCTACTGCGTCTACACCGGGGGAACGACCGGAATGCCCAAGGGCGTACTCTGGCGCCACGAGGACATCTTCTTCACCGCCATGGGCGGCGGCGACCCCTTCTCGCTGGGGAACCACATCGCCTCTCCCGAGGAGCTGGCCGAACGGGTCCTGCATCCGGGTCTCACGGCCCTCGCCATCCCCCCGTTCATGCACGCAGCTGGACACTGGTTGGCATTCTCAACCATGTTCGGCGGCGGGAAGGTCGTCACAATCGGAGGAGGTGTCTTCGATCCGTCCGAGGTATGGCGACTGGTGGAGGCAGAGCAGGTCAACGCGGTGGTGGTCGTCGGCGACGCCATGGCCCGCCCGCTGCTCGACCACCTGGCGGCCGATCCCGGCCGCTACGACCTCTCGTCGCTGATGGCCGTGGGCTCCGGTGGTGCGGTGCTCTCCCCGTCGACCAAGGCACAGCTGGCGGAGCTCCTCCCCGGACGTGTCGTCGCTGACCTCTACGGATCCTGCGAGACCGGCCAGGTCGGTGGCGAAGCGCCGCCTGAGGATCCTTACGGGCCGCCTCGTCTGCGCGTGGACGAGCACACCGACGTGCTCGATGCCGAATTCGAGCCGGTGCGGCCCGATTCCGGTGTCGTCGGGCGCCTGGCGAGAGGTGGCCACGTCCCGATCGGCTACCTCGGTGACCCGGCCAAGTCGGCGACCACGTTCGTCGAGCACCGGGGGCAGCGCTGGGCGCTCCCCGGGGATCTGGCGACGGTGCAAGCCGATGGGACCATCGTCGTGCTCGGCCGCGGCTCACTGTGCATCAATACCGGAGGGGAGAAGGTCTTTCCCGACGAGGTGGAGGCCGCGTTGAAGGGCCACCCTGACGTCGGCGACGCCATCGTGGTCGGCGTGCCCGACGCTCGCCTCGGTGAGCGGGTCGTCGCCCTGGTGCAGCCCAGGCCCGGACGCCACATTGATCCAGAGAGGGTCCGCAGGCACGCTCATGACCGGCTGTCCGGGTACAAGGTGCCACGAGAGATTCTCATCATCGACGAGATGGTCCGTTCACCGAGTGGCAAGCCGGACTACCCCTGGGCGCGATCGGTCGCCGAGTTGGCGTCCGGCCACGAGACTGAGGACTGAAGGGGTTCCGATGCAGCGAATGGCCGGGATGGACGCAGCGTTCCTGTACATCGAGACGCGGACCATGCACATGCACGTCGTCGGGGTGTTGGTGCTCGACCCTGCTGCGCCGGGGCCAAGGTCACCGGCATCTTCCCGATGGGACTGGTCATGGAGGGCACCGGGGTGAACATGACGGTGCTCAGCGAAGCCCTGTGGGTACCAAAAAATGGGCGATGTGTAACTGACAAACGCATCCTGTCGGTGCCGAGAACCCCGTCCGCCCAGCTCATGCGACGAGTCGGTACTCGTGGACGAAGCCGACGAGTCTGTCGCTCTGTCGCAACTGGGCCGGATCCGGATCGCTGATGACCGCGTACTATCCGAAAACTCGATCACGCCGCTCACCAGGGACTCCCCGTTGCCTCTGGCCAATCGTCCTGCCACCGGTGTGACCGGCTCACGGACGCTCGTCCACGCCTCGCCTTCGAGAACTCGGTCAACCCGCCCCATCCGGCGACCCAGGAGGCGCTCATGACCGTCATCATCGGAATCGACCCCCACAAGGCGACGCACACCGCCGTCGCCATCGGATGTGACGAGGCCGAACTGGCCACCGTCACCATCCGGGCCACCCGACAACAGGTCGACAGACTGCTCGGGTGGGCGGCACCGTTCGAGCAGCGCACCTGGGCCATAGAGTCGGCAGGTGGGCTCGGCTACCTGCTCGCCCAGCAGCTCGTCGATGCCGGCGAGCACGTGCTCGACGTGCCGGTCACCTTGGCCTCGAGGGTGCGAGTACTCGGGACGGGCAAGTCGGACAAGAACGACCCGAACGACGCCCGCTCGGTGGCGATTGCTGCCCTCCGGTCCGCGGGACTGCGCTCGGTGCAGGTCGCCGACCATGCCGAACTGCTCCGGCTCTGGGCCAAGCGGAACCAGGACATCGGAAGTCTGCGCACCAAGCTGGTGTGCCGGCTCCATGCCCAGCTCGCCGCCCTGTCGGCAGGGGGAATCGCCATGGAACTCAACGCTTCTGACGCCGACGGGCTACTCGGATCCTTCGAGCCCAGCTCACCGGTCGAGGTCACCCGGCATCAGCTGGCCCTCGAGCTCCTGGAGGACATCCGGCACCTGGACTTCCAGCTGAAGGAGTCCCACAAGCGGATCAAGGTCGCAGTGCGAGCTTCAGGGACCTCGCTCACCGAGGTCTATGGCATCGGGCCGGTGCTCGCCTGCGCACTCATCGGCTAGACCGGCGACGTCAGCCGATTCGCTTCCCGTGACCAGTTCGCCGCCTACAACGGCACGGCACCCATCGAAGTCTCCTCAGGAGGCCGGGTCGTCCATCGACTGTCACGACGGGGGAACCGTCAACTCAACCACGCCATCCACATGGTGGCCATCTGTCAGATCCG
>JBKQRT010000211.1:0-3378 GCA_052143895.1 Acidimicrobiales bacterium | reverse complement strand
AACCCGTAGGGGTTTACCTTCTGGCCCATCTACTCGCCCTTCTCCTCGGCGGAACCGCCGTCTGTGTCGTCTCCGGCGTCGTCGGTGTCGACCACGCCTTCGGTGCCCTCGGCCTCTTCGGTGCCCTCGGCCTCGATGTCCAACTCCTCCAACGGGCCGGCTTCCGTCTCGGTGACCACGTCATCGGCATGGACGGCGTCCTCGGGCCATGCCTCAGCCCCGGTGTCGGACCCGGTCGTCGACGGGGTCGGCTCGGCGGTCTCGGCCTCGGCCTGGCGCCTGCGGCGGGAGCCGGCGACCCGGCGGGAGCGCTGGGCCGTGTTGAGGGCCTGCTTGGCCCGGCGGCGGGCGATCCGGTCCTCGGGCAGGCGGCTCACGATGATGGTGATGTGCGAGGTCCGCTTGCGGATCCTCGTGGCCCGGCCCCGGGCCCGGGGGCGCCATCGCTTGAGGGTGCTCCCCTCGTCGGCGTAGCAGGCCGAGACGAACAGCTCTTCGGCGTCGAGACCGTCGTTGTGGACGGCGTTGGCCACGGCCGAGGCCAGCACCTTGCCCACGGTGACCGCCGCCTCGCGGTCACCCAGCGAGAGGATCTCGGCCGCCCGGTCCACGTCCTGGCCGCGGATGAGGTCGAGGACCTGGCGCACCTTGTAGGCGGACGTCCGGCTGTGGCGGAGGACCGCCCGGGTGCCCTCGCGTTCGTTGGTCTTCACGCCCGGCACGTCAGCGCCTCCCCGCCCGCTCTTGGCCGGCATGGAACTTGAAGGTCCGGGTCGGCGCGAACTCGCCGAGCTTGTGACCGACCATCGACTCGGTCACGTACACCGGGATGTGCTTGCGGCCGTCGTGGACGGCGATGGTGTGGCCGACCATGTCGGGGATGATGGTGGAGCGACGTGACCACGTCTTGATGACCTTCTTGTCGCCGGCCGCGTTGAGGACGTCCACCTTCTTGAGGAGGTGTTCGTCGACGAACGGACCTTTCTTCAGGCTGCGGGGCATGGTGTGACGTTCCCTCTGTCTTCCTACCGCCGGGCACCGCGGGTGCGGCGCCTGCGGACGATCATCTTGTCGGAGTCCTTGTTGCGGGCACGGGTCCGGCCCTCGGGCTTGCCCCACGGTGACACCGGATGGCGACCACCGGAGGTCTTCCCCTCGCCGCCGCCCAGCGGGTGGTCCACCGGGTTCATGGCCACGCCACGGGTCTGGGGGCGCTTCCCCTTCCACCGGTTCCGACCGGCCTTGCCGATCTTGATCAGCTCGGCCTCGGAGTTGCCCACGATGCCGAGGGTGGCCCGACAGTCGATCGAGACCCGGCGCATCTCGGTGGACGGGAGGCGGAGGGTGGCGAAGGCGCCATCCTTGGCCACCAGCTGGACGCTCATGCCCGCCCCCCTGGCCAGCTTGCCGCCGCCCCCGGGACGCATCTCGACATTGTGGATGACCGAGCCCACCGGGATGTAGCGGAGTGGCAGTGCGTTGCCCGGTCGGATCTCGGCGCCGTGACCCGACTGAAGGCGGTCCCCCACCTGCACCTGGGCGGGGGCCAGGATGTAGCGCTTCTCGCCGTCGAGGTAGTGGAGCAGGGCGATCCGGGCGTTGCGGTTGGGGTCGTACTCGATGGCGGCAACCTTGGCGGGCACGCCGTCCTTGTCCCGCTTGAAGTCGATGATCCGGTACTGCTGCTTGTGGCCGCCGCCGCGGTGGCGGGCGGTCTTGCGGCCGTGGCTGTTGCGGCCGCCGGTAGACGGCTTGGGCGCGAGCAGCGACTTCTCCGGGCGGTCCCGGGTGATCTCGGCGAAGTCCGAGACGGTCTGGAAGCGGCGGCCGGCGCTGGTCGGCTTGCGTGAACGAAGTGCCATGGTCTGTCCCGGTCTCTCAGCTCTCGAACAGGTCGATCGAGTCACCCTCGTGGAGGGTGACGATGGCCCGCTTGGTGTCGGGGCGGTGACCGAAGCCGCCGCCCTTGCGGTTGCGCTTGGTCTTGCCCTTCCGGTTGAGGGTGTTGACGCTGTCCACCCGCACGTTGAAGGCCTGCTCCACGGCGTGGCGTACGTCGATCTTGGTCGCCGTCGGATCGATCACGAAGACGTAGACGTTGTGGTCCATCAGGGCGTAGGACTTCTCCGACACCACCGGACGGATGAGCACGTTGTGGGGATCTCTCACGATCCGCTTCCTTCCTCGTCGGCGGCGCCATCCGCCTCGGCGACCCCGTTCGGCTCGGCGGCTGCGTCGTCGGCTCCGTCGGCGGCGGCCTGCTCCTCGGCGCCGGTCGCCTCCTCGGCGGCGGCCTCGACCGGTGCCGGTGTTGACGCACCGGGGAGGGTGGCGTCGGTGAAGACGATCCAGTCGTTGACCAGGATGTCGTAGGCGTTGAGCTCGCCGGCCAGGATGGTCTGGATCTCGGGAAGGTTCCCGAACGAGCGGTCGGCGTAGCCGTCCTCGTCCCCCAACACCACCAGCACCCGGCCAGTCACCCCGAGGGCATCGAGGGCGGCGATGGCCGCCTTGGTGCTCGGCACCTCGAAGGTCCACGCGTCGACCACGGCCACCCGGCCCTGGGACGCCCGGTCGGAGAGGGCGGAGCGGAGGGCCAGCTGGATCATCTTCTTCGGCGTCCTCTGGGCGTACGACCTCGGCTTCGGCCCGAGGGCCACACCGCCGCCCACCCACTGCGGGGATCGGGTGGAGCCCTGACGGGCCCGGCCGGTCCCCTTCTGCCGGAAGGGCTTGGCCCCTCCGCCACGTACCTCGGCCCGGGTCTTCGTCGACTGGGTCCCCGATCGGGCCGCGGCCAGCTGGGCGGTCACCACCTGATGGAGGACGGCCAGGTTGGGCTCGATCCCGAAGATGGACGGGTCGAGCTCGACGTCGGGCAGCCCGTCGCCGGCGGCGGTGCACCGCGTCGCCGTGCGCCGCTCGGGCACCGGGCGGAGGAACCGCCGCACCTCGGCGGGGGTGGCCGTCTCCAGGTCGATCGTCTCGGTGGCGCTCACGACGCCGCACCCCCCTTGACCAGCGGGGCCTTGACCGCGTCCCTCAGGATCACGATCCCGCCACGCGGGCCGGGCACCGCTCCCTTGACCAGCACCAGCTCGCGCTCCGGGTCGGCCTGGACGATCTCGAGGTTCAGCGTGGTGACCTGCTCGCCACCCATGCGGCCGGCCATCCGGGTCCCCTTGAACACGCGGGACGGGGTGGCGCAGGCACCGATGGAGCCGGGCGAACGGTGCTTCTTGTGGTTACCGTGGGAAGCGCCCTGACCCTTGAAGTTGTGGCGCTTCATCCCGCCGGCGAAGCCCGTGCCCTTGGAGACGGCGATGGCATCCAGCAGCTCGCCGGCTTGGAGCAGATCGGCGGTCAGCTGCTGGCCCA
>JBKQRT010000210.1:0-5333 GCA_052143895.1 Acidimicrobiales bacterium | reverse complement strand
CTCGATCAGCGCGTTCGACAGGTTGTTGAGCATGGCCGCCTCGATGCCGGCGAGGTTCTTTCTGATCTTGCGGCCGAGCTCGACGAAGGCAGGGATGCGACAACGCTGGGCCCAGTCCCGCCAGCCGTCCAGCATGGCGAGGGCGAGCACGCCCTTCTTCTTGATGGCCAGGCGCAGCTGCTCTTTCATCAGGTAGGCCCGGTAGAGCTTGGTGTTGACCTTGGCCACCCAGGCGAGCTTGCCGGCCTGGCGGGGGGTGAGGTCCTCGGGGTTCCGCCAGAGGGCATGCCGGCAGCCCTTCAGCTCGTTGGCATGGCCGGACATGCCGCCCTTCCTCGCTTCGTTCCACACCTGGCGACGCACCTCGTCCAAGGCATCGGTGGCCCAGGCCACCACGTGGAAGGCGTCGATGCAGAGGGTGGCGTTGGGGGCCCGCTCGGCCACCACCGAGGCGATCCATCCGGCTCCGTCGGCACTGACCAGGGAGATCTGCTCGGAGCGTTCCTCGCCCAGCAGGTCGAAGAAGCCGTTGAGGGTCGCCTTGTCCCGTCCGACGGCTGCCCACACCAGCCTCCCGGTGTCGTGGCCGACGACGATGGTCAGGTAGCGGTGCCCCTTCTTGTAGCTGATCTCGTCGATCCCGATGCGGGTGAGGTCGGAGAACGGGTCGTGGGCAGCCCGTCCATCGGCCACCACCCGGTCGATGATCGAGCCCACCGTCCGCCAGGCGATCCGCATCAACTCACACACCGTCGACTTGGCGGTGTGGGTGACCAGCCAGGCCACCTGGTCGTCGAAGAACCGGGTGTGTCCGGCACCGTGGCGGGCCCAGGGCACCTGGGCGACGGTCGGGCCGTGCTCGGGGCAGTTGACCCTCGGGGTGTCGGCCTGGAGGAAGCACCGCATGGTCCCGAGATCGATGGCCCGCCAGTTGCGGCGTCCTTCTCCCTGGTCATAGCCGGGGGCACGGATCCCGCAACGCCCACACCTGCGTTTGGTCGGGCGTCTCAAACGGACGTGGACCACCACCGTTTCGGACTCCTCGTCGAGGTCGATCTCCTCGATCACCGTCGCCCGGTCGACACCGAGCACGCGACGCCATACGTTGGCACCGAGCACGCCATCCTCCTCACCTCGTCTTCTGGACCGTCAAGCAGTCCGAAAACTAGGCGGGGGCTGGCGTTGCTCGCGTCAGGAGGTGGTCAGGGCACCCACGGATGTGTCAGTAGAGCCGCTTATATCGGGTGACTCCACAACGACGGGACCGACGCGACGATGGACGTGGCTGGCAAGGACGAATGGGAGGGGAAAAGCACCGCCCTGGCCGCGCCACCGTTTGAGGCCTGGTACAAAGCCGCGTACCCACAGCTCGTGCGCGTGCTGACCGTTGTTGGCGGAGATCGTGAACTTGCTGCTGACGCCGCCGCCGAGGCGTTTGCCTGTGCGCTCGCCCGGTGGAGTCGGGTCAGCATGATGGCGTCACCGTCAGGCTGGACCTACACCGTGGCGCTGAACGATCTTCGTCGTCGCCAACGGCGGGCACGTCTTGAGCGCCTGGTTCACCTGCGCCCGCCGCCGCGCCCGGTCGACGATGATCACCTGGAGGTCTGGGAGGCCATCCGCGCATTGCCGCTGCGTCAGCGGACGGCGATCGTGCTGCACTACGTCGTTGACCTTCCCCAAGAGGAGGTAGCAGAGGCGATGGGCGTTACAGCTGGAACTGTGGCCGCGACGCTCCATGCGGCTCGAAGCGCGCTCCGCACCCTGCTCAGCACCGTGGATATCGACGGGGATGAGGAACCATGACCAGTCTCCGTCGTGCTCTCGGTGAGATGGCCGAACAGATCGCCGTGCCGGAGCGACCCCCGGTCGATGAACTTACCCGTCGGTTCCATCGACGTCGCCGTCGACGCGTGTCCTTAGCAGTGGCGGGAATGGTTGTCATCGTCCTGGTCGGAGTACTGATACCGATGCTCGTAAGTTCCAATTCCAGTCGTACGGGGACGTCCGAGGTGCGCTTGTCGGTGGCTCTCGCAGCAGGTCGGCGGGTGCTCGCGACCTCGGCCGGACCTCCGGTCGGATCGATGGGGGTGGTAGCACTGGGTGAGCTGTGGGTGCTTGACGGTGACGGCCTCTTCCTGAGCGGTGACAGCGGGGGGACCTGGCGGCAGATCAATGCACCGAGTGCCGGCGATCCACTGGCCGACTACATGGCGATCGATTTCGTGGATCTCCAGCAAGGATGGGTCGTCGCATCCAGGGAGAACAGCATCCAGGTCGACTGGACCGTAGACGGTGGCGCGACATGGACGGTGGCGCCCCTTCCAATGTCGTTATTCCCCAATGGTTGGGGAGGCGCAGACGTTCACTTCATCAACCCAATGGACGGTTGGATATCGGTTCGAGTCGCAGACTCTGGCGTTTCCGTGGTGTTCGACTCGATCGACGGGGGTGCGACCTGGACCGTGATGAACGACCAAGCTCCTGTGACATCCATCAGCTTCTCGACGCCAACCTCGGGTTGGGGACTCAGCGCCGATGGCACGAGCCTGTATCGAACCACTGACGGCGGCGGCTCCTGGGCACAGGTCACATTGCCAGAGCCCTCGGTTGCGAAAACGACGAATCGGGGAGGGTGGAGCACGCTGACGCTCCCAGACTTCTTCGGGGCCGACGGAGTGCTGCTCGCCGTTCCTCAGACCGGCAACGCCATCACCGAGACCACGGCAGACGGAGGAGAGACGTGGAAAGCCGACGTGACTCCATTCACCGCTGAGCCGGCGCAGGTCTTGCACCCCGGGGCCAGTCCGCCGTGCCCCAAATGTGTCGAGCCCGGCGATGAGCCATTCGCAGTCCTGAACGCCGCACAGTGGCGGTATTGGGGCGGTGGGCGCTTCTACTTGACGGATGACGACGGTCGCGCGTGGAGTTCCCTACAGCCAAACGTGGCGTTCGCTAGCCTCGGAACAACACTCGGGCGCGTCGGAGTAGACAACGAGGGACACTCTGATCCGCTCCAGTTCACCTCGCCTGAGGATGGATGGGCCTTGGTCAGCACGAACAGCACGCCGAGCCCACAATCGGTGCTGCTCAGGATCGAGAACGGTGGCCGCGACTTCACGGCTGTACCTCCGCCCAGCGGTCCTCAATCTCCCCAAGGCTCTTCCGGCTGAAGATCGCCACGGGAACAAGACTGAATCGGCGTTGACAAGGCTTGTCCATCTGCCTGCAGGGTCGTTGCCGGCGTCGATTCACGCCTGGCGTTCCGTCCCGGCCCTGATTCGAGAGCCGAGTGAGTCCTCCTCCTCGGTTCCCCGAATCTCCATGACCTGGGCGTTCGGATGATCCGGAGCCGGAGAATCTCTCGCAGCGAGGCATGGGCTTGCTAAATGCTCTGCAAGGCGAACATGGCGCAACGTTCCTGTTCCGAATTTTCGTGATGGTGGTCATGAACACTTCACGATTAAGCCTCGATCCACCGATCAACCAGGTGAATGACACACTCGTCTCGAGGCGATGCTGATTGCGACCGTGGCGGCAAGCGCAGCTGATCGGGGACGTGATCGATCAAGGGCTCGTGGTTGGCGTTGGTTGTCAGCGCATGCACGGGCGTCTGCGGCTGCGCCGGCCGCTCGGATGTTGCTCAGGTGATGAGCGGCAAGGCACGCAAGTTCGACAGAGCGGTCGTGAACGACTGCGCCCATGGCCATCGTTGGGGTAGACGGAGGACGGGTCGGCCTGCAGGCTCGACGATGCGTCCGGGAACAGCGAGCAGCTGGAAGCGAACCGTCGAGGCGACCGTCAGCCGATCGTCGGAGATGACCCCGCCGAGGGAGGTGGTCCAACGGAACAGATTGTGGGCAAGCACCGCGCACCCGAGCCATGCGGCGTTGGCGAAGAACCGCCCCGACGGACAGTGTTCGAGGCCGGCTCCTTCCTTCAGGTCCCGGATGGCGAGCTCGACAGTGGCGTGGGCCCGATGGAACCGGTCGGCCTCGACTACCTCCAGTTCGAGGTTGGTGACGAAGGCGTGGTGACGCCAGTCGGGCCAGAGCTGCCGTTGCACCGGGTCGGTGAGCAGGGTGCGGCGAACGACGAGGCGGACCCGACGCTCGGCTCGCTTGGTCTTGCCTCCGCCGGTCACGTAGGTCGCCTCCGCCACCTGGGCGGCACCGCCGTCAGGGTAGGTGATGTCGACCCAGGCATCCTCGGGAATGGCGGCGATCACCGCCTGCACGCTGGCGTTCTGGTGCACGGTGATCGACCAGGTCACCGAGAGCCGGTCGAGGGTGGCGAGCAGGTCCCAGCTGAAGAACCCTGAGTCGGCACGGAGGGTGAGGGCGCCTGTGGCCCCGGCCCGCCGCACCCGGGCGATGAGCTCCTCGCAGAAGCGCTTGGTGCCCCGCTGGGAGGAGCCCTTGCGCAGGCGAGCGTGGAGCACCTCGCCGGTTCCTGCCCGCGTGGCGAGGAGGGGGTGGTAGCCGAGCACCCTGGTGTAGCCGAAGGCGGCGCCATGCTTCTGCTTGCCGTGCACCTCGACGATGGTCGAGTTGAGGTCGATGGTCATCGCCTCTGTCCCCGGACCGGCCCCCAGCGACCACGCCCTCCGGATCGTCTCGGCGATCACCGCGTCCAGCTGGCGGACGTGGCCGAAGGTGAACGACCGCAGGAACGTGCCCAACGTGGACGGCGCCATGACCCGGAAGGGCAGCACTCGGCCGGTCGCCCCGGCCCGCAGGCGGTTGGCGTGATCGATATGACTGGCGCCGACGAGGATTGCGGCGACCAGAGTGAGCACCTTGCGTCCGGGCATCGCTCCGCCCACCCGGCCCCGCAGCCGCACCATCTGGTTCACGAGGGACTCCAGCCCGAGGCGCACCATCAGCGTGGCCGGCACCAGGAGCCCGGCGTCAGCCACCAGCGTCGGCTCATCGAAGGTCACTGCAAGCCGGTCGATCCCGCGCGATGATGAACTCACTGAAAGTGCCTCCTGGCGCTGGTGTGAATCGTGACTTCGAACATCACAATTCTCCCAGGCAGGGAGGCACTTTCCGCGAATGCGCGACCTTCAGATCAGAAGGTCATTCGGTGGATCGAGGCTTAGAGCGCCTGCGGACAGACGCAGATCACACGGCCCACGAGTCGTCCCTCGACACGCTGCCGTGGCGGGTGATGGCATCAGGTTGACCGACCTGTAAGGCTCCTCGACAGGGCCATCGTTCAAGATGAACAACGCTGAGCTAAAGAGGTTCGCATAATACAGTGACATTCTTGTCATAGCTTCAGACCGCAGTGGCGGAGAAAGGCCAGACACAGGTCGGCATCACTTCCGA
>JBKQRT010000209.1:0-7032 GCA_052143895.1 Acidimicrobiales bacterium | reverse complement strand
CCGGCATCACCGGCACCGTCCACCACGGATTCGTCGACGCGACCGGCTGGGCGGACTGATCCATGAGTACGAACTGGCGGCATGAGGCGAGGTTTGGGTTTTCGGACAGTACGGGGTTCAGCCTCCTCCCCTCGGTGAGGTCCAGCTGGGCGCCCAAGGGGCAGACCCCGATCCTCACCCACCACTTCAACTGGAAGCGCCTTTCGATGTCGGCCGCGCTGTGCTTCCGGCCCGACGGCAGCGATGCATCCCTCGTCTTTGGCATGCAGCCCGGTGCCTACTACGACGAATCGCTCATGGAGTTCCTCACGGAGCTCCACCGACACCTGGACGGCGACAAGGTCACCCTCATCTGGGACTGACTTCCTTCCCATCGTAGCCGGACCATGCAGGCCTTCCTCAAGAAGCAACGGAGGTGGCTGGTCGTCGAACGGCTCCCGGCCTACGCCCCCGACCTCAATCCGGTCGAACAGGTCTGGGACAACCTCAAGGGCGGCGAGCTGGCCAACCTCTGCCTGGACACCATCGGCGAGGCCGAGGAGATCGTCGACCAGGGGCACTGTCGCATCGGCAACGAGACCACGTTGGCCTTCGCATTCCTCCGCCACTGCGGCCTCACGCTATGAGCCAGGTCGGCGCGGTATTACGCGAAGGTCATTAGGTTCTCTGCATGTGGCAATGTTGGTTCATCGAATGACCGGGGGCTCCCGCTGTCTTCTCTCGAAATACTCTTGCCCAGAGCGAAGGGCTTCAGCGGTCATGGCTATATTCAAGAAGAGATTTCCCAACTCTGTCATCTGACCCGCAGATACGTCCCGAGAGGCCCAAACGGCACGTAATGAAGCTTGAACAGCCGCAGGGGAGAATGACGCGATCGTCGAAGCGAGTTCCCGAGTTACAGTCAACAGCTCGGATGAGGGTACAACTTGGGTAACCAGGCCCATGCGCTCAGCCCGGTTGGCCGAGATACGTTCATGGTTGCCCATCAGTGTCATCCGCATCACTTCTCCGAAGGGCATCCTGGCACTCATGAGAGAGGGCTCGAAGACTGCGGGCATCCCGTACGTCACGTGGGGATCGAAGAACGTGGCGTGCTCTGCAGCGACGATGAAATCGACCTGACCCAAGAGGTAGAAGGCACCGCCACAGGCCATTCCGTTGACCGCACCAATGACCGGCTTCCACAGGGCCTGACTCTTTGGCCCGATGCTCCGTCCAGGGTCTTCATAGGTGAGAGGGTGGAAGGTATACGCGCCTTCTTTCGTGGGCACATCTGCCCGATCAATTCCGGTGCAGAATGCTTTGTCGCCGGCTCCGGTCAGTACAATTGCACGTACATCGTCGTTGGTCTTGAGCCATCGCCACAAGTCACGTAGTTCGCCCAGCATGAGCTCGTTGAACGCGTTATAGACCTGCGGGCGATTCAGGGTGACTGTCGCAACGCCTTCTGATTCCTCGTACAACAGGGTTTCGAACTCGATTGGACTCACCTCCTCGGGAGTGGAATGACGCGGATTCGACAGCACAGGGCAATATGGCACACCGAGTGGCCTCGGGAGAGCTCGCCGACCACGGGACAATCTAGTCAAACCGAAGTTAGGATGCCCATGAGTGGCAACATCGTCACCACCGGCGCCTACGGTACACGCGCCTACCATCCCGACCGTCTCCCGTACGTCACACTCAAGAGCGGTGTCGTGGCATTGACGAAGACGATCGCCAAGGCATACGGACGGGTAGGGGTGCGAGCGAACTGCGTCTGCCCCGGCGTGATTGAGACGGACAACCTCGCTTCCTTGCGACAGGCACTTGCGGACCAGCGTGATCTTCCGCCGGAGGGACTGCTCGAGCAGCTCATGGTCGACGAATGGCACATGGACGTTGCGCTCGGGCGGCCGGATAGGCCCGAGGAGGTAGGTGAGCTCTTCGCTTTCCTCCTCTCACCGCGCGCGGGCTACCTCACCGGTGCGGTGATCAATATCGATGGATGTACGCACTTCTGAGGACAGCACGCCCACCCGACATTTCTGCGTGACCAAACCGGTTCAGGAGGTGCGTGCATTACTCAAGGTACAGATCGACCGGCTACCAATGGCAGAACTGGCTGCGTTGGCAACTAACGGCCGCGCCGCATTGCGGGCTATTTCACGCGAACTGCGTTCGCTGCCCCACATGGAGCTTGCCCAGCGCCATTCGCTTCTGATGATCCCCGCGGGCTCCGATTATCGGCCCCCAGCGTCCTCTATCGATCAGGTCAGCCTCAGTTTGGCTACCCGGAGTCCGATGGCGGGACTCACCACTCGCCAACGCTTTCCTGTTGCGCAAGAGCCCGCTACAGCTATTCAGCCAAATTGCCTGGTCATCGACCAGATCTCTCGTATCCTGGTTCGAGGTTTGTCCGCTCACCTCCACGACCTGGGCAAACGGTTTCGCGCGTACAGCTACCTGGTAGCTCCCTGCTCCCCAGGCCTCGCCGCCGCCGCTCCAGGTGGCTCGTGCGAGGGGCCGGGCGGCACCTCACCGTTCGCACCTTCCCTGGGCGCGGAGTTGGGACAGTTCGTCGACTTCATGGCGTGCGCAGGACAGGCGAAGATGGCCACAGTTGGGCATGCGGCGCTCCCGCCCAACCTGGTACAGGACGACTTCGACGCCATCGGCCGCATGAACGGAGGCGTCCGGCCCGCGCCACCGACCGCAGCCAACTGCCCGAATCCCTACGTCGACGGTCAGACGCAATTGCCGAGTTGACCGCTTGGTCCGCCGCGTCGTTCGGCGAACGTCAGGCGAAACGTGGAGGCGAATGTGTCGTCACAGCCTCGGGCGTGCACCGTGATTCAGGCGCCCACGTCGAAGACCGTGCCCAGTCCTTCGAGCATCCACTGGTCGTCGGGGTCGATCTGGACCGGCGGCCCGCGGAAGCTCAACGTCTCGACCAGGTCGACGCCCCGGCCTGACAGCTGTCCGCACCCGACGGCGGGTGCGCCCTCTCGCACGACCACCGAGGTGCCGATGTCGACCAGGAACTCCAGCTCCGGCTCGGTGGCGCTCACGTGCAGCTGGCCGGTCCGGGTCGACCCTGCGGTGGCCAGGAACGACGGCGCGAGCGGCACCGCGTACACCAGGCTGGCAGCCACCTCGTCAGGCTCCTCGACCGGGGTGACTCCCTGGAGGAGCAGGATGTCCCGCTCGTGGATCCAGGAGTCCCACAGGGCGTGCAGCGCGACCGCCCGGATGGCGATGTGGCCGGGCGGTGCCTCGGCGGGCAACGACCACTCGTCGTCTCCCAGGTCGTCGAGCAAGGCGGCCAGTGCCTCGACGCGGGTGGTGAACTGGTCGACCAACTCCGCCGTCCCGATGTCCGAGGCGGCACTCACCATGGCCGCCGGGGTGGTCACCGGGTCGAAGGAGCGGAGGAAGCGGGTGGGCTTCCCGGACCGTCCGGCCGCGATGCTGGCCGCCCAGAAGGCGTTGGTCCCCGACAGGTGGATCACCACATCCTTGGCCGTCCATCCGTCACAGCGAGTGGGAGCGGACCACTGGTCGGCGTCGAAGGCGGCCAGGATGTCGGCCAATCGGCGACGCTGGCGGATCACCGGCCCGGCCGGGTCGTCCGACGGAAAGTCGATCCGGATCACCGCCTGGCCTTCGTAGCGGGGATTCAGCTCCATGGGCAGACCCTAACCCCGGCAGTGGCGGCGCCCGATGCTCGAACGCAGTCGGTCCTGGGTTGGACCTGGTCACGTCCCCGTTGGTACGAACATATGTTCGGCTACTCTAGACCCGATGGCCACCCTGCAGGGCTCGCTCTTCGATACGGCATCCGAGCCGCGGCTCCGTCCGCTCTGCGGTGCCGTGCGTCGGTTCCTGCTCAGCGACGGCGCGTGGGTCGACCACCTGCCCGGCTGGGTGGAGCGTGCCGATCTGCTCTTCGAGGCTCTGATCGGCGAGGTCGCGTGGCGGTCCGAGGAGCGGGTGATGTACGACCGGACGGTCGAGGTGCCCCGTCTCATGGCGTCGTTCGGCGACGGTGTCCCCGCGCCCCACTCGGTGCTCGACGAGGCGAGGTCGACCCTGGCCGGCCACTACCTGGGCACGCCCGGAGCGCACCTGGCGACGATCGGGCTCTGCCTCTACCGGGACGGCAGCGACAGCGTGGCCTGGCATGGCGACACCATCGGTCGCGGGGCCACCGAGGACACGCTGGTGGCCATCGTGTCCCTGGGCTGGCACCGGCGGCTCGCCCTGAGGCCGAGACGGGGCGGTGCCCGATCTCTCCGCTTCGAAGTGGGCGGCGGTGACCTCCTGGTCATGGGCGGCAGCTGCCAGCGCACCTGGGAGCACGCCGTGCCGAAGACGACTCGTCCGGTCGGCCCGCGGATGAGCGTGCAGTTCCGACCGCTCGGCGTGCGCTAGCCGCTTCCTGACGTACGGCCCTCGACGCGACCGTGCACGCCTGTCGGCGTCCAAGGCATGACAACGCTCCGGAGTCCTGACGCCTGCCCAAGGAACGGAGCGAGGTCCGTTAGGTGGATGGCCACGCCGGTCACCGTTCCCACCAAGTGGAACTCGAGCCCGAAGCCTTCAAGGCCGTCAGTCGAAATGCCTGGTCAACAGCCAGATCGCGTAGATCTGGTCTCTCATGTCTTGGTTCGAGTCCGTTCACCTCCACTGGCCTCTGTTGCAGATTTCGCGCGTTCGTCCTACTCAGGGGTGAGGTACGCGTTCCGATCGCTCGCAGCACACTGAGCGCACTCGAACCGGCTATTCCTCCTGTTCGATCTCGAGCAGTAGCTCCGGTAAGGCCCGATCGAAGAGGCCGCGCTGGCCGACTGGGCCGGTGCACTCTAAGCCGACCGCATGTATCTCCAGGTGGAGCGCGACAACATCCCGGCTCTCCGGCTCTCCGGCTGTACGAGCGGATGGGTTTCAGCGAACTGTGCGGTCACCACTACCGCACCGCAGGGTGAGCCTCAGGATCTACCTCCTTCGAATATGGTCGCAGCCACTCGTTGATGCTGTGCAACAGCCGATCACGTGGAGGCGGATGGTGCGAACGAGTGGCTGGTGTGGGCTCGTCACCGAACAGCTGCGCTAGATCCCTTGGGGCGACCACTCGCCTTGCCTGTGTCGCCAGTGCTTGAATTGTCCGTGGCCTTGGCAAGGTGCATCCGGGATTCACGGCCTCTGGAGCGACGCTCCACGCCAGAGGCTTTGCGCGTTGGTGCGAGTCATTTCCACGCCGCTGTCACATCGTCGCCGCAGATACCGCTGGATAGGTGAGGGGGGCCTTCAACAGACGATCCACGGCCTCAACCTCGAGCGGCCGGGCGAACAAGTTGCCCTGCCCGAGGTCGACCTGCTCGGCGCTCAACCGCATCCGCTGGTCATCGGTCTCGATGCCTTCGGCGATGGTCTTGAGCCCGAGAACTTTGCCCAATTGGACCAGGGTGTGCACCAACGCGGCTGATTCGGTCGACTCGGACATGGTGGTCACGAAGGACTGATCGATCTTCAAGGCGTCGATCGGGAACTGTTGCAGGTAGGCGATCGACGAGTAGCCGGTGCCAAAGTCGTCGATGGCAAGGCGCACCCCGATCGCCTTCAGAAGTTCGAGTCGGGCGACATTCTCCCCAACGTCTCGCATGAGGGCCGTTTCGGTCACTTCCAGAGTCAGCATTCCAGGATCCATTCCGCTCTCCGACAGGGCTGCATGGACATCGTCGACGATCTTGTACCGTTCGAGCTGACGGGCGGAGATATTGACGGCGATCATTAGTCGATGACCTTGGTGGTGCCATGCGGCTCCTTGTCGGCACGCGCTGCGGAGCACCCACAGCCCAACCGGGACGATCTGTCCGCTCGATTCGAGTGCCGGTATGAATTCGTCAGGGGGCACGATGCCCCGCTCCGGATGACGCCAGCGCAAGAGGGCCTCGACTCCCTCGACGGAACCCGAGGAGACATCAACGGTGGGCTGGTAGAGGAGAAAGAACTCTCCATTCTCTAGAGCGGAATGCAGGTCCGTCTCAAGATGTCGGTGATCGTCGACAGTCTCCTTCATGGAGGGAGAGAAGACCACCGCACACTGCTTGCCGGCTGCTTTTGCTTGGTAAAGCGCAATGTCGGCATCGCGCAGGAGATCTTCCGGTGCTGGACGGCTCCCTTGGGCGATCCCGATACTTGCCGTCACCACCAACGGAACGTCGCTTCCGGCGATCTCGAAGGGAGCTTTCAACTCCTCGAGGATCCGTTCAGCCACCAGCTCACCGCCAGACGCCAGCGAGGCGCCCTCGACAAGCACGACGAACTCATCTCCGCCGAGCCGTCCAAGCGAATCTCCCCCACGGAGCGCGCCGGCCAGCCTGCTCCCGACTGCGACGAGCAATTCGTCGCCAGCATTGTGGCCCAGCGTATCGTTGATATCCTTGAAATCGTCGATGTCGAGGAACAAGGCCGCCACCGGTATGTCGTCTCGTCGAGAGCGAGCGAGCATCTGAGCGATCCGATCGAGTATCAAAGCACGGTTCGGAAGTCCAGTGAGCGGATCGTGAAACGCCTGGTGACGGAGTTCGTCCGTGCGCTCCTCCACCAGGGACAACGCACGAGAACGACCGGTGCCCAACACGTAGACCAATGCTCCAAAGAGGAGGCTCAGTGCGATGCCGCCCATCGAAAAGAGGAGCGCATATCCGTTGGAGAGGAATCCGCCCCCATTGACAGCACTGAACGTCTGAAGGTGCCATCCGTTCTGAAGGTCGATCGCCGTTGACTGTGCACCCGCGGGAGTCGAGCCCGCCTTGAAGGTGACCTTCGACGATCCACTCTCGTACCGCAACGCAACCGCTGTCATCGGATGGCCTTTGAGCGCGGTGGTCAGGACCATATTCGGGAGTATCTGGGTGCCAGTCCACCCGATGAACGTGTCACGACGCCCCTGGACCGTCGTCGGTATGATTCCATCTCTGTAGATAGGTGTGCCCACAACCAGCGCTGGGCGGCCGCCTGCCGCATAGGGCACGTAAGCACCCTGTC
>JBKQRT010000208.1:0-3100 GCA_052143895.1 Acidimicrobiales bacterium | reverse complement strand
CGAATGAGCCGGCGACGCTTCATCCCCGCAGCCTCGTCCAGCCTGAGCCAGGGCACGAATCCCATCTTGCCCGGGCTGGGTCGCGCTCAATGCAACAGTGCCTTCTGGGGCTGAATACAGCCCAGCTGCTTCGTGGATTCGACGCGCCTACCATCGCGTCCAGCCGAAAGTCACTTCTCCACCACTCGGCGGGACGTCATCCAGCGTGCCCCTACCGCCTCGCGGATCGAGCGTCATGGCGCGGAGAGTTCATCTCTTGTTTCCGAGACTTTCCTTGAAGTCAGGTCCGATCGAAAGGAAGATCAATCCGATCGAGCACTTCCGCAGATCGCTATTTGGAGTTGCAGCGACGATCACTCAGCCCACGACGGCCCTCCGTGCAAGACGGTATGGATGCCGACGGTCGCGAAGCCGTGTTGTGGGCCGATAGGGCCTGACAAATCACCCACTCGCTCCCCCAGGTCGGTCCCCGTCTGGCGGGGGAAGGATCGAGGCCTAGCGCCGGAGGATGGCCCACACGCTGGAAGGGGCAAGCGGGATCCCCATCTGGACCAGCTTTCCCTGGATGCGGCGATACCCCCAGTTCCGGTTCTCCCTGGCCAGACGCACGAACAGTTGCACTGTCCCGGCTGGGATTCTCGGCCGACCAGGCAGCCTCGAGTAGGTCCACTTCCGACGGACCAGGTCCCGGTGCCAGCGGAGCAGGGTGTCCGGTTGGACGGAGAATCGACCGAGGAGGTGCCAGGGGATCAGGCGACTGAACAGCGCCAGAACTGCCCGATCGGCTGGTCGAAGTGCCGGTCGGGCGACCGGGCGCCGCAGCATCGCCACCTCATGGCGGAGCATGACGACCTCGACCGCCAGATCGGAGTCGCTTCCTCTCGTGAGATGGAGAAGCTGAAGGGCCCGGAGGAACGCGATGTACAGGAAGGAGAGTGCCACGGCCCATTTTCGCGGTCACATTCCCACCGGAGAAAGCCCCAGGACAACGGCGTGGATGAGTTTTCGGCACCCACAGGCGTGGTTGTCCATCGAGGTGCCACTCACGGGTAATCCGATCCGTCATCTGCCAGCGACCCCATGCCGCCGCCAGTCAGGGGCATCTGTCGGGCCCAGCACGCGCTACCCAGGCCGTGTCGCCGACGCTGACACGGGGGGCTTCACAGTGGGTTCACCGTCCGCATCACTGTCTTGCCGTTGTTGGCCCTCGGGTCTATCAGTATCCACGAACGCCGTGGTGCGTAACGGGATCTCCTTGATGAGCCAGCTGAGGATGAAGCCGATAACGACGAAGGGTACGGCGACCAAGAAGGCAGCGTCGACCGAGTGGCTGAAGGCGCTGATGACAAAGGTGCGCTGGACCTGGGGCAGATGATCGATCTGCGCCGGGTTGGCTGTCACGCTCGAGCCGCTAACCAGTTTTAGCTCTGCCGAAGTGGCGTGCAGTTTGAGTTGTGAGATCAGTCGGTTGGCGAAGACGGCACCGAGGACGGCCACGCCAAAGGCGCCGCCGATGGTCCGGAAGAACGTCGAGGTCGCGGTGGCCACGCCCAGTTGCGAATACGGCACCGAGTTCTGTACTGCGACTACTAGGACCTGCATGACCAGACCTATGCCCAGGCCGGTGACGAACATGTAGGCGGCTACCTGCCCGTATGGGGTGGTACGGCCGAGCTCGGTTAGCAGGAGCAGACCGACGGAAAGGACGGCCGTGCCCGTAATCGGAAAGACCTTGTAGCGCCCTGTCTTGGTGACCAATCGCCCGCTCAGAATGAAGGTGAGTAGCATCCCACCGATCATGGGCAGGAGTTCAAGGCCCGAAAGGGTCGGCGAGACGCCGTGGACGATCTGGAGGTAGAGGGGCAGATAGATGATGGCCCCGAACATCGAGAAGCCGATGATGAACCCCACGGCTGACGTCGCGGTGAAGGTCCGGTTCTTGAAGAGCCAGAGCGGGATGATGGGCTCGGTAGCCCTCGTCTCGATCCAGCAGAAGATGCCCAGTGCCGCCAGCGAGGTCAGCCCGAGGGCGATGATCACGGCCGAGCCCCAGGCGTATTGGGAGCCGCCCCACGTGGTGAGCAGGATGATGCAGGTGACGCCGACGGACAGAAAGGCCGTCCCGATCCAATCGATCTTGTGGGGCACACGCTTGACCGGAATGTGTAGTACCGCGCCGACGACGAACAGCGCAGCGATGCCGAGCGGGAGATTGATGTAGAAGATCCACCGCCAGGAAAGGTGTTCGGTGAAGAACCCGCCGAGAAGGGGACCCGCCACGTTGGTGACGCCGAAGACGACACCGAAGTAACCCATGTAGCGGCCCCGCTGCCGGGCTGGCACGACGTCGCCCATGATGGCCTGGGCCCCGACCATCAGCCCGCCGGCCCCAATCCCTTGGATGGCTCGGAAGGCGATCAGCTCAGTCATGCTTTGGGAGAGCCCGGACAGCATCGAGCCGACTAGAAAGATCACGATGGCCAGCTGGAAGAGGCTCTTCCGGCCGTAGAGGTCGCCGAGCTTTCCCCACAAGGGTGTGGAGATGCAGGTGGCCAGGAGGTAGGCCGTCACCACCCACGACAGGTGGTTCAGCCCGTGCAGATCGCCGGCGATCGTGGGGAGCGCCGTAGCTACGATGGTCTGATCGAGGGCGGCAAGGGCCATTCCCATCATGAGGGCGGCCAAGATCACCAGGATCCGGCGGTGTTCGGCGCCGGTTTCCTCTTTGTCGGTCGGTGCTGTCGTCACGTCAGGCACGGTCGTCCTCCAAGTCCCGTTCGAGTTCGTCAGCGAAGCGGCCGAGCAGTTCGGCCAGGGCGGATAGGTCGTCGTCGCCCCAACCTTCCAATAGGTGCTCGAGCCAGGCCCGGCGGGCCTTCCGTACCCGCTCGAGCGTCCGGCGACCGGCCGGGGTGAGGCGGATCCTCGAGGCTCTGCGGTCGTCCCACGACCGGAGGGGTCGGCGATTGGGGACGGTGTACCTGGGGCGCATGCCCGAGCCGGGACAAGAGACGTTGTTACCGGAAAGCGCTACGAGATCCACATCGATGTCCGAGTAAGTCTCGAGCATACCGCAGGTCTCGGTGATCTGCGCCGTGGT
>JBKQRT010000207.1:0-6074 GCA_052143895.1 Acidimicrobiales bacterium | reverse complement strand
GGCGGTGGCCGACCGGCGGGGATCGACAAGGGCTGGGTCGTCGAGCCCACCGTCTTCGTGGACGTCGACAACAGCATGCGCATCGCCCAGGAGGAGATCTTCGGTCCCGTGCTGTCGGTGATCCCCTACGACAGCGACGCCGACGCCGTGCGCATCGCCAACGACTCCGAGTACGGCCTGTGTGGCGCGGTCTTCAGCGGCGACACCGACCGCGGGCTCGGCATCGCCCGCCAGGTGCGGACCGGCACGTACATGGTCAACTCAAACATCCCGATCGACTTCTCGTCGCCGTTCGGTGGCTACAAGGCCTCGGGTGTCGGTCGCGAATTCGGCGAGGACGGGCTCGAGCTGTTCCTCGAGAAGAAGACCATCAACCTCCCGGCCGGCTACAGCCCGACCGTGTGACCGGGGTCGGCCGTATCGGCCGGTCCGTCTGGAGGCACCCGATCCGATGAGCCCCGGCGCCCATGCCGCCACCCGGCGGCCCGTGACGTCCCGGGCCGGTGCTCCAACCTCCCCGGGCCGGCCCATCGCGTTCAGCTTCGTGCCAGCCCTCGACGGGCTCCGGGCCGTGGCCGTCCTCGGGCTCATGCTCTACCACGGCGGCGCGCCGGTGGCCACGGGCGGGTTCCTGACCATCGACGTGTTCTTCGTGCTGTCCGGCTTCCTGATCACGTCGTTGCTGCTCGGCGAGTGGGCCAGGCGCCTGACGATCCGGCTCGGCGAGTTCTGGGCCCGCCGGGCGCGGCGCCTGCTCCCTGCCCTGCTGGTCATGTTGGTGGGGGTGGCCGTCTACGCCAAGGTCTTCGCCACGCCCGGCGAATTCGCCGACCTGCGACTCGACTCGCTGTCGACGCTGTTCTACGTGGCGAACTGGCACTTCATCGCCGGGGGGGGCAGCTACTTCGACCTCACCACCCAGTCGCCCCTCGCTCATATGTGGTCGCTTGCCATCGAGGAGCAGTTCTACATCGTCTGGCCACCGGTGGTGCTGCTCATGCTCCATCTCGGGCGCCGGCTCCGACCGTCGCGCCGGCTATGGCCGATCATGGCGACGGCGGTGGTCGGCGCCATCGCCTCCGCCATCGACATGTTCCTGTCATACCGGTCCGGTGCATCGGTGATGCGTCTCTACGAGGGCACCGACACCAGGAGCCAGGACATCCTCGTCGGCGCCGCCCTGGCCGTCGGGATGGCGATCTGGGCCGAGCACCGCGCACCGGTGGCCGCCGCCGACCCGAGCGGGACGGGAGCAGGAGGGGTCGATCGATCGCACCCGGCGGCCGGCACCACCGGCCGGTACCCACCGCGCCCGCACCGCCGTGACCTCCGCCGGCGCAGGGGCTCTGCGGTCCGCCCCATCAGCGCCTGGGAGATCTCCGGACGCCGGGCACGCGTCGTCCTGCAGCTCCTCGGCTGGTCCGCGGTGGCCGCCGGCGTCTACCTCGGCACCCGCCTCTCCGGTCCCGGTTCCTTCCTGTTCCAGGGCGGCTACTTCCTCTTCGCCCTGGGCGTGGCCCTGGTCATCTTCTGCGTGGTCACCACCCAGGCCGGGTCGCTGTCCCGTGCTCTCGGCAACCCGATGTTCCGCTACGTGGGCAAGATCTCCTACGGCGTCTACCTCTGGCACTTCCCGCTCTTCCTCCTCGTGGACGGGGAGCGTCTGCACCTCACCGGCTCTCCGCTGCTGGCGGTGCGGATCGCCGTCACCCTGGTGGTGGCCACCGGCTCGTTCTACGTGGTGGAGGAGCCGATCCGCCGGCGGAGGACCCGGTCCTTCACCGAATGGCGGGCCTGGCTGGTGACCACCGGAGCGTTCCTCGGCGTAGTCGTGGTCACGGTGGCGGCCACGGTGCCGTCCGCCGCCGCCACGCCTGGCAGCCCGCAGGCGGTCGGCGCCCAGTACACCGGGCCACCGGTCAAGGTCCTCGTGGTCGGGGACTCGGTGGCCTGGCGGCTCGGATTCGCCGTGCTCGCCAGCCAGCCACAGGACAGCTATGACGTGGACATCGACAACGGCGCAATCATCGGATGCGGCGTGGTGCGGAGCACCGAGTACGAGGCCCACGGCGTCAACGTCCCGGAGACCAGACAGTGCAATTCCTCCGCGCCGGCGTCCGAGCAGTGGCCGGCCCAGTGGAAGGGAGACCTCGCGCAGTTCCGGCCCGAAGTGGTGGTGTTGCTCGCCGGCCGGTGGGAGATGGCCAACCGATTGATCGACGGGCGCTGGATGCACATCGGGGAGCCGGCCTACGACGCCGATCTCAGACAGTCCCTCGAGCAGGCGGTCCAGGTCGCCACGTCGACCGGTGCGCTGATGGTCATCATGACGTCGCCCTGTTACGACTCGGGCGAGCAGGACAACGGCCAACCCTGGCCGGAGGACTCAGCGGCCAGGTTGGCCGACTACAACGCCATGGTGCGGGAGGTCGCCGCCGACCATCCCACCGCGGTGCAGCTCGACGACCTCGGCGGACAGCTCTGCCCTGGCGGCGTCTTCACCACGAGTTTCGACGGTGTCCAGGTCCGTGACGGCGACGGGGTGCACATCGAGCCGACCGCCGCCGCCGGCGGCTGGCTGGATGCCCGGGTGCTTCCGGCGGTGGTCAGGCTCGGCCGCTTGCAAATGGCCGGCGAGGGAGTGCCCCCGTCGCCGACTGCCTCGACGATCTCGCCGCCCTCCCTCGCCGCACCGGCCCGGGGCCACCGGTCGCCCTGATGGGTTCCAGCCGAGCCGACTGACAGGCGGCCCCGTCCGGACGCCTCAGGGAGACGGAGGATCAGAAGCCGGGGGAGGGATCGACGAGGACGGGGACGGCTGGCCGAAGACCGAACTATCGGCCGCCTGGCACTGGGCGGTGAGCGCGGTGATGAGCGTCCCCTCCGGCACCCTGCTGCTCTCGGCGATGGAGGTCATCAGCGCCTGCCACTGGCCGTCGTGGAAGGCGGCCTCGGCCGCCACCGGAAGCGCCTGGCGAAGCTGGATGTACGCCTGCTCCTGGAGCTGGCCGGCCCGGGTGGCATCGGATTGGTGCCCGGCCTGCTGCAGGAGTGCGATCGACCGGTTGACATGGGCGCAGGCCTGCTGGGCGAGGGCGGTGCCACTGTCGCCACAGGCACCGAGCGCAGTGCCGAGCCCGATGACGACGACGGTGCTCGCGGCCAGTCGCCGGAAGGCTCCCCGGTGGCCGCGCAGGGTCACCCCAGCCAGCTGCCGGCCGAATCGAGGAGGTAGCGGCTGACGGACAGGCACCGGTCGAAGACGTCGCACATCATCTCCTCACCGGCCAACACCCGAGTCAGCGAGACGGGGGAGCGGGCGACGATGTTGAGCCGGCGCTCGGCGGCGTCGGTGGCCGATGCGTACGAGTCGATGGCGGACACCTCGAGGGGCAGCTCGATGCCACCCACCCCGGCCAGGTCGATGGCAAGGCGGAGGAGGTCCGGGCCGTGGGGCAGTGGGGGCAGCGCCCACGTGAAGGTCAGCGGGAAGTGGTACTCGTCGGGGGGCTCCTCGTCCTCGGGCAGCCCGAACACGGCGTCCTCGAACGAGAGCAGCGTCCGGGGGTCCACCTCGAGCGCCAGGTGCAGGTCCAGCGGGCCGCCGCAGCCGTCCTCGGGGTGAAGCTCCACCTCCCAGACCTGGCGTAACGAGTACGTCTCGACGAAGTGCCGCTCGTCGTGCACGTGGAAGCCGTGGTCCACCGAATGATCCTTGAGGTCGGCCACGTACCCGGCCACATCGATGACTGCCACAGGACGCCCAGCCTACCGGTCCCTGACCCCCTCCGGTATCGTCAGCCCATGGACGACGACTCCCTGCTCGAGGTGCTCTATGCGGCCGCTTCGGCGGTGGCCTCGGCACTGTCCTCCCTGGCGGATTGGGGCCCGGCGGGAACACGCGCGGGTCAGTACCGATGCGATCTGGCTGCCGATGCGGCGGTCTTGGCGGTCCTGGACGACGCCGGGATGGGGGTGATGTCGGAGGAGTCCGGGATGCACCACCCGGAGCGACCGGTCGTGGTGGTTGTGGATCCGGTCGACGGGTCCACCAATGCGGCCCGGGGCATCCCCTGGTTCGCCACCAGCCTGTGCGCCCTCGACGCTGACGGGCCGCGTGCGGCCGTGGTGGTCAACCTGGCGTCCGGTGTGCGGTTCGATGCAGTACGAGGGGGCGGCGCCCGGCGGGATGGCTCCCCGATCCGGCCCTCGGCGTGCACGGCTCTCGGCGAGGCCATCATCGGGTTCTCGGGCTACCCGCCGCGCTACTTCGGCTGGTCCCAGTACCGCGGGCTCGGCGCCGCGGCCCTCGACCTGTGCGCGGTGGCCGAGGGAGTGCTCGACGGCTACGCGGTGGTCGGCGGGTCGAGGTTGGGCAGCTGGGACTACCTCGGCGGCATGCTGATCTGCACCGAGGCTGGCGCCGTGGTGGCGGAGTCGACGGGGCGGGAGCTGGTCACGCTCGATTACGGCGAACGACGGGCCCCGGTGGCCGCCTCGACCACCGCCCTCCTCGCCTCCTTGCGGGCGGCGATGTCCGCTTCGTGACGGCGTGGTGGTTTGCCGCGCTCACCTCGGGCCGGTTGCGGCTCGACGAGCCCGGACGTCCACCGGGCCGGCGGAGCGGGCTGGGCAATTCCTGGCGTGCGCCACGTGCTCTTCCACGTCCGACGCCGGCCGCCCGGCCACGCTCGAGGGGCGTTCCGAGCAGGTGCGGCGGCGGTGGTGGCGGTGCTGACCGTCGCCGTCCGCGTGTTCACCTTCGGCACCGCCGGGTACTTCGGCTCAGTCTCGGGACAACGGATCGTCAGCCCCGTCCCGGTGGTCGGGATCAGTCCCGCTCCCGACGGACAGGGCTACTGGCTGGTGTCCGCGAGCGGCTCCGTGTACACGTACGGGGACGCAGCGTTCCTCGGATCCCCTGGCCGGCACCCCGCTGGTCGCACCGGTATCCGGCGTGGCCTCGACATAATCGGAGCCGGGCTGCCACTGCCGGATGGAGGGCTACCCTACGTTCGCATCACTGATCCAGATGCGAGGGCGTTTAGCTCAGTTGGTCAGAGCAGCTGGCTTACAACCAGCAGGTCATCGGTTCGAGTCCGATAGCGCCCACTGGCTGGGGAAATGTGGGCGAAACCCTTGGCACAGCGCTCGGACAGCAGATGAGTTCTTCACAGCCGATAAGCGCAAGGAAGTCTGCCATGGCCAACGCCACCGAAGAAGTTGCAACATTCATCAACGACATCGCCGAGCTGGTGCGAGGCTTCACGCTGAGCTGGCGGCGCCCCATCTGCAAGCCCCGGCCCGGCCCAGACCATGAGCCGGCGCCCAGAGCCTTGGCCGCTCAGGGACGACCACAATGCGACCCCATGAGGTCATGCACGTGCTGCTGAAGTGGAGTCCTGCCCATGAGTACAACACCTTGCCCGATGATGGACAGGGTCGTATGGTCGTGGCCATGAATAGGCGAGCCCTCTGGGCGGTTGGTGGCTTGGTGGTTGGCCTGGTCCTGACCGGCTGCGGGTCGGGGAGCACCAGCCCTACCACGAAGCCAACGTCCTCCCCGACCACGACTCCGTCAGCGACCACCGCGCTACCCGGAAGCACGACGACCACGGTGGCTGTGACGGCTGGCGCCGCCACCTGCCCGACGCTGGCCCAAGCTGAGGCTGCGCTTGGCGCCCCCCGTGGCGGCCCGATTCAGACCCCGACGCCGGGCGGCGGGATTGTCTGCGAGTACACCGGTGGTGTCGGTGGAAATGCCGGAGTCACGATATTTGCGCACCAATCGGCAACAGTCTTCGCCGGGCAGGTGGCCCATGCCCCCGGGGCACCCGCGATGCCGGCGATCTCCGGTGTTGGCGACGGGGCCTTCGGCATGACCACGGCCGGCCGTTCCATCGTGAACGCCTATTTGAAGGGGAGCCGGACCATTGTCGCGGCCCAAGCCCCAGGCTCCATATACGCTGTCGAAGAGTTGGCCCGGGTCGCCCTCGCCGACAACTGACCGGCGAGAGCCATCCGAGATTCGACGCCGATAGCACCACAGGGCAGCGGGTGCCGCTCTCGCTGAC
>JBKQRT010000206.1:0-8551 GCA_052143895.1 Acidimicrobiales bacterium | reverse complement strand
CGGCAAGCTCGGGGTGCACCTGGCCGCGAGCACCATCGCCAAGATTCTGCGGGACCACGGCCTCGGCCCTGCTCCCCGGCGAAGCGGCCCGACCTGGCGTGAGTTCCTGCGCACCCAGGCGTCTGGCATCGTGGCCACCGACTTCTTCCACGTCGACACCGTCTTGTTCAAGCGTCTCTACGTGCTGTTCTTCATCGAGCTCGGCCGGGACAACACGACGAGGCCGAGAATCCGACACAGGCCGATGTAGACGAGCGAGAAAGCCACGCCGGATCATGGCCGAGCCCTTACAAGAAGTGCCAGTCCAGGGGTCCAATTGGGATTCTGGCTCCCTTCAGCCCATTTCTGACAGTCGGCACCCGCCCCACCGCCGGCATCCAGGACGGGTACGTCGATACGACAGGCTGGGCGGACTGATCCACGAGTACGAGTTGACGGCATGAGGCGAGATTCGAGTTTTCGGACAGTACGGGATGGGATTCTCGGCACCCACAACATGCGTTACGGATTGTCCTATCGGGACCTCGAGGAACTGCTCGCCGAGCGTGGCATTGAGGTCGACGATGTGACCCTGTTCATCCGGTTACCCTGGATCACGAGGCATGCGCACAGGCACTGACCGACGGGGCCCGACGACGGCAAGACCGGCATCAACGAGTCTCCCCCCCAGGGCCGGCGCCCTCGAAAGTCTTGCGCGATTCAGACACTAGAACTCACTTCGTGGATCCGCGCCGGCAGGCCCGCCCGTAGCGCCTCGAGATCCCAGATCTCGGCGAGCGCCGAGGCCGGGGGACGGCCCAGACGGCCGAGAGCCCATGGGGCGGCGACCGAGGCCCCGGTGGCCGCCGCAGCGGCACCGGTGCTTATGCCCCACCCGACGGGGCCGAGGGGCGTGCAGCCGAAGAACTGGCTGACGATCGGTGTCTGGACGATGGCCGCCAGAGCGGCTGCCGACGCCACGGTGGAAGCCAGTACCAGCGGGCTCGAACCACCGACGACCGCCGTTTGGCCGAGCTGGGCCCCGATCAGGGCGACGAGCGAGACCGTGCTGGCCCGGCGCCGAGTCCCGGTGCCCCGCGCCACGAGCCAGGCGCCGAGGGCCCCACCGGTGGTCGCCGTGGCACGCAGTGCGATCTGGCTCACGAGCGCCGATCCGAGCGAGGCATCGGGGCCCTCGTGCAGCAGCATCTCCGGGGTTCGGTCGGCGGGCGGCCGCATGGCGATGGTCATGGCCGGCAGCATGTCGGTGAGCAGGTTGACCAGTAGAAACTGGCGGGCGCCGAGGGGCGAGTCGCCGGCCAACGCGGTGGCGATCACGGTGAACGCCACCTCACCCATGTTGCCGCCCACCAGAATTGCCAGCGCGTCACGCACCGAGGCCCACAGGGCGCGTCCCTCGACGATGGCCGAAAGGATGGTCTCGATGCGGTCGTCCACCACGACCAGGTCGGCCGCCTCGCGTGCCGCCGCCGAGCAGCGATCGCCCAGCGCGATGCCAGCGTGCGCCAACCGGATGGCCGGCGCGTCGTTGGCCCCGTCACCGGTCATGGCCACCACCCGGCCCAGGCGTTGATAGGCGTGGACGATGCGGACCTTGTCCGTCGGAGTGACCCTGGCGAAGACCGACACCTCGCCGAGAGCCGCGTCGAGTTCGGTGTCGGACATGGCATCGAGCTCAGGGCCGGCGATCACCCGGTGTCCATTCACGATACCGAGCTCGGCGCCGATGGCTCGCGCAGTGCTCGGGTGGTCACCGGTGATCATGACCACGTCGATCCCCGCCGCACGCAGGTCGGTCACGGCGGCGGCGGCTGTCGGGCGCACCGAATCGGCCAAGCCGACGAAGCCCAGCAGCTCCATGGCGCTGACCCGTTCGTCGCCCACTTCCGACCGGCTCGAGGCGGGCCGCTCGGCCACGGCGAGCACGCGCAGACCCCGCCGGGCTAAGCATTCCACCTCGGCCTCGAGGGTGCGCCGGACCGGCCCATCGAGGGGCACGGTCCCCTCCGGACCGACCCAGGAGGTGCAGCGCGGGAGGATCACCTCCGGAGCGCCCTTGACCGAGACCCGAGCCCCGGAAGGGCTTGTTCCGATGACGGCGTGGAAGCCCCGCGCCGGGTCGAATGCCAGCTCACCCAGGACGTCCCAGCCGCCCAGGCCATCGGCCGCCGTCACTCCTGCCGTTTGCGCTCCGGCCAGGACGGCCCGGTCGGTGGCGTGGGGGAGCAGGAGGAGGTCCTGGCCGATCGTGTTGGGGCTGGCACGTAAGGCTGCGGTCAGCACCGCCCGGGACCGCCGACCCAACTCGCTGATGCCCTCGTCGGTGATGCCGTCGGACACCCGCTGCAGGCTGATCTCTCCCACGGTGAGCGTCCCCGTCTTGTCGAAGCAGAGCGTGTCGACCCGACCGAGGGCCTCAATCGTGCGGGGATTGCGGACCAGGGCTCCGCGTTCGGAGAGCCGCCGGGCTGCGGCCATCTGGGCCACGGAGGCCACTAGTGGCAGGCCTTCGGGCACGGCAGCCACCATCAGGCTCACCCCCGAGCTGATGGCCCGCCGGGGGTTTCGGCCCCGAAGGAGGCTCACGCCCGCCACGGCCAACCCACTTGCCACCGTGGCCGGCACGGTCACCGCGGTGAGGGTGCTGAGCCGAGCCTCGACCCCGCTCGGCGGTGGTTCGGGGGCATCGGCCAGACTCCGACCCACCTCGGTCTCGGACCCGACGGCCACCACGACCGCAAGAGCCCGACCGTTCGAGACCGTCGTCCCCTCGTAGAGCATGCAGCGCCGATCGGCCACGGCGGCCCCGGGAACCGCTGCCAACTGCTTGACAACGGGAAGCGACTCGCCGGTCACCACGGACTCGTCGACCTCGCAGGCCTCGGCTTCGAGGATTCGGCAGTCGGCCGGCACCACCTCACCCGCCTCGAGCTCGACCAGATCGCCGCGCACCAGCTCCTTGCGCCCCACGGGTGTCGGCACACCCGATCGGCGCACCACAACCGGCGTGTCCGAAACCTCGGCCAGGCGCTCGATCGACACTTCGGCCCTGACTCGTTGCACGCCACCGATCACCGCGTTCACCCCCATCACCCCGGCCACCAACCCGGCGTCGGTCACCGACCCGACAGCAGCCGCAAGGCCGGCACCGACCGCCAGCAGCGGGGTGAGCGGGTTGGCCAGCTCGGCAGCAATGGCCTTCGGCAGCCGCAAGTTCGGAGACGGAACTGCCCGAGGTCCCACCCGACGGGTGGCAGCCTGCTCGGGGCTCAGCCCGTCCGCCGTCGTCTCGAGCTCGGCCATGACCGCCGGCCCGTCCATGGCATGCCACGGGGTGTGCCATCGAAGCACAGGGGCCGGGCGGCGGCGGAGCACCTCAGCCGAGGCCATGGCCTGGGCCTGCGCCGCCAATGCCGCGAGATTGACCGGGAGGGCAGCCCGGCGCCCGGCACTTCCTGCCGGTCCGACCAGCGACCAGACCCCACCGATACCCGAGCCTGCCAGGGCCAGAATGGCACTCCGGGTGGACACGGACCGGGCAACCGACGCTGCCTCGACCACAAAATGGGCGTCGGTCAATCCGTCATTGGCCAAGAGGTCTGCCCCCCATGGCACCGTCAGGTTGACCATCCCGACGCCGCAGTCAGCGGCTCGTAGGCCTTCGGCGTTCCCCGATACCAGGAGCACCGCATGCCCCTCGAGCTGCAGTGACCGCACGGTCGTGGCGATCCGCCGGCCGCCCGGCAAGGAGCGCCCACCGCCCAGCTGTTCGGTCACTTGATCTCCGCCGCCGGCAACGGCAATGTCGAGGCCACCGCGCCTGGCCGCGCCGACGAGCGCCTCGGCCAGCGGGTCGAGCTCTACGTCGACCGTGGTCAGACCGACAACGACGCCTCTGTGCGCGAGGCCCAGCACCACGATGTCCCCCCGGCCGAGGAAAGTGGCCCGTGCAATAGCGCTTCGGGGTAGCTCGGTCCCCGCGGCCTCGAGCCGCCCGAGCCGCCCGAGTGCCCATGCCCCCCGACGGCGCATTCGCCCGGGAGACGCCTCGTCGAAGAGATCCGACGCCACGGCACGCAGGTCCTCGGTCGTGGATCCGATCGCCTCGACCGAGCCGAGCACAGATCGACGGACAAGGACATCGGCATCGAGTAGGACCAAATCGATGCGATCGAGCCGGCGCAAGACGGTGCGGTCGAGCACCAGCACATCCCTCCGGGCCAGCTGGCGGCCGAACGAGGCGGCGAAGGCCTCGCGTCCCGTCCGGCCGGCCTTGGGGAGACCAGCCACCACGAAGCTGGCCGCCCGGCGGGGGCTACCGGTCAGCGCGAAGGCGACACCGGATACGCCCAGCGACGTGACGGTGGCACGGCTGGCAAAGTGCTCGAGTGGGCCTCCGCGTAACGGGACTGGCCGGTCCACATGGACCAACGCTCGGAGTGGCTTCTCCGCGGCGCGAGTGTGCAGCTCGAACTCGCGCCGTTCCCAGCCTCTTCGACGCTCCTGTGACTCGCGCACGAGATTGGCCCGCTGACCGATGTCGACCACCAATCCGAGCGGACCTTGGGCCAGTGCCTGGACAAAGGCATTCGACAGGCCCAGACCGAGATCGGTGGCCGGCGCGCCAAGATGCTGCTCCAAGAAACCACGGAGGTGCGGCTCTGTGTCGACCAGCGACACCAGCGACGCCAGTTCGATGGGGAAAGGGGTGGCCCGCAGTACCTGACCGAAGACGCTCGCCCCCAGTCCCACGACGTCGGCGCCGAGGGCGATGGCGTCGCGACGGAGAGGCCCGAGGTCACCGGGATGCTCGGGCCGGTCGTGGGGGAAGTGCTCGTCACCCACCTTGTGCGCCTCTTCGATCCCTTCGATCTCCTCGATGAGATCGTCGAGGGACGGACCTTCCGGATCGAAGACCACGACCACTCGGCCGAGCACGGCATTCACCTGGGCCCAGTCCACCCCTTCGACCGCGTTCAATGCCGCCTCGATGTCCTTGACGAGTAGGTCGTGACCGGGTCGATCCACGGCACGGACCTCGATGTGGGCTCGACCCTCGCTCACCCACACCCGCCGGTGTCGACGTCCGGGGTTCAGCCGCTCGAGCGCGTCACCGGCTACTCCAGCGACCGTCCGCGGGACACGGAGCGCGGTCGAAACCACCTGGCGGGGGCTCAGCACGCCCGGTTCCGACTCGGAGTCGGCACCCTCTGCCTCGCGGCATTGAGTGCCGACCGACGAGGATCCGACGAGGAAGCCGGGCGCTCCGACGCGGACGGCGTCGGTAAGGTCCGGCTGGAATCAGGCGGCCACCGTTTGGACAGCGTGTCCGACCGGCGGCGACGATCGCTCCCTGAGCCAGGCGACGATTCGCACGATCGCAAACTGAGCAGCAATGACCGCCAGTTCAAGGAGCAACCGTTCGACGATGACCTCCATTGAGCCTCCCAACTTGTCGAAGTACTTCTTCGACAAAGGATAGGGAAGGGAGATGAACGGACCGCAATCGGCGCGCGTCGAATGGGCCAAAAGATGATGAACCGTTCGTGTCGTTGCGCGTCACACGCCCCAGTCGTTGTGACCGGACAGACGCGGCATCGTGCTGCGCCCGGGAAGGTCGTTCGGAATTGCATAGTGCATCCGCGTCTAAGCGCGGGACATCTGGGACAATCACCCCGAACTGTGGTGTCGCGCGACGAGCACGCCCGCACCGATGAGCGCGGCCAGAGGGAGGTCGATTGCTCCGAGCACCGCGGCACCTCCCAGTGCGGCCCAGAACCCGGCGTTGACGGCATTCTCGGGAACGGTGATGTGCACGATGGGCATGACGTAGGCGCCGTGCCCGTTGCTGCTCGCCGTCGAGGCAGAGCTCGCTCGTCTGGTCGGTGTCTTCTTCGCTTCCCCAGCGTCCGTGGTCGGTGTCGGCATGTCTCCTCCATGTGATGTGGGCTGTAGTTCTCGTGTGGGACTTCCGGCCTGCTCGGTAGGTCCGGTCTTGATCCTCACCGGATCGAGGCAGTCACGCCTCCTCCAGCACCTCGCCGAGCTCGTGCAGAGCCGGTCGGTTGGTCGCGTCCATGAGGACATGACCGGCCATCAGGAGCAGGGCCAGCGGCCACTCGATGATTTCGACGGCGGCCAGCACGCCGAGGCCGGCGTAGTAGACCAGGTGCTCGACCGGCGGCGCCTCGATGGTCGTTTCGTCCACCGACAGCACGACCCTGTGGCCTCCACGCTCGGTGTCCATCGCAACCTTGAGTGCGACCATGTCCATCCTCCTCCGGGCCAAGCGGGCCTGACGTGGTCCCGCCGAGCGCACGGTGACCGGTCAGGTCCAGGTGGCCACCCACGTGAGGCGAGGAAGTACCACTCGGGATCGGCGCTCAAATAGGGTCGCCGATCCACTACCGATCAGAACCGCCATCTTCGCATACCGGGGCCGCACCTGCACATGCGACCGACCATTCCGGGCTCCTGCAGAGGCGCGCTCAGAAAGCGCTGGTTGCTCAACTCCGACTCGGTGCCACGTCATTGCCATGAACCTCCTCATGGCTGTCCGAAGGCGACTCATTGCACAATGTCGCATATCCATAGGAACCGCCGACGTTCCCGCTCTTGACGGATGGCCATCGAGGCCGGCCGATCGATCTGCAAGCATATCCAACGTGAGAACGCGGAGGCGGACACCGTGGCGGCTCCGCGTCCCGGAATTCATTCGGAGCATCGGTCCCGAGCTGGTTTCGGGGGCGTCTGACAACGATCCGACGAACGTGGGTACGGCTGTCGCCGTCGGAGCGCAGACCGGTTATCAACTCGCCTGGGTGGCAGTCCTCGTCGCACCTCTCCTCGGCGTCGTTCAGACCATTGCCGCCCACGTCGGCTCGGTGGCACGCAACGACCTCCAGACGTTGACCCGCATCCGCTATGGCCGGGGGGTTGCAGCCACCCTCTTGGTGTCGGTCGTCGTCGTCAATATGGTCACCATTGCAGCCGATCTGCAAGCCGGGGCGGCCGGGATCGGGATTCTGGCCGGCGTCGAATCCCGCTGGCTCGTACTCCCACTGGGGCTGGCTCTCGTCGGTCTGCTGCTCGTCGGCAAGTACGACGAAGTCATCGGCGTGCTGCGGTACCTGATGCTCGGCTTTCTGGCGTTCGGTGTGGTCGCCTTCCTGTCCCATCCGAACTGGCCGCTCGTTCTTCGCTCCAGCCTGGTACCCACGCTTTCGCTGCACCGCGATCTTATTTCTGGTGGTCTCGCCCTAATCGGCACCACGCTGACCAGCTACGTCTACGTATGGGAGACCGTCGAGCGGGGTGTGGAGGAGATTCCCAATCAGTCCGGTGACACAAGGGTGCTGGCACGAGCCAGGCTCGGCGCCGTCGTCGGTGCCGCATTCACCGCCGTGATCCTTTGGTTCATGCTCGTCGCCTCGGCGGCGACGCTCGGCCAACGTCACCAGACGGTCTCGTCGGCACAGGGAGCAGCCCAGGCACTACGTCCGCTTGCCGGAACGGGGGCGGCGGATGTCTTCGCGGTCGGGCTCATTGTCTCGGCGGTGGTCGCCCTCCCGGTCCTCATGGCCACGACCGCCTATGTGGTCGGCGCACACTTCGACTGGCGTCGTGGGCTATCCGAGCCGGTGAGCCACGCCCGGGGCTTCTACGGCGTGCTGGCAGCGTCGATTGGACTTGCCTTCGCCGTGACCCTGGCCAAGATCTCAGTCATCGGCATGCTCGTTGCAGCCAGTGTGATCGGGGGATTCGGCACTCCCATCGGCCTGGTGATCCTGGTCCTGCTCGCCCGCGACGACCAGGTTATGGCCGCCCAGCCCATATCGGGTCGACTTGCCATGGCCGGCTGGACGGTCGCGGTCGTCGTCGGCAGCTTCGGACTCCTGTTCGTTGTCGGCGCTGCGCTGGGCAAGTTCTGATCCGACTGTGAACGAGCACATCAGCAGCCTCATGGTCGATTCTCAGAGCACCCCTTGGTTGCCAAGAATCTCATCCGTTTCATTGACCAGGGATTCCCCAGAATTGGTTGCGCCAACAACAATGTGGGAAATCGAGGCCGATAGCGTGGGAAATGGCTTCGGAGGCTCGCGCATCGTCCCTGAGTGACCGGGTTTTGTCGGTAGCCCACCAAGGGGTGTCGACATTATTGGGCCGTTCGTGACGACATTATTGGGAGGCGAGAGGGGGTCCTTCCGAATAATTGGAGCCGGATCGCCACCGTAGGCGTCCGCTCGGCCGTCAGTCAGCGGCGGGTCTGTCGAGAGTGACGGGAAGCGACCCGGTTTGTGGTTTCCGGGCGCGTCGGGACCAGCAGGGGTCCCTCTGAGGCCGACGGAGAGCTACCCGCCAGGCGGTGCTCGACCACCCGTCGCTGCCGAGCCGGTGGGGTCCAGCCACTTCTGGATGGGATCCGTGGTGCGACGCCGACGACGTGTTCGGCGTTCCTCAGCCCCATCGGTCTCGGTCTTCGAGATCTTCTCCAGGAAGGTGTCGATCTTCCGCAAGTTCCCGGCCAGGATCTGGAAGGCGACGAGGACGC